>JBELHK010000057.1:11045-15866 GCA_042091415.1 Polaribacter sp. | reverse complement strand
CAATTAAAGATTGTCCTCTTCTCATATCTCCTGCCGTAAATATATTTGGAATATTAGTTTGGTATTTTCCATACTCAGCTTCATAGTTAGATCGTAAATCAGTTTTGATTCCTAATTGTGAAGCCAATGTGTTTTCTGGTCCTGTGAAACCTAAAGCTAATAAAGCTAAATCACATTTCCATATTTTTTCTGTATTTGGGACTTCTATTAATTTTGGTCTTTCGCCATTTATAATTTTCCATTCTACGTTTACAGTTTTTAATGCAATCAGTTTGTTATCATTATCAGTTATAAATTCTTTAGTATTAATCAACCAATTTCTTTTAACACCTTCCTTATGAGAAGAAGATGTTTTTAATTGTAAAGGCCAATATGGCCAAGGTGTTGAGGGAGATCTATGGCCTGGTGGTTTTGGCATAATTTCAAAGTTGATAACTGATTTTGCTCCTTGTCTATTCGAAGTTCCTATACAATCGGAGCCTGTATCTCCACCACCAATTACTATAACATTTTTATCTTTTGCTATTATTTGATTTTCTATTTTTTTTCCAAAAAGTGCTTTTGTTTGTTGTGTTAAAAAATCCATAGCTTGTTCAACTCCATTAGCATTTATTCCTGTTGTAGGCAAACTTCTTCTTTTAGTTGCTCCTCCGCATAGAACGACTGCATCAAAACTTTTTAACTCTTTTACATCATAGTTTACACCCACATTAATATTTGTTTTAAATATTATACCTTCTGCTATTAAAATATCAACTCTTCTATCAATAATTTCTTTCTCCATTTTAAAATTTGGAATACCATATCTTAATAATCCTCCTATTTCATCATCTCTTTCAAATACAGTTACTTTATGACCAGCCCTATTTAATTGTTGTGCGGTTGCCAAACCTGCAGGACCAGAACCAATAATAGCTATAGTTTTTCCTGTTTTTGTTTTAGGTATTTGTGGTTTTATCCAACCTTCTTTAAAAGCACGCTCTACAATGTTTTTTTCAATATTCTCTATTGATATTGGGTCTTCAATAATACCTAATACACATGATTTTTCACACGGAGCTGGACACAATCTACCTGTAAATTCTGGGAAATTATTTGTAGAATGTAATATCCAAGAAGCTTTTTTCCATTCCCCTTGATGAACCATATGGTTGAAATCTGGAATTAAATTTCCAAGAGGACAGCTACTATGACAAAAAGGAATTCCACAATCCATACAACGTGACCCTTGTTTTTTTAATTCATTTTCAGATAGCGGGACTGTAAATTCATCGTAATTTTTTATACGTTCTTTTACAGATATGTACTTTTCATCTTGTCTATCAAATTCTTTAAATCCTGTTGTTTTTCCCATGACAATTATGCTATTGTTAATTCTTCAATCATTGGTTCTTCGTTTTCTATGCGTTTTAATGCATTTTTATATTCTATAGGCATAACTTTTATAAAATTAGAAATACTAGTATTCCAATTTTTTAAAATATCTGTTCCTTTTTTACTACTTGTATAAATTACGTGCTCTTCAATAATTGCTTTTAATTCTCTACTATCATCACCTTCTACTTTTTCAAATTCAATTGTTTCGGTATTACATAAACCATTAATAAACTTATCTTCTGGATCATAAACGTACGCTATACCTCCACTCATACCTGCGGCAAAATTTCTTCCTGTTTTTCCTAAAACAATTATTTTACCTCCAGTCATATATTCACAACAATGATCTCCTACACCTTCAACTACAGCAGTTGCTCCCGAATTACGAACTGCAAATCGTTCTCCAGCAATTCCATTAATATATGCTTGTCCGTTAACGGCACCAAATAAACATACATTACCTACGATTATGTTTTCATCAGCAATAAAATCTGCTTGCAAGGGTTTTTTAATAATCAACTTAGCGCCAGATAAACCTTTTCCAAGATAATCATTTGTGTTTCCTTCTAATGTGAATGTTAATCCGTAAGCTCCAAAAGCTCCGAAGCTTTGTCCTGCAGAACCTTTGAAATTGATATTTAACGTATCTTCAGGTAATCCTAAGTGACCATAAATTTTTGAAATTTCGTTACTTACAATTGCGCCAACTGTTCTGTTTGTATTTTTTATTCCATAATTAAGAGTCATTTTTTCTTTACGATATAAAGCTCTATGAGAATCCTTTAAAATTTTAAAGTCTAGAGCATTGCTAATGTTGTGCTCTTGTTTTTCAGTATTTCTTACAATACTATTTCTGTATGATATAGGTCTATGTAATATATTAGATAAATCTAATCCTTTTGCTTTATAATGTGTTATGGCTTTATTTGCATTGATTTTATGTGTTTGTCCGACCATTTCAGCTAAAGTTTTAAAGCCTAACTGCGCCATAATTTGTCTTAATTCTTCAGCTACATAATAGAAGAAATTAATTACATGTTCTGGTGTTCCTTTAAAATTTTTACGTAGTTCTTTGTCTTGTGTTGCTATACCAACAGGGCATGTATTTAAGTGACATTTACGCATCATAATACAACCAGAAGCAACTAAAGGAGCTGTTGCAAAACCAAATTCTTCTGCACCTAATAAAGCAGCGATTGCGACATCTCGTCCGGTTTTTAATTGTCCATCACATTCCACAACAATTCTACTTCTTAAGTTATTTAAAACAAGTGTTTGCTGGGCTTCAGATAAGCCAAGTTCCCAAGGAAGACCAGCATGTTTTAGTGAGGTTAGAGGAGAAGCACCTGTACCACCATCATAACCAGAAATTAAAACAACATCTGCTTTAGCTTTAGCAACACCTGCAGCGATAGTACCAACACCAACTTCAGAAACTAATTTTACGTTAATTCTTGCATCACGATTTGCATTTTTTAAATCAAAAATTAACTGAGCCAAATCTTCAATTGAATAAATATCATGATGTGGTGGTGGAGAAATTAATCCAACAAAAGGAGTTGAATTTCTGGCATCAGCAATCCATGGTAGAACTTTATGAGCTGGAAGTTGTCCTCCTTCACCAGGTTTTGCTCCTTGCGCCATTTTTATTTGAATTTCCTTGGCATTAGTTAAATAATGAGATGTTACCCCGAATCTACCAGAAGCAACTTGTTTTATTGCAGAGTTTCTACTATCTCCATTTACGTCTTTTTGAAAACGTTTTCTGTCTTCACCTCCTTCTCCAGAATTTGATTTCCCACCAATTCTGTTCATGGCAATTGCTAGGTTTTCATGAGCTTCACGTGAAATAGATCCGTATGACATAGCTCCTGTTTTGAATCTCTTTACAATTTCTGTCCAAGGTTCTACTTTTTCTATAGGAATTGGATCTAAATTATCAAATTCGAATAAGCCTCGAATTGTCATTAAATTTTCTGACTGTTCATTTATTGCGTTAGCATAAGTATCATAACTTTTTTGGTCACTCAACCTTACCGCTTGTTGTAATTTAGCAACTGTTGTCGGATTAAATAAGTGACGCTCTCCATTTCTTCTCCATCTATATTCTCCTCCAATATTCAATCCGAGCTTTTTATCAATTTGATTATTTGGATACGCTTGTTTGTATCGTTTGTCGATTTCTTTCTCAATTTCATATAAACCAATCCCTTCAATTCTTGATGCAGTGTAGGGGAAGTATTTTTCTACAAATTGCGAGTTAAAGCCAACAATTTCAAATATTTGGGAACCTCTATAAGAATGTAGCGTCGAGATTCCAATTTTATTCATAATTTTTAGAATTCCTTTTCCGATTGCAAAGTTGAAATTGTCTACAGCCTTTTGTTCATCTATATCTTTTATGAAATCTTCTTTTACCTGCATTCTTATAATTTCATTCACCATATAAGGATTTACTGCACTTGCACCATAACCAAATAGTGTAGCAAAATGATGCGGCTCACGAGGTTCTGCAGATTCTATGATGATATCAAAAAAGGAGCGTTTTCTTAAACGATTTAATTGATGATTAACATATGAACAAGCTAATAAAGCAGGAATAGGAGCAAATTCTTGGTTAACACCTCTATCTGAAAGAATTATAATATTAGTTTTTTCTTTTAAAGCTTTTTCAACTTGAATAATTATATTTTCTAGCGCATTTTCAAGACCATTTAACCCTTCAGCTTTTGGGTAAAGCATTTGAATTGTTATTGCTTTGAAGCTTTCGATATCAATTGTTCTTATTTTTTCTAAATCAGCATTCGAAATAACAGGATTTTGAATTCTTAATTTTCGACATTGACGTTCTGTGATGCTGAAAATATTTCTATCTTTCCCTAAGTTCAAACTAATATCAGTTACGATATTTTCTCTAATTCCGTCTAAAGGAGGATTCGTAACTTGAGCGAATAGTTGTTTAAAATAGTTTGATATTAATTGTGGTTTGTTTGATAGAACAGCTAAAGGAGTATCGATTCCCATTGAACCTAAAGCCTCTTTTTTATTTTGAGCCATCGGAGTAATTACTTCTTGAATATCTTCAAAAGTGTAATTAAATAACCTTTGACGTGTTTTTATGTCAATTGTTTCAATTGGGCAAGTCTCATTTGTATAAGGAACATCTTTTAAGTGTAAACGAGTTTTATCTAACCACTCTTTATAAGGTCTTTCAGAAACAACTTTATTTTTTATCTCTTCATCATCAATAATTCTACCTTCATTCATGTCTACTAAGAACATTCTTCCAGGTTCTAATCTACCATGTGCTTTTATATCTGAAGGATCAATATCTACAACACCAACTTCTGATGACATGATTAGTTTTCCACTCTTTGTTAGTGTGTATCTTGAAGGTCTTAGTCCGTTTCTATCTAGTAAAGCACCAATATAATCTCCATCTGT
>JBELHK010000057.1:0-10945 GCA_042091415.1 Polaribacter sp. | reverse complement strand
CCAAAAACATCACTTTTCATGATTTCTTCTCGAACTCGCATTCTACTAACATTTCCTCTTAAGGTGTTAATTTCACCATTTTGGCACATATATCTAAAAGGTTGTGCTAATTCCCAAGTAGGCATTGTGTTTGTAGAGAAACGCTGATGTACTAAAGCTAAACGTGTAACCAAATCTATTTCTTGAAGGTCTAAATAATAAAGACCTATATCTTCTGGCATTATAATTCCTTTATAGATAATGGTAGTTATAGATAAACTTGGAACATAAAAATAATTTGCTTTAGATATTTTAGAGTTGCTGATAACATGTTCGGTTATTTTTCTTGCAGCATATAATTTTGCCTTAAAATTGGTTTCGTTAATATCTTCCGGCTTGCCAATAAAAAGTTGCTCAATATTGGGCTCTGATGCCAAAGCGATTTCTCCTAATTTTTCTGAATCTACAGGTACTTTTCTCCATCCTAAAATTGAAAGTCCTTGATTTTTTATTTCTTGCTCAAAAATATTTTTACAAAAATCGTATTGATTAGAAACTTTCGGCAGAAAAACTACGGCCACTGCGTATTCTCTTTGTTTTGGAATTTTAAAATCGCAAACACGATTAAAATATTCATGCGGGATGTCTATTAATAAGCCTGCACCATCACCTGTTTTACCATCGGCACTAACACCTCCTCTGTGTTCTAATTTTACAAGTATTTCTAGAGCATCATGAATTATTTGATTTGTCTTTTCTCCATTTAAATTACATATAAAACCAGCACCACAATTTTCATGCTCGAATTCTGGTAAATACAGACCTTGTTTTTTCATATATCTTTGAGTTATATTCACAAACATAGTTATTTAGTTAGGAATAATTCATTGAATTGTTTTTTTTAATACAACTTTTGTGATAAAAATAAAAAAACATTAAATAATGTGTATTTTTATAAATATTAGGTCTTTTAATTATTGTATATCTAAAAACTGAATTTTTTAGTTAATATTTAAATATTCTATCAATACATCACTTAAATATTGAAACTAGAAGTGTGTAAAACTAGCTTGATTAGTTTAAATGTGTTATTATTTTTGATTTATAAAAAAAACACACAGTATTTCACTGTGTGTTTTTAAAAATTCAATAATAGTTTAAAGTATATGATTATCTATCTTCATCAATTTCTCTAACTCTTTTTCCTGGATAAGCAATTGAACCGTGTTCAGAAATATCTAAACCTTCGATTTCAACTTCTTTTGATACTCTAAGACCCAATGTAGATTTTAAAATGTAAAAAACAATGAATGATAAAACAACTGCCCAAACAGCATACGCTAGAGAACCTAAGGCTTGAACTCCTAGTTGATGAAAACCACCTCCATGAAATAAACTTTCAATAGCAGATCCATCAGCATTTTCTCCAAGGTTTACTCCCCATAATCCAATAACTATAGTTCCCCAAACTCCAGCAACTCCATGAACTGAAGCAGCACCAATTGCATCATCAATTTTTAATTTCTTTTCAATAAATTCTATTGAGAATACAACGATTATACCACCTATTAATCCAGCGAAAACAGCACCTATATCAGTCATATTACCACAACCAGCTGTTATGCTTACTAAACCAGCTAAAGCACCATTTAATGTTTGAGCTAAGTGTGGTTTTCCGTACCATATCCAAGTGGTGATTAATGCTCCTAAACCACCAGCTGCAGCTGCTAAGTTTGTAATTAAAACAACATTTGATGCTCCTGTTGCGTCATCACCTCCCCAAGCTAATTGAGAACCACCATTAAATCCGAACCATCCTAACCATAAGATAAATACACCTAAAGTAGCTAGTATTTGATTGTGGCCAGGAATAGGTAATACTTTTCCATCAACAAATTTTCCAATTCTTGGTCCTACCATAATTGCAGCTACAAGTGCAGCCCATCCACCAACAGAGTGAACAATTGAAGAACCTGCAAAGTCAATAAAGCCTAATTTAGTTAACCAGCCTTCTCCTTGCCATTGCCATCCGCCTGAAATAGGGTAAATAAAAGCAGTTATAATTATTGAAAATATAATGTAAGTTGAATATTTTGTTCTACCTGCAATTGCACCAGATACGATTGTAGCAGCTGTTGCAGCAAACATGGTTTGAAAGAATAAATCAGCTCCTTCTCCTTGGAATAAACCACTCCAGAAAAACCAGCCGTTAGAAGTGTCTCCATACATTAATGAATAGCCAATTAACCAAAAACTTATTGATCCTACGCAAATATCAAGTAAATTTTTCATTGCAATATTTACTGCGTTTTTAGATCTTGTCATTCCAGATTCTACTAATGTAAAACCTGCTTGCATAAAGAATACTAATATACCTGATAATAACATCCAAAGCATTCCCATATCTCCATTTACTTGCTCTAAAACTTTTGAAGCTTCAGAAGCTGGAGCTTCTTGAAATAATGTTAGTAATAAACTCATATGTATTAATTTTAGTTAGTTAATAATTATGTTCTGTTTTAATTAGAAAGAGTAAACTGCTGCAATAGTTAAAGCGCTTACATTTTTTTCTGAAGGGAAAGCTTCAATTATCATATCATCTGAAGTGTCAAACCTTAAATCTGTTATTAGCTTTAAGTTTTCAGTTAATGAAGTGTTAGCTGTTAAAGTGAATGCAGCTACGCTGTTTTCAAAAGCTCCGTTTGTTTGAAAAATTTCAGGACGGAAGCCTAAAGCGAAACTGTCTGAAAAACTATTTTGTAAGTATAAAGCCGCGCCTTGATATCCTGCATCAGCATCACTTGAATGCGAATAAGCAGCATTAATACCTAAAAATAAAGAATCAGATAAATCAAAACCACCTGTGTAATCGATAAAAATATTATCAGTAATTCCGCTACCATCAACACCACCGTAAATAAAGTTTAAGAATTGTCCTTTATAACCAACTTGTGCACCAAGTTGCATTTCTCCTCCAACATTTCCGTCAGCACTAGAAATAGCATGAGAGTTTGTAACAGCTAACATTAAAGATAAATCTTCAGAAGCAGCATAATCTAATTTAATACCTGTATGAGAAAAAGGGCCAGCATTAAATAAATAAGAAACTGTATAGTTAAAATTAGCTGCAGGAGAAATAACTTCGTAACCTAAGAAAGTATTAAACTGACCAGCTGTAACTGTAACTTTATCGCTTACGTTATAATAAGCATATAATTGGTTGATTGCTCCTGCTAGGTTTGCATCATCTGCTTTCGGGCCAAAAGCAATATCTGCAACAACACCGGCTTTTCCTTTTTCATAAGCAAAAACGGTGTTTGCAAAACCTAAACCAAATCCATTTGCATTTTCTGGATTAGCGATTAGTATTCCGGGAGTTCCTGAGCCATCAGCAAAATTAGTTGTTCCGTAAACATCTACGGTTCCACTTAAGGTAAATTTACCTTTTTCTTCTTTTTTTTCTTGAGCTTTTGTTGTTAAGCTTACTGCTAAAAATAACGATGCTAAAATAATTTTTTTCATAATAATACTTGTTTTAATTTTTATCTAATTTATTATTTGAACATTTCAAATGTATGTATTAAATATTAAAAAAGTTAGGGGTAGCTCTTCGAAAACGTTGTATATTAAATAAATACCCTTAAAAAAATGGGGGTATAATTGTTAAAATGCTATTTTTAATATGTTTAAGGGGGTTTAAAATAGATTTCGTAAAAAAGTGAGTATTTTTTTTTGAGATATTCATAAAAATGTACTTTTGGTAAAAAAAAATATAATAATTATGGATATGTACTTATGAAATATTCAAATCAATACTTAATATGCTTACAGTTTTTAGGTTTTCGTTTTTCGGGTTGGCAAAAACAAAAGAATGCTAAAACTCTTCATGAAATGTTGGACAAATCTATGTCTTATGCTTTGGGACATTTTAATTTTAAAACGCTTGGTGTTGGAAGAACAGATGCAAAAGTTTCTGCAAATACATACTTTTTTCAACTTTTTATAAATAATGATTTAGATGAAAATTTATTTTTAGATGATTTGAATAATAATCTTTCACCTGATTTAAGAGCTATGTCAATCAAGGTTGTTGACTCAAATTTTAATATTTTAAATGCACCAAAATTTAAAGAGTATCATTACTATTTTTCTTACGGTGGTAAAAACCATCCTTTTGCTGCTCCTTTTATGGTTTCTTTAATGGAGAACTTAGATATTGATCTTATGAAAAAGGCAGCTCGTTTATTTGAAGGGGAGCATTATTTTGATAAATATTGTACCAAGCCTTCAGAACATACAATTTTGAAACGTAAAATCGATTCTTGTGAGATTTGTGAAAACTCATATTTAACAGCGAGTTTTTTTCCTGAAAAAAGTTATGTGCTAAAAGTAAAAGGTAAAGGTTTTTTACGTTATCAAATTCGATTGATGATGGCTGCGCTATTTGAAGTGGGAAAGGGAAATTTATCTATAGATTTTATTAAAAACTCTTTAAAAGAAACAAATGATAAAAAACCTTTAAAGCAAATTGCTCCTTCATCAGGTTTGCAATTATATCATGTTGAAATAATGTTATAAAAAAAAATCCATCTTTTAAGATGGATTTTTCATTTATTATAATAAAAAAATTTTAACCTTTGATTACGCCTCTAGAAATAACAATTTTTTGAATCTCAGAAGTACCTTCATAAATTTGAGTAATTTTAGCATCTCTCATTAAGCGTTCTACATGATATTCTTTAACAAATCCGTTTCCACCATGA
The DNA here is from genome assembly GCA_042091415.1 of Polaribacter sp. Lineage (GTDB taxonomy): Bacteria > Bacteroidota > Bacteroidia > Flavobacteriales > Flavobacteriaceae > Polaribacter. Next base: position 6,203 of record JBELHK010000057.1, on the reverse strand, counting down.
ATTTGAACAGCTTCAACAGTTTGTTCCATTGCTACTTTACTTGCGTATAGTTTTGCCATTGCAGAAGTCATATCGTAATTTTTGTTTTCATCTTTTTCGAAAGCGGCTTTCATTACTAATAGTCTGGCAGCTTCAATTTCTGTATACATATCCGCTAATTTGAATGCTATTGCTTGGTGATTGCAAATTTCTGTACCAAATGCTTTTCGTTCTTTAGAGTATTTTAAAGCCAATTCATACGCTCCAGAAGCAATACCTAAAGCTTGAGCAGCAATTCCTATTCTACCTCCTGATAAAGTTTTCATCGCGAACTTAAAGCCAAAGCCGTCTTCACCAATTCTATTTTCTTTCGGTACTTTAACATCGTTAAATTGAAGTGTATGCGTATCAGAACCACGAATTCCTAACTTATCCTCTTTTGGGCCAATGTGAAAGCCTTCCATGCCTTTTTCTACAATAAAAGCATTGATTCCTCTATGTCCTTTATCTCTATCTGTTTGAGCAATTACCAAATAAACATCAGATCTACCGCCATTGGTAATCCAGTTTTTTGTTCCATTAATTAAGTAATGATCTCCTTTGTCTTCTGCGGTTGTTGCTTGTGAAGTTGCGTCAGAACCTGCTTCAGGTTCGCTTAAGCAAAAAGCACCAATCTGTTCTCCAGTAGCAAGTTTAGTAAGGTATTTTTGTTTTTGCTCTTCACTTCCATAAGCTTGTAAGCCATAACAAACTAAAGAATTATTTACAGAAACCATTACAGAAGCAGAAGCATCGATTTTAGAAAGTTCTTCCATAACAAGAACATAAGATATTGTATCCATTCCGCTACCGCCATACTTAGGATCTACCATAATTCCCATAAAACCTAAATCTCCCATCTTTTTTACTAATTCTTGTGGGAATTCTTGTTTTTCATCTCTTTCTATAACGCCAGGTAGTAATTCTGTTTTAGCAAAATCTCTAGCTGCATCACGAATCATTAAGTGCTCTTCTGTAAGGTTAAAGTTCATTTTGAAATTTTATTAAATTCTTAATTTTAGATCGCAAATATATCGATTTCGTAACATATTTTTAGATAGACTTTTGTTAATTTTACAGATATGATTAAAAATAAGATTTTCTCAATAGGAGTAATGTCTGGGACGTCTTTAGATGGAGTTGATTTAGTGTATGTCTCATTCAATAATGATATTTATTCAGATTTTGAGATTATTTATGCTAAAACGATACCATATTCAAACGATTGGAAGTTGTTATTACAAAACGCAATATTTTCTAATAAGGACGATTTACATCAATTAGATAAAACGTATGGTGAGTATTTGGGGGAAATTATCAATGATTTTATCTTGAGTAATAAGATTGATACTGTTGATTTTATCGCTTCACATGGTCATACAATTTTTCATCAACCAGAAAAGGGAATTACTTTGCAAATCGGTTCAGGTGAAATGATTGCTTTAAAAACAAATAAAAAGGTGGTTTGTGATTTTAGAACTCAAGATGTGAAATTAAAAGGGCAAGGAGCTCCTTTGGTGCCTATTGGTGATGAATTATTATTTGCTAATTTTGACTTTTGCATAAATCTTGGAGGCTTTTCAAATATTTCTTTTAAAAAGGATAATCAGAGAATTGCTTTTGATATTTGTCCAGTAAATATTGTCTTAAATCATTATGTAAATAAAATAGGTTTAGAATATGACAACTCTGGTGAAGTTGCATCAAAAGGAGCAGTGAACTCCTTGCTTTTAGAGCAGTTAAACAATTTAGGGTATTATGAAAAACAATATCCAAAATCACTTGGTTTAGAGTGGGTGCAAGAATATATATTTCCCTTAATAGACGAATTGGAAACAGATATTTCATCCATATTAAGAACATTTGTAGAACATATTGCATTTCAAATATCTAGAATTGTAAAAAATAGTAACTCAGTTTTATATTCTGGAGGAGGAGTTTTTAATTCTTTTTTGATAAAGAGGATTGAATTACTAACAAATACCAAGATTAAATTACCGAATCAGGAAATCATTAATTACAAAGAAGCGTTGATATTTTCTTTCTTAGGATTGTTAAAAATAAATAATCAAATTAATTGTTTGAAGTCAGTTACAGGAGCTCAAAAAAATCATTCTTCAGGAGTTATTTTTTATCCATAGTTTGTGATTGTAAAAATTTTTAAAATCATTTTTTTACATTAAGTTTGTACAGTTTACAAAAAAAAGAATAATAACTTCAAATACTTATTTTAAATGAATCAGCTTTAGCTTATGTGATTTATGATGTAATTGCGTTATGTAAAAGAATTAATTAAGTTAAAAAAGCCAACAAATTAAGAATGAAAGAATTATTAAAAATATACGAAAATAAACAGCCTGAAATTGTTTTTCATTGGAAAGATCAAGAAACTGATGCAGAAGGTTGGACGGTTATAAACTCACTTAGAGGTGGAGCTGCTGGAGGAGGAACTAGAATGCGTAAAGGCTTAAACAAAAATGAAGTACTTTCATTAGCAAAAACAATGGAAGTGAAATTTACCGTTTCTGGTCCTGCAATCGGAGGCGCTAAATCAGGAATTAATTTCGATCCTAATGATCCAAGAAAAAGAGGTGTTTTAGAAAGATGGTATAAAGCAGTTACGCCATTATTAAAACATTATTATGGAACAGGAGGCGATTTAAATGTTGATGCTGATAAAGACGTAATTCCGATCACAGAAAGTTGTGGTGTTTGGCATCCTCAAGAAGGAATATTTAACGGACACTTTAAACCAACAGAGGCTGATAAAATAAATAGAATTGGTCAGTTAAGACAAGGAGTTATTAAAGTAATTGAAGACAAGCAATTTTCACCTGATTTATCAAAAAAATATACCGTAGCTGATATGTTAACAGGTTACGGAGTTGCAGAAGCAGTAAAGCATTACTACAATATTTACGGAGGTAAAGTTGAGGGTAAAAGAGCTATTGTTCAGGGTTTTGGTAACGTTGGTTCAGCAGCAGCTTATTATCTAACGCAATTAGGCGCAAAAGTCGTTGGTATTATTGATAGAGATGGAGGATTGATAAATGAAGAAGGTTTTTCAATGGATGAAATGACTGAATTATTTTTAGCAAAAGACGGAAATAAATTAGTTTCTGATAAAATGATCTCTTTTGATGAAATTAATCAGAAAATTTGGAGTTTGCCCGCTGAAATATTTATCCCAGCAGCTGCATCAAGATTGGTTTCTCAAGAACAGGTTCAGCAAATGATAGATGCCGGGTTAGAAGTTATCTCTCCTGGAGCAAATGTACCTTTTGCAGACAAAGAAATCTTTTTCGGTCCTATTATGGAGTATACAGATAAACATTTAAGTTTATTGCCAGATTTTATTTCAAATTGTGGTATCGCAAGAGTTTTTGCATATTTAATGGAAGCGAAAGTACAATTACCGATGCAAGATCAAGCAATATTTGATGATACATCAAACATTATCAAAAAAGCTTTACAAAGAACATTTAAAAAGAGTGCCTCTAAAACAAAAATTTGTTCAACGGCATTTGAAATCGCATTAAAACAATTAATATAAAATAAATGGAATCAATTATTATAATCGTTTTCGTAATAGGTTATTTAGCTATTACTTTAGAACATAATTTAAAACTAGATAAATTAATTCCAGCATTGATAATGATGTCTATTTGTTGGGCAATTGTTGCGCTTGGTGTTGATAGTTTTTCAAACTGGTTCGACTCAAGTAAACATGGTTTAGTTGATGGTTTTTCCTCTATGCTACATGATGATAAAATGCATTTAGTAGAAGAAACGTTATTACATCACCTTGGTAAAACAGCAGAAATTTTAGTTTTTCTTTTAGGAGCAATGACTATTGTAGAAATCATTGATTATTTTGATGGATTCTCAACAATTAAAGGGTATGTAAACTTTAAAAGTAAAAAGAAGTTACTTTGGATGTTTTCTATTCTTGCGTTTATACTTTCTGCTATTATTGATAACTTAACTGCTACCATTGTATTAATTTCTATTTTACAGAAAATTGTAAAAAACAGAGAAGATCGAATTTGGTTTGCGGGCTTAATTATTATAGCTGCAAATGCAGGAGGAGCATGGTCACCAATCGGAGATGTAACAACCACAATGCTTTGGATTGCGAATAGAGTAAGTGCAGGAATGCTTTTTATATATCTTTTTGTTCCTTCATTATTGTGTATGATAGTACCAACGATAATAGCTTCTTTTTTACCAGCTTTTCAAGGAGATATTGATTTTGATGAAGAAGATGCTACAAAAACCAAAAGTAAATACAGTGCAATAATGTTGTATTTAGGTTTAGGAGCAATCGTTTTTGTGCCTTTCTTTAAAACCTTTACACACTTACCTCCTTATGTAGGTATGATGCTGTCTTTAGGTATTGTAGCTACGTTTGCTGAAATTTTTAGTAATTCTAAGTTTTCAATTTCTAGCATGGAAGCAGGAGAAACAATTGAGCACACGTCTGGAACGCACCATAGTCCTGTTCACCATTCTTTATCAAAAATAGAAATGCCGAGTATTCTTTTCTTTTTAGGAATATTAATGGCAGTAGCTGCATTAGAATCTTTAGGGGTTTTGTTCAATTTTGCAGATAGTTTAAAAGAAAGTATTCCATTAATCGGTTCTGAATTAGCCGGAACTAAAGTCTCAGACCTAGTGGTTATTTTATTAGGTATTGGCTCTGCAATTATAGATAATGTGCCTTTAGTAGCAGCAAGTTTAGGAATGTTTTCTGAATCATTAGATAATCCATTATGGCATTTTATTGCTTTTTCTGCAGGAACAGGTGGTAGTATGTTAATTATTGGTTCTGCAGCTGGTGTTGTAGCAATGGGAATGGAAAAAATTGATTTTTTCTGGTATTTAAAAAAGATTTCTTGGTTGGCTTTAATAGGCTTTTTAACAGGATCGATATCTTTTTTAGTACTAAGAATGTTTATTTAAAAAATATATAAAAACTAAATGCCATTTTGTAAATTTTATAAAATGGCATTTTTTTAATATTTTTTGTTTCAAAAACAATTAAAAGAAATATTAATCGTTATTCGATATAACTAAAACAACAACAATATAATGATGCTATTTTTTCAAGAAAATATAGAAATTTTAGAAGAGAATTTATCAGAAGAAAAAACACTATCTATCTATAAATTAATTATGGATGGTGGTTTAGGAGGGCAAATTATAATTGCGATACTTTTTGTTTTGCTTACAGTTGCTCTATATATTTATTTTGAACGTTTTTTTGCAATAAAAGCAGCATCAAAAGTAGATAAGAATTTTATGAATCAGATTAAGGAATTTGTGTCTGATGGTAAATTAGAATCTGCGAATGCACTTTGTAAGAGTAAAGATATTCCTGCAGCGAGATTAATCGAAAAAGGAATTTCAAGAATCGGTAAGCCTTTAGAGGATATCAATACAGCTATTGAAACCGCGGGTAAATTAGAAGTGTATCAATTAGAAAGAAATGTTTCTGTTTTGGCAACAATTTCAGGGGCAGCTCCTATGATTGGGTTTTTAGGAACTGTAATCGGAATGATTGTCGCTATTCATGAAATTGCAAATGCAGGAGGTCAAATAGATATAAAAATGCTTTCTGATGGATTGTATACAGCAATGACAACCACAGTTGGAGGACTAATAGTGGGTATTATCGCATATATTACTTATAATCATTTGGTTGTTAAAACTAATAAAGTGGTCTATCAAATGGAAGCAAAATCTGTCGAGTTTTTAGACTTATTAAACGAGCCTGTTTAGTATGAATATTAGAGGTAGAAATAAAGTAGACCCTTCATTCAATATGTCGTCCATGACAGATATTGTGTTTTTGTTACTTATCTTTTTTATGTTAACATCAACATTAGTAACTGTGAGTGCAATTGATGTAATATTGCCGAAGGCTGGAGGAAAAACAGAAAACAGTAAATCAGTTTCGGTATCTATTACAGATAATTCTCAATTTTATATCGATAAAACCAAAGTGAGCTCTACTAAGTTAGAGAGTGAGATTTTAAGAAGTGTTGGTGTAGATAAAAAAAAGACAATAGTAATTAGAGGAGATCAAAATGTAGCCTATAAAAACGTAATGAAGGTTATTGATATTGCAAATAAAAATAAGCTAAAAATGATTTTAGCAGTAAAAGGAAAATAGTGTCTGTATT
>JBELHK010000056.1:14387-15883 GCA_042091415.1 Polaribacter sp. | reverse complement strand
CTTATATTTGTATTGTTAAGCAATGATACTTCTCAAAAATTTCAAGAAATTTTATTTGTTTCTTTAACTCTGTTAAGTGTTTTATCTTAACTATAGTATTCAATTATAAATCGTAATTATTTTAATGGCAAAATCTCAACAAACATTTAGCAAAAGTGAAAAAGAAAAAAAACGTTTAAAGAAGAGAGAAGATAAACGTAAAAAAATGGAGGCTAGGAAAGCTGAAAAAGATTCTAATGGAAAAACTGGAATTCAGTTTGCTTATGTAGATCATAACGGAAATCTAGTTGATACTCCACCAGACCCTACTTTAAAAGTAGAATACGAAATTGAAGATATACAAATATCAACAACAAAAAAAGAAGATTTACCAGAGGAAGATCCGGTTAGAAAGGGTAAAGTTAACTTTTTTGATTCTTCTAAAGGATTTGGTTTTATTATTGACTCAGATAATGGAGAAAAATACTTTACTCACGTAAGTGGTTTAATTGATACAATAGCAGAAAACGATAAGGTTTCTTTTGAATTAGAACGAGGAATGCGTGGAATGAATGCTGTAAAAGTGAAGAAAATCTAATATTTAAATTTATACAAATACTAAAAAAACTCTCTAAAGTAATGCTTAGAGAGTTTTTTTATATATTATAATACTCCAAACTTTCAATAATAAGAGATCTAGAAACCTTACAATCTATTTTAAATTCTTCAAAATCGTTTAAAAGAACAAAATTTACCTCACCATTTACATTTTTCTTATCATGTTTTAGCAAATCTAATATCATTGGAAAATCTTTATTAGAAAGAAGTATCTTATCAAAAATAGATAAAATAGTATTTTTAATGTTTCGTAGTTTTTCTTCTGATAAATTGAAAATTTTAGAGGAAATATATCCTTCACAAATCATTCCAATTGCTATCGCTTCTCCATGAGTCAAATTGTTTTTATCTTTTGAATCAAGATAAAATGACTCAATTGCGTGTCCTATTGTATGCCCAAAATTCAATATTTTTCGCAAATTATCTTCTTTAGGATCTTGCTGTACAATATCATTTTTTATCTCAATAGATCTATGAATTAAACTATTAATATTGTCTAATCTATTAGTATTAATTTTATTATATAATTCAATATCATATATCAAACCATATTTAATAATCTCAGCAACACCAGATTTTAATTCACGATTGTTTAATGTTTTTAAATAATCATCATCAATTAAAACCATCTTAGGATTTGCAAATAAACCAATTTGATTTTTTAAAACTCCTAAGTCGACACCTGTTTTACCTCCAACAGAAGCATCAACCATAGACAATAAAGTAGTTGGAATATTTACAAAATCTATACCTCTTTTAAAACAAGAGGCAACAAAACCACCTAAATCTGTTATTACTCCTCCACCAAGAGTAATTATTAAACTTTTTCTATCGCCACCTAAATCAGTAATAGTTTGCCACACAGAAATGCAAGTTTCAAGATTCTTATTAATCTCACC
>JBELHK010000056.1:0-14287 GCA_042091415.1 Polaribacter sp. | reverse complement strand
GACTCACAGCTAGAGCGCGCTTATTTTTTGTTTAGAATGATACAAAATCAACCAATGGTTAAAATTGGTAGTGCAGTTACAAATTTCGCATTAAAAGCACACTTACCAATAGAAGGCTTGATTAGATCTACTGTTTTTGATCATTTCTGCGGAGGTGTTACCGAAGAGGATTGTATACCAATCATAGAAAAAATGCACAGCAAAGGAAAAGTACACAGTGTTTTAGATTACTCGGTCGAAGGTAAAGATGAAGAAGCAAGTTTTGATAATGCTCTTGAAAAAATATTAAAAATAATAAATTTCTGTGAAGAAAAAGATTCTATTCCTTATGCTGTTTTTAAACCAACCGGATTTGGTCGTTTTGCACTCTACCAAAAAATTTCTGAAGGCAAGAGTTTAACAGAAGAAGAAAAAGCAGAATGGAGTAGAGTAGAAGAACGATACCACAGCGTTTGTAGATTAGCTTTAGAAAAAGATGTTCCATTACTTATAGATGCAGAGGAAAGCTGGATGCAAAAAGCAGCTGATGATTTGATAGAAAAATTAATGGAAATCTATAATAAAAACAAAGCAATTGTTTTTAATACGCTTCAAATGTATAGACATGACAGAATGGAGTTTTTAATAGATTTACAAAAGAAAGCGGCGAAAAAAGGATTTCATATAGGAATGAAAGTTGTAAGAGGTGCTTATATGGAAAAAGAAAGAGAAAGAGCAAAAGAAATGAATTATGAATCTCCAATCTGTATCAATAAAAAAGCTACTGATAAAAATTATGATGACGCAATTAGATACATGATGGAACATAAAAATATGGCTTTATTTGCAGGAACTCATAATGAAGAAAGTTCATATTTATTAATGAACCTAGCCAAAGAATATAAAATAAAAAATAACGATAAAAGACTTTGGTTTGGCCAACTATTTGGCATGAGTGATCATATTAGTTATAACCTAGCGAATGATGGTTATAATGTTGCAAAATATTTACCATTTGGCCCTGTAAGAGATGTTATGCCATATTTAATAAGAAGAGCAGAGGAAAATACGTCAGTTGCCGGGCAAACAAGTAGAGAGCTTAACTTATTAAAAACAGAAAGAAAAAGAAGAAAACTTTCATGAATACTGTAGATGAAATTAAAGAATTATTGCATAAAAATAAGATACGATTAATTCAAGAATTACATCAAAGTAAAGAAGCTATGCATCTTATTCGTAAGTCAACGCATTCTAATTTAACAAATGAAGAAAAGGAAAAAATAAAAATACAACTATTAGATATTTGTAAAGCAATACCCACACTAGCAGTATTCTTATTGCCAGGAGGCGCTCTATTATTGCCTCTTTTAATAAAACTCATTCCAGATATTTTACCTTCTGCCTTCAAAGAAGATCTAGAAAACCCACAAAATAAAAACTCATAAAATAATTAAGCATATTGTCTTTATTTTGTAGATAATCAACTACTTTTGCACGAAATTTAAGAAGGTATTATGCAATCCATCAGAAATATAGCTATTATAGCTCACGTAGATCATGGTAAAACTACTTTGGTTGATAAAATAATTGATCAAGCAAAAATTTTAGATGATAGAAAAGAACGTAAAGATTTATTGTTAGATAACAATGACTTAGAGCGAGAAAGAGGAATTACTATTCTATCTAAAAACGTTTCAGTTAATTACAAAGATGTTAAAATAAACGTAATTGACACTCCAGGTCACGCAGATTTTGGTGGAGAAGTTGAACGTGTTCTAAAAATGGCAGATGGAGTTTTACTTCTTGTTGATGCTTTTGAAGGCCCAATGCCGCAAACTCGATTCGTTTTAGGTAAAGCTATTGAGTTAGGTTTAACTCCAATTGTAGTAGTTAATAAGGTTGATAAAGAAAATTGTACCCCAGATTTAGTACATGAAAAAGTTTTTGATTTGATGTTTGCCTTAGAAGCTACAGAAGAACAATTAGATTTTAAAACAATTTATGGTTCTGCTAAAAATGGTTGGATGGCTGATGATTGGCAAAAACCAACTGATAATATTATTCCATTATTAGATGCTGTAATTGAATCAATTCCAGAAGCTCCTTATAGAGAAGGTACTCCACAAATGCAAATTACATCTTTAGATTTTTCTTCATTTACAGGAAGAATTGCCATTGGTAGAGTTTACAGAGGAGACTTAGAAGAGAATAAAGATTACATGTTGTGTAAGGCTGATGGCACTAACAAAAAAGTTAGAATTAAAGAATTACATGTTTTTGAAGGAATGGGTAAAGCCAAAGTTTCAAAAGTGAGAAGTGGAGATATTTGTGCAATTACTGGTATTGATGGATTTGAAATTGGAGATACAATTGCAGATATAGAAAATCCTGAAGCCTTACCAAGAATTGAAGTAGATCAACCTACTATGAGTATGTTGTTTACGATAAACAATTCGCCATTTTTTGGTAAAGAAGGTAAGTTTGTAACTTCTCGTCATTTACGTGATAGATTGTTTAAAGAAATGGAAAAAAACCTTGCCTTAAGGGTTGATACTACCGATTCTGAAGATAAATTCAACGTTTTTGGACGTGGAGTTTTACATTTATCTGTATTAATTGAAACAATGCGTCGTGAAGGTTATGAATTACAAGTTGGGCGTCCACAAGTAATTATAAAAGATATTGATGGCGTTAAATCAGAACCTTATGAAACTTTATCAATAGATGTTCCTGAAGATGTAGCTTCAAAAGCTATTAATTTAGTTTCTCTAAGAAAAGGAGATTTATTGGTAATGGAACCAAAAGGTGATTTACAGCACTTAGAATTTACAATTCCTTCTAGAGGATTAATTGGTTTACGTAATAAAATATTAACAGCAACTGCAGGTCAAGCAATTATAAATCACCGTTTTTCTGAATATGGACCTTTTAAAGGAGAGTTTTCAGAAGATATAAAAGGAGCAATTGTTTCATCTGCAGCAGGTAAAGCAACTGCTTATGCTATTGATAGATTACAAGATAGAGGTCGTTTCTTTATAGATCCAAACCAAGATATTTATATTGGTCAAGTTGTCGGAGAGAATAGCAAGGATACCGATATGGGTGTGAACTTAATAAAAGGAAAGAAATTAACCAACGTTCGTTCTTCAGGAACAGATGATAGTGTTAAAATTGCTCCAAAAATTGACTTTTCATTAGAAGAATGTATGGAATATATTAAAGTTGATGAATATTTAGAAGTGACTCCTGTAAGTTTAAGAATGAGAAAAATTAATTTTAGATAAAAAAAAGCCAGCTTAAAAGCTGGCTTTTTTTTTACTTTTTATATTCATTGAAAGTCCCATCTGAGAAGAATACTACAATTCGCTCAATATTCTTATCCTTTATTAAATTTTCATCTTTTACAAAAGATGGAGTAGTGGTCAAATTAGATTTTGATTCCTCTTTTTTAGGAAATCTTCCTTTACCATTCAATAACCAATGAATATCTACTTGATCAAAAGTAGAGGTTATTTTTAAGATAAAATCTAAACTTGGCTTATTTCTTCCTGAGATTATATGGGATATACTTGATCTTTGTACACCTATTTTATCTGCAAAATTAGACGCAGACAAATCATAGAAATCTATAATTTTTTTTATCCTATTCGAAAAATCAACACTGTTTATCATTGTAAATTTTATTTAAATTACAAATGTAATTTTAATTTTTAAAATAAAATAATGTTTATGAAATGAATTAAAAAAACAAATAATAAATATTAAATAAATAGTTTAATTAAAACATACTAAACCCCACATTAACAAATACTTTAGATTCAATATATAAAATATATAATTATTATTTATATCAGTGAAACTACAATAAAATAGAATTATTGATTTTGTTTACAAAAAGCAATTTAGCTAAAAACCAAATCTGTTTACAATTGTAAAAACCACAAAGGTTTACATTTGTAAAATATAAATTGTAAAGTCTTTTTGTATGTTTTAAATTTGTTATCTAAATACATTAAATTGAATCAGCTAAAACCAGAATTTTTAGAAGAAGTTTACAAAAAACAAAAAGAGACAAATCTTTTTGGGAAATGGATTACATTCAAAGATTTAGAAAATCTTTTTTCGAAACATGCATCTAAATTTCAGATAGACAAAATTGGACTTTCAGAAAACAACATTCCTATCTTTAAATTTAAAATTGGTAATGGAACAAAGAAGATTTTACTTTGGTCGCAGATGCACGGAAATGAAAGTACCGGCACAAAAGCTCTTTTTGATTTATTTAATTGTTTTTCCAATCTAAACGAATATGAGTTTAAACATATATTAAATGAATGTACACTTGTTTTTATACCAATGTTAAACCCTGATGGAGCGAATTTATATACTAGAGAAAATGCCAATAGCATTGATTTAAATAGAGATGCCGTAGATAGGAAAGCAAAAGAAAGTAAGGTTTTACGAAGTATACTTGACGAATTTAAGCCTCAATTTTGCTTTAATCTACACGATCAAAGAACAATTTTTGGTGTTGAAAAAACAACTAATCCTGCTACAATCTCATTTTTAGCGCCTTCTGAAGAAGAAACTAGAAAAATTACTTTTGGAAGAAGAGAAACAATGAATGTAATTGTGTCTATGAATAAAATGTTACAAACATTCATTCCCAATTGTGTAGGAAGGTATACTGATGAGTTTTATCCTACAGCAACGGGAGATAATTTTCAAAAATTAGGATTTAATACCATACTTATCGAATCTGGCCATTACCCAAAAGACTACGAAAGAGAAGTTTCTAGAAAATTTACATTTTTTAGTATTTTACAAGGAATCTATCATATCTCAAATGAAAATGATTTTTCTAATAACGAAGGATATTTTGACATCCCTAACAATGAAAAAATATTTTATGATGTTATTCATCGATATCCAAAACCAAAAAAAGACTTAGCTTTTCAATATGTTGATAAAATTATCGAAAACAAACTTGTTTCATCACTAAAAATAGAAGAAGAAACTAATCTAAAAGACAAGAAAGGTCATACCGAAATCGTTTTCGAAAACAAATAATTTTAATTATTTCTCATTATTATTAACCTCATATTAAATTAAATTCATAAATTTGCATCATAATTTGAGTATAATATAATTATGAAGAAATTTGTTTTAGATGAAATCGATCATCAAATTTTAGATATTTTAATCGAAAATGCAAGAACACCATTTACTGATATTGCAAAACAATTATTAGTTTCTGCAGGAACAATTCATGTTCGTGTTAAAAAAATGGAAGACGAAGGTATAATTCAGGGTTCTACCTTAACACTAAATTATGAGAAAATGGGGTATTCATTTATAGCTCATGTTGGTGTTTTTTTAGAAAAAACTTCTATGACCCAAAGTGTAATTGCAAATTTGCGCAAAATACCTAATGTAACTGTTGCTTATGTAACTGCTGGTAAATACAATATTTTCTGTAAAGTTAGAGCAAAAGGCACAAATGATGCAAAAGATATTATCTATATGATAGATGATATTCCTGGAGTAAACAGAACTGAAACGATGATTGCTCTAGAAGAAAGCATTAATGATAAAAAAAGAATGATGCACGCAATATTTGCAGAGCTGTAAAATAATTTTAAACTTACAACTAACTAAATCCTTATCATAAAATGATAAGGATTTTTTTATGTAATCAATTTCTTAATGATTATGTTTGTTTTAAATTACGAAATCCACAATATATGTATTCAGAAATTGAATATAAATCAAACATTTCATCAAACCATACTTTATTATTACACTTATATAAAAGTATGCTAAAACCACGACTAATAGAAGAAAAAATGCTAGTTCTATTACGTCAAGGAAAAATTTCTAAATGGTTTTCAGGCATCGGACAAGAAGCTATTTCTGTTGGAGTAACGTTAGCGCTAGATAAAGATGAATACATTTTACCCATGCATAGAAATCTTGGAGTATTTACATCTAGAGAAATTCCTTTATTTAGGTTATTTTCTCAATGGCAAGGTAAATTAAACGGATTTACAAAAGGTAGAGATCGAAGTTTTCATTTTGGAACGCAAGATTACAAAATCGTCGGAATGATTTCTCACTTAGGGCCACAATTAGGAATTGCTGATGGAATTGCCCTTGCTAATAAACTAAAAAAAAATAGTAAAGTTTGTGCTGTTTTTAGTGGTGAAGGAGGAACAAGCGAAGGAGATTTTCATGAAGCCTTAAATATCGCTTCTGTATGGAATTTACCTGTTCTATTTTGTATAGAGAATAATGGCTATGGTTTATCAACACCTACGTCAGAGCAATTTAACTGTAAGAACATTGCTGATAAAGGGATTGGTTATGGAATGGAAAGTCATATTATAGACGGAAATAATATTTTAGAAGTTTACTCAAAAGTAAAAGATATCGTTGAAGAAATTCGTAAAAACCCAAGACCTGTTTTACTAGAGTTTAAAACGTTTAGAATGCGAGGTCATGAAGAAGCTAGTGGTACTAAATATGTCCCTAAAGAATTATTAAATCAATGGGAAAAGAAAGACCCTATTTTAAATTATGAAAACCATTTACTTTCTGAAGGAATTCTTACTGATAAAATAAAAAACGAATACAAAGATGAGATTATTAAGGAAATTAATGATCATTTAAAAATCGCTTTTAACGAAGAAAGTTTAACACCAAATATTGATGAAGAATTAAGTGATGTTTATAAAACGTACGATTATTCTATTTCTAAACCTTCTGATGTTAAAGAAAATATCCGTTTTGTAGATGCTATCTCTGACGGATTAAAAGAATCTATGAAAAAACATAATGATTTAGTCATTATGGGGCAAGATATCGCTGAATATGGTGGAGTTTTTAAAATTACAAATGGCTTTATTGATGAATTTGGAAAAGAAAGAGTAAGAAATACGCCTATTTGTGAATCTGCAGTAGTTTCAGCTGCATATGGTCTTTCTATAAACGGAATAAAATCTGTAGTTGAAATGCAGTTTGCTGATTTTGTTTCCTCTGGATTCAATCCGATTGTAAATTTACTAGCTAAATCAAATTATCGCTGGAATCAAAATTCTAACATAGTCGTTAGAATGCCTTGTGGTGCTGGCGTTGGCGCTGGTCCTTTTCATAGTCAAACCAACGAAGCTTGGTTTACAAAAACCCCTGGATTAAAGGTTATATATCCTGCTTTTCCAGACGATGCAAAAGGCTTGTTAATTGAAGCAATAAATGACCCAAATCCTGTTTTATTTTTCGAACACAAAGGTTTATATAGATCTGTTTATCAAGAGGTTCCTAAAGGTTATTATACAAGTGAAATTGGTAAGGCGCATCTTTTAAAAGAAGGCAAAGACATTACTTTAATTGGTTATGGATCATCTATTCATTGGATTTTAGAGAGTTCAGAAAAATTGACAAATATTTCAGCAGATATAATTGATTTAAGAACCCTACAGCCTTTAGATTCTGAAACGATATATAAATCAGTGAAAAAGACAGGCAAAGTTCTTATTGTTCAAGAAGACTCATTATTTGGCGGAATATCAAGTGATATTTCTTCTTTAATTCATGAAAATTGTTTTGAGTTTCTAGATGCGCCTGTAAAAAGAGTCGCTAGCTTAGAAACACCAATTCCTTTTCAAAAAGACTTAGAAAATCAATATTTATCCAAAGAAAAGTTAGAAAAAGAAATATTACAACTACTAGATTATTAGTTATATCTATTTTAAAACAAAAAAGAATGAATAATAAACAAATTATCTTTAAAAAACGTCCTTTAGGTGTTCCTGAAAAAGACACTTGGGAGCTTCAAAATAATACAATTCCTGAATTACAAGAAGGAGAAATTTTAGTTCAACATCATTATATTTCTTTAGACCCTGCAATGCGAGGTTGGATGAATGATACAAAATCATACATACCTCCAATTGCAATAGATGACGTTATGCGTTCGGGTTCAATAGGTAAAGTAATCGAAAATAATGGGAATCCTAAATTTGAAGTTGGTGATGTAGTTACCAGTTGGGGAGGTGTTCAACAATATGTGGTTACAAATGGTGATGGTTGGTATAAAGTAGATACAAACTTAGCACCAATGCCAATGTATATTGGAACATTAGGCATGCCAGGAATGACTGCTTATTTTGGTATTACAGAAGTTGGTAAAATAAAGGAAGGAGATATTGTTTTAGTTTCTGGTGCTGCAGGAGCAGTAGGAAGTATTGTGGGCCAAATTGCAAAAATTAAAGGTTGTACAGTTATTGGTATTGCTGGCGGACAAGAGAAATGTAATTATATTAAAAATGATTTAGGTTTTGATGATGCAATTGACTACAAATCAGAAAATATATATACTGCATTAAAACAAAAATGCCCGAAAGGTGTAGATGTTTATTTTGATAATGTTGGAGGAAAAATACTAGATGCTGCGCTAAGTAAATTAAGAATGCATGCAAGAGTAGTAATTTGTGGAGCTATTTCTCAATACAACAATAAAACTAAAATTGATGGGCCTAGTAATTATTTATCACTTTTAGTAACCCGTTCTACAATGCAAGGAATGGTAGTTATGGATTACACTAAAAAGTTTGGTGAAGCTGCTAAACAAATGGGAATCTGGATGCAAGAAGGAAGATTAAAATCGAAAGAAGATATCTACAATGGTATTGAAAAATTTCATGAAACCTATAACAGATTATTTTCTGGGGAAAAGAAAGGAAAATTAGTTTTAAAAGTAATAGAGGAGTAGTGGAACACTTTTTTCAATGTCCATATTGTTGGGAAGAAATTTCTATGCTTTTAGATAGCAGTGTTAGAAAACAAACATATATTGAAGATTGTGAAGTGTGTTGCAATCCTATAGAAATAACTCCAATTTTTGAAAA
Source organism: Polaribacter sp. (assembly GCA_042091415.1). Lineage (GTDB taxonomy): Bacteria > Bacteroidota > Bacteroidia > Flavobacteriales > Flavobacteriaceae > Polaribacter. The sequence goes on along the minus strand of JBELHK010000056.1, from coordinate 5,402 downwards.
CAACGAGCTCATAAGTTTCGATGCGAACTCTATAGAACAATGAAAAAATCCTGCAAAAGCAGGATTTTTTATTCTGATAATGGATTTTTCCAAGAAAAGTTTTCAAATAAAGAAATCCAATCTTTCGGAAATTCAGCTTGTAATTTTAGATTTTCTGAAGTAAAAGGATGTGTAAACTCTAATTGACCCGCATGTAAAAATAAATTTTGATAACCATATTTTGATTGATACATCATATCGTGATTTTTATCTCCATACTTTGCATCACCTATTAAAGGATGACTAATTTTATTCATATGTACTCTTAATTGATGCATTCTTCCTGTTTTTGGCTGTAATTCTACCAAAGAATATCGTGAACTACTATATGGTTTTACAGCAACATCTAAAACAATATTTTCTAAAGTTTTTAAATGTGTCAAAGCATCTTTATGAACTTTTGCATCTCTACCTTTCACAGGTGAATCAATAATTTTTGACTCTGGAGAATGCCCTCGAACAACACCAAAATATTTTTTTTGAATTCTATCCGTAGAAAATAAATCTTGAAATTTTGAAACAAAACCTTTTTCTTTAGCAAGTAAAATAATTCCCGAAGTTTTTCTATCCAATCTATGAATTGGAAAAACTAATAGACCGGTTTCATTTTTAACGATCTGTAATAAGGAATTTTCATCAGAAACATTTCTAGAATGATAAGCATGATGAACCAAAATATTATTCGGTTTATTAACACAAAGAATATAATCATCCTCAAAAATAATTTTTAAAGTCATAAAATTTTTATAAATTTAAATACAAATATAAGAGCATATAAATAATATATTTTTAAAACCTTACAAAATAAGAATTATGAAAAACTGGATGTATTTAGTAGTTACTGTTTTATTTATTAATGGTTGTGCAAGCAAAAAAAATGTTTACACAGGTCAGGAAATTTCTAAGTTTAAAGAAATTGTAAAAATTAATAAATTTGAATTCGAAGCAAGCTCTGCAAACCCAATTGGTCTTGGAAATGTAAGAGGTATTAATAATTTATTACCTCCAGGAAGTAATCAATCTAATATTAATTTGGTTGGAACAACTAATTATCTAAGAGTTAAAAATGACTCAATATTTTTTGATTTGCCTTATTACGGAGAAAGACAAATGGGAGGTGCTTATAATAGTAGCGATGCAGGTTTAAAATTTGAAGGAGTTCCTAAAAAAGTTTCATCTAATTATGATGAAGAAAAAATTAAGTATACAATCAATTACGATATAAATACCCCAAACGAAAATTTAAATTTAGTGTTAGTTTTGTTTCCTAATAAATATGCAACCTTAAATATTACTAGCAGTCATAGAACATCAATAAATTATAGTGGAGAGTGGGGTAAATTTGAATAGTAATATAAATTTATTTCGATCAGCAAATACCTTAATCGTCTAACAAAGTAAAAACTAATTCTGTTGCATAAGATTTTGCAGGAATTATTACAGATACTCCTGACAATTTTACTTGTATTGGTATATTATTAATCCAACCCGTGCCATTAAAAAATAAGTTATCAAAATCTTGTATTTGTTGATAAGCAAAATCGTTTTGTAAAGAAGTATTAAAATTGCTATTGCCAGTTCCTGTTACTCTAACAAATAAATCTAAGTTATCATGCCAATCAATATCATTCTTTCTTATATCAACTCGCCAAGATCGTAAAGTTGTATTTTGAAGATTTTGAGGCAAAATATTAACACTTAACAAGATTGCATTATCTGTTGTTGAAAAATCATTTTGAAAATCTAATCCAGCATCAACGACATTAATTTCTAGTATGCTAAAATTAATAGTATTTGAAGACTCAATATTTAATTGTGCTTGTATACTCTTTGGAGTAAGAAATAAACCTATCATTAAAAAAAAATAAGCTAATCTTCTTAACCTTTTAAGACAAAAAATTAAATATTGACTAGTTTTCATATTAATCATCAGTTAGTGTAAAGGCAATAGTGATTGAAGTAGAGTCTTCAAAACCTAAAAGACCATAGTCTATAATTCTCAAGCGATAATTAAGTTGATGCCCATTATTTGTACCGTTACTTGTAAAAGAACCTCCTATATTAGATATCACGTTTTGCGGAAAATTATTTAAAATAACTGTGCCACTTGATGTACCATGATTTCCAATTCCAGAACCTTGATAATTGCTAGCTAATAATAGAATCTGAGTTCCTTTTGGTATTTCTCCAGAGATAATTTGAACAGATATTTTTTTTGACGGACTATTTGGAGCAAGTGAACATGTATAATTGATCCAAGTTGAATTATCTTGAACCAACGAAGTATTTAACTGTTCTCCTGAATTATTATTAGGTTGTAAATTTAGCAATACTGACTGATTAACAGATTCGATATCTATCAAAGCAACTTCAGGTATAATAGTATTTATCGTTACAGATTTATTATCAATAATTTGGCTATGCATCTGAACAAAATAAAGAATGAATGTACTTAAAATTGATAATTTCATTTATGTTCTATAGTTAAGATTTTGAATTAAGTCTAATTTTATTTTTTTGAATATTAAACTTTCTAGATTTAGCTTTTACCTTAAAATTGACGTCTATATTTTCACCATCAGCTAAGCTTAATGCAATTGTCTTTTTAGAGAATTCAAATTTTCTTTCAAATCCTTTGGTAACAATTGAAACTTTCCAATTACCTGGTTTTATTTCATTAAAACTAAACTCTCCTTTACTATTTATTAAGGTATAGAAAATATCTTCTTTATCATTATATAACTTTATAACAAATTTTGGTAATTCATTTTTAAACTCCTTTGATTGGATTTGTTTATTTTCCTCAAAAAAAATTTTCCCATTAATTTTTACTGGTTTTATTAAATCTATAAATAGATTCATCTTCTCTTGAGCAATTATATCTACTTCAATTGGTAGGTCTTGTTTTATAATATATTCAGAAACAGATTTTGGCCGATCAATAGTTAAAAAATGTTTCCCCTTAGGTATATTATTGAATTCAAAAATACCGCCTTCATCTGTAATGGTCGTAAATCCACTGAGATGCACAGGTATGCCTCTAATTATTTTAAAATCTTTCGCAAATATTTGACCAATTAATTTTCCAAGGTCTTTATTTTTACTTGTAGAAATATTAAATCGATTGCTATATTTAATAACTAAATGAAAATTATTATCTGTGTTTACATTTGAAGACGTAGCATTATTACGTGCAGATATTGAGACTGTGTGATCTGCATTAATAGTGTAAATAATATCTAGATTTAATAAGCTACTATTTGTATTTATTTCTTCTATTGGAATATTATTTCTGTAATTAGCATTTAATTGAAGTTTATTTTTTAATTGATAAGATATATTTCCTCCATAAAATAAAAATTCATTCTTGTTAATAAACCAATTTGATCTCTGATACTCAAAATTTCCTCCTAGTCTAAAGTTCTTAGAATATTTATAATCTCCAAATAAAGATGATTCTATTGATATTCCTGATAAATTGTTCGTCTTTATCAATTGATTTTTTACTTGAGATAAGGCATTGTTTAATCTAAAATTGAAATTATTTATTGTCATATTTAATCTATAACTCAATATGTGTTGATTAAAATCAATTTGTTTTACATTATTCCTATCAGATTTTGAGCGATAGCCATACCTTAGTAAATGTTGCTGATTCTTATTTTTAATATAATGTATACTAGCCGAATAGTTTTGTTGGAATGGTAAGGAACCTTCTAAAGGGCTATCTGAATTAGGATTTATAAAACTATAGTTAATGCCAGAACTTATACGCCAGTATTTATTAAAATTATATCTAGCATTTGCTGAAATAAGCAAACTATTATTAAAGGATCCTTCAAAGTTTGCTTGTGTGTACAAACAATCTCCGTTTACTTGAAAATTATTCTTTTTGTAATAACCAGTTAATGAACTTCCAAATGTTATATTAGATCCACGAGAACTTACAGCAAATTCTCCCTGTAAATTAAGATTCTTTTTTTTATAAATACCAGATAAACTTGCGGTTAATGATCTTTTTAGGCTTTTAATATGATTTTTATGAACAGCATTTAGCTTTATATATTTATTTTTATCAAAGTAATACCCCAAATAGCCACCTAATTGATTTTTCACTGAATCCGAAAAACGTAATTTTGTATAAAATGTATTTATTTCAAACTTATTAAGTTTACGTTTATATGTAAACCCTCTACCTAATCTTACATTTTCTAGTAATCTAGAAATATTCAATGTAAAATCTCCTACCGTAATGTCATTATTTTCATAAATATACCGAACTCTATGCTCACTATAATTTTTAAATCTAGATAATTGAGGTCTATCTGTTCCTCTAGCAGTTACTTCAATATTATGTTTCTTTGTTCGATCTATATACCCTTTTCCATAAATATCGTATTGTAATGCTTGAAATTTATTATTTTTTAAGTTGAAAAAATTATATAATAGGCTTGCTTGAATTGGATATTTACTGAAGATTTGATCTTTTTTATTGGTATTTGGGTAAGCCATCAAGGAAATGCTTTTATAATAAGTAGTATCTTTTTTGATGGAATAAATTGATATATTATTTACCACTGTTTGAGTTTTTTGAACAACTTGAGGTATTTTTTGTTTGACAGTTACTAGAACTGATGAATCTGATGGAATATTTACAATTTTATTTTCAATAATACCCTTTGTAGAAGTTAATTCAATTTTTTCATCTACATTTCCTTTATTAGAAATCAAATATTTACAAGAAAAAAAATCCCCTTTTTTGAGATATTCTGGTTTTTCTACTACGATAGTCTGAATATTATAAATTTCTTTTACTTTAATATTGTAGACTTTATTTATAACTTCAATATCATCAACTTTTAGAGCTATAGCTATGCTATCACTACCATGTTTGGTGTTTTTTGGTAAAGAAATAATATAAATAAGACGAGCTGTTTCTCCTTTTTCTAGCGTCTTTATTCTAGGTTTAGTAACAATAGACCATCTATCAGGTAATATAAATTTAATTAGTGGCTTTATAGTATCAAATTCATTATTGGTGACTTTAAGTATAATTACATGATGCTTACCTGGAGTAAATTCTTCAGGACTTTTTAATATCTCTAGAAAAATACCTCCAGCAATTTGATTTAAAGCCAAAAATAATGTGCATAAAGCAAGCATAATATATAATAGACAAGAATAGAATAGGGGATTGGTTCATTACAAACTAATTAATCTTTTGTAAGATTTAAAGAGATATTTACACCATATATATCACCACCGTAGTCAGCAACTAGAACACCGTCATATTCTCCTGGAGGCAAACCAGAAATTGGTATTTGAAAGCTTTTGCAATTTTTGGGATATACTTTTTTGAATAC
>JBELHK010000055.1:13342-16001 GCA_042091415.1 Polaribacter sp. | reverse complement strand
CCAAGTAAGAAATCCTGTAAGAAAAGCTCCGTAAAATAAAACTTTATAAGCAACAGCTCTATAAAAATAAAAAAGCGTACTAGTAAGGACAAATAAAGGTATAGAATTATTAAAAAGATGATTTGTATCACTATGAATAAAATGTGTAAGGAAAACACCTCTTAAACCAATAAAATCTCTTGGAAATATACCAAGTTTATTAAAATTATATCCAAAGTAAATTTCAATCCAATAAATAAACCAAATTATGATTATAAATACTGTTGGAATGGTTAAAACTTCAGAAGTATACTTCAAATTTTTATTTGCATCCATATATTGACAATAACAAATATAAATCCAAAATAAAACTTTACACTATCTGTCAGAAAACTTTTCTATTTTTACACTATGAATGCACCTTTGGCAGAAAGAGTTAGACCTAAAAAGTTAGAAGACTATATTAGTCAACAACATTTAGTTGGCGAAAACGGAATACTAACCAATTTAATTAAACAAGGTATTATTCCGTCATTAATTCTTTGGGGACCTCCTGGAATTGGAAAAACAACACTTGCCAATATAATTGCCACAGAATCTAAAAGACCTTTTTATACTTTAAGTGCAATAAACGCTGGTGTAAAAGATATTAGAGATGTAATTGATAAAGCAAAAAAGAATGATGGTCTTTTTACAACTAAAAATCCTATTTTATTTATTGATGAAATTCATAGATTTAGTAAATCTCAGCAAGATTCTTTATTAGGCGCAGTTGAAAAAGGATGGGTTACGTTAATTGGCGCAACTACTGAAAACCCAAGTTTTGAGGTCATCCCTGCCCTACTCTCACGTTGTCAAGTATACATATTAAATCCTTTTAATAAAGATGATTTAGTAAACTTATTAAATAGAGCTATTAAAGAAGATACTATTTTATCAAAAAAAATAATTAAACTCAAAGAAATTGAAGCATTACTTCAAGTTTCAGGTGGTGATGCTAGAAAATTACTAAATATTTTTGAGTTATTACTATCTGCTGAAGATGAAATTACAATTACAAATCAGCTTGTATTAGATAAAATTCAAAAAAAAACAGCCAGATATGATAAAACTGGTGAACAACATTACGATATCATATCAGCATTTATAAAATCTATACGCGGTAGCGACCCTAATGCGGCTATTTATTGGCTTGCAAGAATGATTGAAGGCGGTGAAGATGTTAAGTTTATAGCAAGAAGATTACTTATTGCTGCTTCTGAAGATATAGGTAATGCAAACCCTACAGCTTTAATTTTAGCGAATAATACATTTCAGGCAGTTTCAGTTATTGGGAATCCTGAATCAAGAATTTTGTTAAGTCAATGTGCTATATATTTAGCAAATTCTCCAAAAAGTAATGCATCTTACATGGCGATTAACGACGCTCAAGATTTAGTTCAGAAAACAGGAGATTTAGAAGTACCTATTCATTTAAGAAATGCACCAACTAAACTGATGAAAGATTTAGATTATGGTAAAAATTACAAGTATTCTCATAATTATGCTAATAATTTTATAGCACAAGAATATTTACCTCAGGAAATTTCTGGAACAAAAATTTATGAACCTGGCAGAAATAATCGGGAAAATCAATTTAAAGATTTTTTAAAAAATAAATGGAACGATAAATACAATTATTAAAATTTAATTTGATATTTCTCTTTTATAATTTCTCCATTTTTATAGTATTCAGCAATCCAAATAGTATCTTTTTTATATAAAGTCCCGTTTTTATTTTTTATGATGTAATAATCTTGCTTTGAAGTTTTAAGTATTGTAAAAACAACTTCTGGCTTTGTATTTATCAATTGAAAACCAGCATCTTTTGGTTGAGCATATAATACTACTATTGAATCAATGTCAGAATCATTAGATACTATTTCTGACTTCGCTAGAGAATCATTAGCCTTTACCACTGAATTCTTCGCTTTAGTTATTGCGGTTGTGGAAGCTGCAACAATAGGAACTTCTATATTTAATTTATTATTAGGATTATAACTATACTCAAAATCAGACATTGTTTCAAAAGCTTTCTTTATAGCTTCTTGATAACCTCTTTTGTAATCCTTTAATTTACTTCCCCCTATTTCTGAAGTATATAATGTTTTACTGTAGCAATCTGTAATTTCTATTAAAACTTTTATTCTAAGCATCGATGAATCATCTTTAACAGAAGCTGTAAGTGCATTACATCTATTATTAACTAACTCTTTAGGTAATTTATCACTACTCAAAAAAACGTTAAACCCTTTCTTTTCAAATAAAAATTTAGTCAGAGAACTTGTTTGATATTGATCTACTGACTTTAAAAAAGAAAATTGATCTGGCACAATTATATATTGATATTTCTCTAAGTTTAAATCTTGAGAAAATTGGACGCTACTATAAGTTAATACTAATAGAAAGGCTATTTTTTTTATCATTTTTATTTAAAGATTAAATTAAAACCAAATTGCAAAGAAATATTATTTGCTGATGACAAATTACTAAATTCTAAAATATTATCTACCATAGCATAAAAATTAAACTTATTTAATTGAGTAGAAATTCCTACTCCTATATTTGAAGAAGAAAAATCATCGACTGTATATGTAAATTTAGTTTTGAAATTTTTAGACAATGGTTTTTCATAAAATGC
>JBELHK010000055.1:0-13242 GCA_042091415.1 Polaribacter sp. | reverse complement strand
TTTTTTTGAAATATTGTAAGAAAAACCTAAATCAAACCCAATACCTAAATTTGAATTTTTACCAAAAAAACTATTTTCTAAAATAGCTTTTGCGCTAATTTTATTCTCTTCATTTTCTATTAATCCAGAATTTCTAAAGTTAATATCAACATTATTTAAAAACTGTTCGTAAATATTATTTTCACCTGGCACAGTTGTAAAAACTCCTGAATTATTTATAGATTCTAAATTAAAGGAAGATGAATAAATTTTTAGCCTACCTCCTATCGAAAATTTATCGTTAATTTTCCTTGAAATACCAGCATGTAAAACACCAAGACCATCAAGTTTATATCGAATGTGAGAAGCGGTGTAAATTCTATCTCTGCTTCTAGCATTACCAAAGGTGAAAAGTGTTAAAACATCATCAGGAAAATAACTAATTATATCTACTTCTTCATAAAAACCAAAACTCAAATAATTTTTCTCATCGAGCTTAAAACCAATATTCAAAACCTCTAATTGAAAATGAGATTTCACAAAATCATTACTTGATATATTATTTAAAACTGATGAAACTTTATCATTAATATTTATATTATCAACAGCAAAAATATCTCTTAAAGTAAAACCTGATATACCTAATTCAGCAGAAACACCAGACAAAAGAGGTATGCCAATATGAAATTTATTAGGCATTTCTTGAGCTGGGTTTAATAAAAGCGTTTGGGGTAAATTAGCAAAATCATACAAGATTTGCTTATTTTGAGATGTAAGTTTTAAAACAAATAAAGTTGCTAAGAGAAATATATATTTTTTCATCTTAGAGTTTAGTTTCAACATAAATAGTAACTGATGATTTAAATCTGAATTCATCATCACTTAACGGATCCATTTGAACACCAATATCTTGAATTTCTGCAAGTATTTTAAGTGAATTAACCTCTTTAAAATCAGGGTTTGATTTAACTTCTACTTCTTCTAAATACGAAAAGTTTAAATCTTTAGAAGTTACTTCAATCGGAGATAAATCATAAATCGAAACACCATTTTCATCTAAAAAAGAAATAGTAATAGTAACATTTCTATCAAATTCATTTTGTATTTCAGAATAAAAATCGAACTTAACTACATTATCTTCTACAATTTCATTTCTAAAAAAGTCAAAATTTGATGTATATGTAATAGTATTTTCTTGAATTCCTTGATCATTAAATAGTTGAAACGGAAGCAATGTAAAAGAAGTTAAAGATGTTGTTATAGTTGGTCTAATAACATAGTCGTTTAAGCGATTAAAGTCTAAGTTATCGAAGCAGGAACTGAATACTAATAAACTTAGGGTTAGGAATATGGTTTTAAATAATTTCAAGTAGAATATTTTAATTAAAAACGAAAAAAAAACTATAAATATTGTTTAATCTCTAAGAGCTTTTCTATTGAATCAAAACTTTGTATTTCAATGACCTCTTCTTCAAAATTACAATGTAATGCTTTCATTCCAAAATTTAGAGCTCCTAAAATATCTGCTTCAATATTATCTCCTATCATAATGGAGTTTTCTAGAGTTGCTTCAGTTTTTTGAAGAGCATATTCAAAAACTCTTGGATTTGGTTTTTTTACTCCTACAGATTCTGATGTAATTATTTCATCAAAATAATGCAAAATATTAGATGATTCCATTTTTTGAGTCTGAATTTCATCAAAACCATTTGTAATAATGTGTAATTTATATTTTGGTTTTAGATAATCTAATATTTCAAAAGCTCCATCAAATAAGTAATTAAAATGAGGTAAATAGTTGATATAATCTATGGCTATTTTATCAATTAAATCATCTGAAATAACAAAATTTATCTTATCAAAAACTGTTTTTAATCTTTGATATCTTAACTCAGATTTTGTTATTTTTTCTTCTCTGTAGAGTTTCCAAAAAGCTCTATTTAATGGTTTATAAATTTCTAAAAAGTAATTTAAATCTATATCTAGATTTTGTTCTTTAAAGATTTTCTGAAATGTTAAATCTGAATTTCTTTCAAAATCCCATAATGTATGATCTAAATCAAAAAAAACGTGTTTTATATCTCTTTTAGTAATATTTGTCATAATTTATTTAAATCAGTTTATATGATAATTAATCAAACTCAATTTGTGTATTTTTGAAAAAAAAAGTATTGACTGCTAAAATAAACAAAAACCCTTTATCGTATTTCTATAAGAATATATTTATTATGTTTAGAGGAACAGTAATTGCTCAAATTATTGCTGTTTTAGTAGGTGTTTATCTTGCGAAGTTATACGGAGAAAAGGCTTACGGCTATCTTGGTGTTTTTTTAAGTATTATAGCTATAACTTCTGCAATTGCTACACTTCAACTAGATAAGTGTATTGTTATATCTAAACAAGAGGAGGAAAGTAAAAATTGGTTTAATTTTAATTTACTTTTAATACCGGTTACTATTTTTCTGTGCTTTTTAATATTTTTCTTTTTATCTGGTTTATTTCCTTTAAAACAGCTTACAACAACAATTTTTTGTCTTACTTTTTTCGGATCGATAATAGTAACCTACAATTTAATTAATGAAAGTTATTTTACTTATAGAAAGCAATTTTTAGTTATATCAAACACGAAAATAATTACAACCATTTGCAATGTTATTTTTCAATTTGGAATGTATTATTACTACCATAATATTGGGCTAATTATTGGTTATTTATTATCACAAATAATACTATTAATTTATTGCTTTTATAAAAATAGAAAGAGTATAACAAGAGTTAATTTTAATGATATCAAAAAAGGAATTAAAGAAAACAAAACAATTATTAAGTATTTACTTCCATCAAATACCATAAACACGATAGCAAATCATTTAATGCCAATATTAATTTTAGCATTTTTTAATGCCGAAAAAGCAGGTGTATATTTCTTTAGCATTAAACTTTTAGGGGTTCCTTTATTTTTGATATCTTCTTCTATATCTCAAGTTTATTTTCAAAAATCTTCTGAGTTAATCAATAAAAATAAAAGTGAATTATTAAAAATTACTAAAAAAATAATATCCTCTAATATTTTAATAATGATATTATTTCTAGTAGCCATAAATACTTTAGGTACTTATTTTCTAAATCTGTATTTCGAAAATAAATGGGAAAATTTAAATACTTATATCTTTATATTATCATTTTTAATTTTAGCAAGAAGCTGTTTTAATCCAATTAGTAGTTTAATTGTGGTTCTTAATAAAAATTTAATTGGTTTATATTTTAATTCTTACTTGTTTGTAGTGAATTTAATTGCTCTTTATTTTGGCGTTATCAATAACGAAATAATTCATACAATAATTATATTAGCTATATTTGGTGCCATTGGTTATGTAATTTTAATGTTTTATTTCCTTAACCTTTTAAAGATAAATTCGAGTGTTTAAAATATTGGACTTTTTAATTTTTGGTTGGATTATAAATTATTTTTACCCTCAATATTACAGACCTAAATATGGTTATCAGAAATATTATATTCTTTTTTTCCATTACTTAATTCCTCAAAAATTATTTCGATTAAATCCAAAAGTTAAATGGCCTGTTCACTTCACTTCAAAAGTAATTTCACCAGAAAAAATTACCAAAGGAGTTTTATGTGATCCTGGAGATAATTTAAATAATTACATTCAAGCAAATAATGGAATCCATTTTGGAAGCAATATAGAATTAGGTCCTGGTGTTTCGATAATTTCTTCGAATCATGATACGAATGATTTGAGAAAACACAAAAACGCTAATCCTATTATTATTGGAAATAACATATGGATTGGAGCAAATAGCACTATTTTACCAGAGGTAAATATTGGCGACAATGTAGTAATTGGAGCTAACTCATTAGTATCTAAAGATATTCCAAGCAACTCAATTGCCTTTGGAAATCCTTGTAAATTAATTAAACAAAAAGAAATATATACTGGAGATTTATCAAAAATAATTTTCAACAAACAGATTCCTAAAAAGTATAAAGAATTTATAAGAGTTAAAAAGTAAATTAACTTCTTTTTATTTTGTTGCTAACAAAAATATTTTTGAATACATTAGACTTATAGTTATAATAGTATTCTAAATCAGACCCAAAACTTTTATAAAAACTTTCAATACTAGGTATAGAAGAACCTTCAAAGTCTAAAACCATATTTGTATTAGCATATTGTTTTATTACAGAATCTAACAAGAAAGTGGTAGCTCCATATTTTTTACCTTTTTGAGATGAAGCAGCGAATAAATAATAGATTCTATTATTAAATTTTAGAAAAAACCCAGAACAAACAAGCTCATCGTTAAAATAGATATTTCTAATAAAACCTTTATTATTTGCTAAACAAAAGTCAATAACTTTATTAATTGTAATAAAATATTTTTCTGGTGTATTTAGATATTCGAAAACTTGCTTATAAAGTTTTATAAGCTCTTTTTTATTTTCAAAATCTTCAAATCTAAGATTTGCTTGTAGAGCTTTTCTTAAACTCTTTTTTCTGTCTTTTCTATAATTTTTAAAAACTATGTCGTAAGTTTTATTCAACTCTAAAATAAAATTCTGCTTTGTAATTATATCTTTATGAATTATTTGAAAACCTAAATTCAAATTATTAAAAAGATATCGAATTGGTATAGATTTAAAAAACTTATCAAGGATAGTTTTATCAATATTTCTCTTTGAATAAACATTCAATTGCTGACAAAAACATGGTTGTACAACATATTTTAATCCAAATTTAGAATTCCAAGGAATTGGCATTACAGCTTCGTAATCATTCAAAACTAAAGCATCCCAATTATCTGAAACAATATCTAAATACCAAGAAAAAGCATAGACTCTACTTTGTATAGAATTTTCTACACAAAAATTATATTTATCTATATCTAGTTCTTCCCTTTTTTTGTAATGAATCATGAATTAAAAGTAGCTATTTTTAACATAGACTCGTATAATCTCGCCCAACCTTTCCATCTTAAGTGATTACTTAAACTTTCGTTATGAAAAAGTGTAATAAAGGTGCCGTTTACGGCTTTAACTTCATTTCTTAAATCTCGAATTTTACCCAAAGATTGTTTTGGAGTCAATTTCATGTAATCATTTAAAGTTGTGTCCATTAACGCAAATGGAAATATTTTTAAAGGAGTTTGAATTTCAAAATCTAAATCGTAAAAATAAAAAGGAGTACAAGTACTTGCTCTAAAACCAGCATTACTTGCATATCCCATAGAATGCTCTTCTTCTATTTCTAGGTCGATTAAACTTTGATAAGTTTCAGGTAAACTGAATCTTAAATAATGTTGTCTAGATTTTAAAACATTGGCATTTGTGATAGCTTCCAAGCGTTGTTTTTCTTTTTTTAAAATCGCTACTTTTTTCATTGAAAAATAAGAAGGATGCAAACCTACGATAGCATAATCCTGCATCTCTTTTATTAAAAGTCTGTATTTATTTTTATTAGCTGAAACATTTGTATCGTAAGTACTATAATCTCCTACAGAAAAGAAAAATATAGTTTTGGTATCATACTTTTTTTGCAAACTTAAAATGTTTTGAAAAGTATCAAAAGGGTCTTTTTTAATATTTACATTTACAACAAATCGATACCAAAAATCTCGAATTCGAAATTGAATCAAATCCATAAAAAACCCTCCAAAACTCCTAATTAAATTTTTGTTTTTATAGGCAAAGGCGTTATCGATATCAACAGTAGAAATAAAATTATAACTTCTTTTCTTATATGAGTAATCTGGAAATTTTTCTTTTAAAATACTTAAAAATTTATATGCCCAAATATCTACAACAGGTCTTTCTAAAAATTTAAACTTGTATGCCAAACTTTGCTCAGCAGTATAGCGCCCATGATTATCTTTTACATGAGGTAAATACTCTTCATAACGAGAGATAAGATAAAAACTCGCCGCAAAAATATCAAAGGGTATATTTGATTTAAGATTAGTTGAAAAAAAACAAGGAACATCATCCCATTTTTGGATATTAATTTCCATATCATTTACACCTTGCTCAAAAAGTAAATCGTTACATTTTATAAAAAACTCATTCCCTAAAGCTGTCTTTGTATACGAAAGCTTTAATCCATTATGCGCAACAAAATCTTCTACTTTTGATGTAAAACTAACAGGAATCAATAATGTTCTCGTTAATATATGCTTAAAAATATAGCGAATTCTAGGTATTATTTTATGTGAATAAACCAATAACATATTATATCCCTTCTTGTTTTAAATAACTACAACAATCCTTCATCTGCAAAGCTAAAATACGCTTTTTCAGTAATAATTAAATGATCTAAAAGTTTAATATCTAAAGTTTGCCCGGCTTCCTTAATTTTTTGAGTTAATTGTTTATCTGCAGTACTGGGTATTAATTTTCCTGAAGGATGATTATGACAAACTATTATACCAACAGCCGCAAGCTCTACAGCTTTTTTAAACAAAACTCTAACATCTACTAAAGTTGATGTTAAACCTCCTTTACTTATTTGAGATTTAGCTAAAACTTTATTTGAATTATTTAAAAAAAGCACCCAAAATTCTTCGTGACCCAAATCACCAATAATAGGATTTATTAGATTATTAACATCTTTACTGCAAGTTATTTTAGGAAATTTTAAAGCAACCTCTAATTGCCTTCGTTTACCCAATTCTAATGCGGTTATAATAGCTATGGCTTTAGCTTCTCCTATACCCTTAAAAGTCATTAAATCTTTTAAAGACAATTTGGCTAGTTTATTTATGTTCCCATCAACAGAATTTAAAATTCTTTTAGATAAATCTACCGCATTTTCTTCTCTATTTCCAGAACCAATTAAAATAGCAATCAACTCCGTGTCAGACAAAGTATTTCTTCCTTTAACAATTAATTTCTCTCGAGGTCTGTCGTCTAAAGCCCAAGATTTAATGGTCAATTTTTCCATAAAACAATTTTTATAAAATTACAAAAAATCAATTACGAGAGTTAATTTTGATGTTTTTTTATTAAACCTCAACAACTCTTTATATCTTTGTATACTATTTCTAAATTTTTATGAAAATTATAATAGCAGGTGCAGGAGATGTCGGTTTTCACTTAGCCAAGCTACTTTCTTACGAATCTCAAGATATTTATATTATTGATTTTGATGGTGATAAACTAAACTATATCAATAATCATTTAGATGTCATTACAAAAAAAGGAGATGCAACATCAATAAAATTATTAAAAGAAATAGGTGTTTCAACTACCGATTTATTAATTGCTGTTACAGAAAGTCAGAATACTAACTTTACAATTTCTGTTATTGGTAAATCTTTAGGGGCCAAAAAAACAATTGCAAGAATAGATAATCCTGAATTTTTAAATAATCAAGAAGTTGATTTTACAAAATTCGGTCTCGACTTTATGATTTCTCTTGAAGAGTTAGCTGCAAATGAAATTAAAATGTTGCTAAATCAATCTTCTTTTAATGATACAGTAGAATTTGAAAGCGGACTTTTTAATGTAATGGGTACAACATTAAATTATAAATCACCTCTAGTAAATTTAACAGTAAAAGAAGCCAAACAAAAATTTGCAATGGTTGATTTTATAACCATTGCCATTAAAAGAGAAAATGTGTCTCAAACCATTATTCCAAGAGGAGATACTGTTTACGAGTTAAACGATCAAGTCTATTTTTCTGTGCCTAATTATAGCATGAAAGACCTCTACCCTATTATTGGAAGAAAACAATTCAATATCAAAAATGTGATGATTTTAGGAGGTAGTAGCATTGGAGAAAAAACTGCTAGAAATCTTTGTAAAGACAATTTTAAAGTAAAATTGATTGAAAAGAATAGAGAGAAAGCAGAAACACTTGCAGAAGAGCTTATAGACACGCTAATAATTAATGCTGATGGTAGAAATTTAGAAATTTTAGAGGAAGAAAATATAAGAGATACTGATGCTTTTATTGCTGTTACTGGCAATTCAGAAACCAATATTATGTCTTGTTTAGTTGCAAAATCGAAAGGAGTAAAAAAAACCATTGCTTTGGTAGAAAATATGGATTACATAGATATTTCTCAAACTATTGGTATACAATCTCTCATCAACAAAAAATTAATTGCGGCAAGTAATATTTTTAAACATATAAGAAAAGGTGAAATTTTAGAATTAGCAAACCTACACAATATAGATGCAGAAGTTTTTGAATTTGAAGTTCAACAAAATGCAAAAGTTACTAAGAAACCTATTAGAGAGCTTCGTTTCCCAAGGGATGCTGTTTTTGGTGGTATTATAAGAGACGGCAAAGCTTTGATGTCTTTTGGTGATATGCAAATACAAAGTGGAGACAAAGTAATTGTATTTTGCTTACCCGAAGCAATAGATACTGTAGAAACCTTATTTAATTAATGGGCTCTTTAAATTTAAAAATAATTTATCGTTTTTTAGGCATAACCGCCTTTTTAAACGGTATTTTTATGTTTATAGCTTTTCCTTTTAGTTTTTTTAATGACGAAAAAGAAGCTTGGGGAATTTTAAATGCGGGTATTATTACAGTTCTTATTGGGCTTCTACTCTATATTTTCAACAAACCTAAAAACACAAACATACATAAAAAAGAAGGGTATCTCATTGTAACCTTAGGCTGGCTAACACTTTCGTTTACAGGAATGCTTCCCTATCTACTTTCAGGAACAATCCCTTCTCTAACAAATGCTTTTTTCGAAACGGTTTCTGGGTATTCCACAACTGGCTCATCAATATTATCAGATATTGAAGCAATGCCAAAAGGCATTCTTTTTTGGAGAAGTGCCACTCATTGGATTGGAGGAATGGGAATTATTGTATTAACCATTGCTATTTTACCTTTATTAGGCATTGGTGGAATGCAACTTTTTATGGCAGAAGCTCCTGGGCCGTCTGCAGATAAATTACACCCTAGAATTACAGATACAGCAAAACGTTTATATTTAATTTATGTTTTGTTGACTTTTGCTGAATTCTTTTTATTAAAAGTTGCAGGTATGACATGGTTTGATGCCATAAACCATGCTATGGCAACTGTTAGTACAGGAGGATTTTCCACGAAAAATGACAGCATTGCTCACTACAACCATTTGCCCTTTGTACAATATATTATTACTTTTTTTATGTTGGTTGCAGGTACCAACTTTGTTCTTACCTACTTTGCTTTAAAAGGAAAAATTCGAAAAGTATTTCAAAGTGAAGAATTTAAATATTATTTATTTGGTATTGTAGGAGTCTCTTTATTGATTGTATTTACAATTTATTTCTATCAAGATCCTAATTTACAAAGCACAATTACCCATCCAAAAATATTCGGTAATTTAGAATATGCATTAAGACACAGCTTATTTATGGTTACCTCTGTGGTTACCACAACGGGATTTGTAACCGCAGATTTCACTATGTGGAACTTTTTTACAACTGGCATTTTCTTTGCACTCTTTTTTGTTGGAGGTTCAGCAGGATCAACAAGTGGAGGTGTAAAAATAGTACGACATATTATTATGTTAAAAAACAGCTTTTTAGAATTTAAAAAAGCATTACATCCTAATGCGATAATTCCTGTTCGTTTTGATGGAAAATCTGTACAGCAAAATATAGTTTTTAATGTAATTTCTTTCTTTATAATTTATATGCTTATTTTTGTTGTTTCTTCAGTTATACTCACTTTCTTCAATTTAGATTTCACATCTGCACTAGGCGCAGCAGCCTCTTCTTTAGGTAATATTGGACCAGCGATTGGTAGTGTAAGTCCAGTTAATAATTTTGCCCACTTATCAGATTCAGCTAAATTATTTTGTTCATTTTTAATGTTAATAGGCCGTTTAGAATTATTTACCGTACTAATTTTATTTACCCCATTTTTTTGGCGTAAAAATTAATTTTTACTCAAAAAAAAATCACCTTACTTAGTGTAAAAAAAATAAATAAAGTCTTAAAAAGACATATTTCTATAAAAACACAGACTTCTTATACACTTTTCTTTGTAATTTTGTAGCCCGTTTATAATTTTAAAAACATGGAACAAAAAGACTTTTTAAAAATCTATTTCTGCTTATTAACTTTATTATTAACAAACATATCTTTTAGTCAAACCACACTATATTCTGAAAACTTTGCAAATCAGAACAATCAAGGTATAAGAGGAAGTAATACTAGTGATGCAAATACTCAAACATCCTACACATCTACAAATCAACAGTGGTCAATAACTCTTCAAGATTTAAATGGTAATAATCAAAATAATTTTACGGCAAATAATGACTGGGCAAGAGTAAGACAAAACTTTTTTGAAGGAAGAGACTTAAAAGGTTTAGTAATCTGGGAAACAAAAGTAATTGATATTGAAAACTATATAAATGTTACATTTCAATTAAAGACTCGAGCTACAGGCGCACAAACACAAAACGACACGTTTGTTACCGAATATAAAATTAATAACGGAAACTGGGTCCAAGCAGAAACAAATGGGTTTTTAAATGATAACTTTTCCGAGACAATTGTTTCTCAGACAGATATAAGCAACGGAACCACATTACAAATAAGAGCAATTATCACTAATAGTGGAGAAACCCTAAGACATACAATTGACGATGTTTTAGTACAAGGATTTGAAGTTATTCCAGGCTTACCTATTGTCAGTTTTGACTCACCAACAACAAGTATTACTGAAACAGAAAGCGGTGTATCAGTTACAGATGGCATCCCTGTAACTATCTCTAATTTTGACTCAAACACCAGCGTAACTATTACACCAACAATAAGTTCTTCAAGCACTGCTGAAGCGGGAGATTATATTTTATCAAGCCCTTTAAGCGACCTAGAATTCACCTCCGAAGGTCAAACTTTGTACATCCCAATTCAAATCATAAACAATGACGTAGATTATGATGATGAATCAATCATTTTTGACATTGAATTAAGCCCTAACTCAACCGATAGCGCAAACATAAAAATAGCTCAACATACAATTGAAATTTCTGACAATGAAACAACTCCATTAATAGTAATTTCAGAAATCAACTATAATAGCATTGGAGCTGATGATGAATGGATTGAAATACATAATACAAGTGATAATAGCGTAGATATATCTGACTGGAAAATTGAAAATACCTATTTTAACTTCAAGACTTTTACTTTCCCCTCTAACAGCACAATTACAAGTGGCGCATATATAACTATTGCCTTTGGAAGTGATGGAGATGGAAGTTTTAATGATGATAATCCTTTTACACCAAATTACACAAATATTACAAACAATAACGGAGAAGCTATAGCTACAAATGAAATAGCAAATACAAATAACACTAATTACCTAAGCGATGGAAGTAGTATTTATACTTTAACAAAACCTTTTGGAGGAATTGTAGATGTTGTTAATTGTAGACATAGAGATTTGGGAGCTAGCGCAAATAACACCTCACATGATGGCGGAGGACTAACTCTAGAGTTAGTTAACCCTAATTTAGACAATAGAAGAACTGATTTCAATTGGCAAACAAGCGGTATTAATGGAGGAACTCCAGGATATATAAACGCATCATATTGGACAGGAAATGGTGACATCACAAATTGGTCAGACTCAAATAATTGGACTGCATTAGGAGCTCCTTTAAATGACACTGACAACTCTACACAAAGCCCTAATGTGGTTATACCTGCTGGTTTGGATAATTATCCTACAATAACAGAAACCATAAATATTAATCATATTTTAATAGAAGCAGGAGCCACTCTAGTATCAAATGAATCACCTATTAAAGGATTAGTAACTTACCAAAAAGACCTAAATGCTTCTCAGTGGTACTTTGTAGCATCACCTGTTGTTGGAGAAATTTATAATGATGATTGGATAACTGCAAACTCTATCGCTTCAGGAACCGGAAACAATAGAGGAATCAGCACTTACGACAACAGCATAAAAGACCAGACAACAGACCATTGGAGATACCTTCAAGCAGGAAGCAGCGCAACATTTAATAAAGCTCAAGGTTATAGTATCATCAGAACAAGCAATGGAACTGTATCTTTTACCGGCACAGGAATTTACTATGAAAATCAAACTTTTATTTTATCAAGACCTGATTCAAACAATAACGATAGCGGAAGCAACAACTTCAACTTAGTCAGCAATCCATTTTTAGGCTATCTTAATTTAGGACAGTTTTTAGACATCAATGGTGAAAATAACTCAAGTGTAATTGAAGGAGCAACTGCTTATTTTTGGGACGGATCTCAATATATCACTAAATTATCTGGGTTAGACGCAGATTACGAAATCGCTCCTGGACAAGCATTTTTTGTAGAAGCAGCAACTGATGGTGCAGAACTGACATTCAATACAGATCATATATCACACTCAAATAACACTTCTCAAAAAACAATGAATAACACTCCAGAAATCACATTAAACATTTCTGACGGAAACAACAATAGAAACGCCAAAATCTACTATATCAATGGAGCTTCTAAAGGGTTTGACACCGGTTATGATGGTAAACTTTTTGATGGAGACAAAACTTCTTTTTCACTTTTCTATGATTTAGTTGAGAGCGATGGCTATAAATATCAGATTCAATCATTACCAAATGAAGAATATGAAAAGACAGTAATTCCTGTTGGGGTAAATGCGAGCGCCAATAAAGAAATAACGTTTACTGCAGAAGCCACAAACTTACCTTCAGGATTAATGGTATACTTAGAAGATAGAGAAAATAATACTTTTACTAGATTAGATGAAACAAACACAAATTACACCGTTTATTTAAACAACTCATCAAATGGTATCGGTCGTTTTTATTTACACACAAGAAGTTCTGCATTAAATACAGACAACATTACTTTAGAAGGAATTAATATTTATGCCACTGATAAAAATACTTTAACAATTTCAGGTATTAATAGCTCAGATGCATCAATAAAAATATATAATGTTTTAGGGAAAAAAGTAGTAGAAACTTCTTTTACATCAAATGGCAGAACAAACATTAATTTACCAAACTTAACTACTGGAATTTACATTATTCAAATTACAACTGAAAAAGGCAAAGCAACCAAGAAAATAGTATTAGAATAATAAATTAAGGATTGATTACGATGAATAAACAAGAAAATAATAACCAAAGAATTACTCGCAAAGAGGCAATTCAAAAAATAGGTCATTATAGTAAATATACAGCCTTAACAGCTTTAGGTACTTATTTAATTTTAAATCCTAAGAAGGCACAAGC
>JBELHK010000054.1:12755-16062 GCA_042091415.1 Polaribacter sp. | reverse complement strand
ATGTTGATTGAAGATCATATCAATTTACAAGGAAGTTCACCTCTTGCTTTTAAAAATGCAAAATCTTTTGGAAATATTTTTGCAGACATGTTAGAGCCGTACTCTAAAGATATCAATTCAAAAATAAAAGAAGTTGCCAAAAAAGAAAGCATCAGCATTCACGAAGGAGTTTATGCGAGTGTTTTAGGACCTCAACTAGAAACGAGAGCAGAATATAGAATGTTACAAATTTTAGAAACTGATGCTGTTGGCATGAGTACAGTTCCCGAAATCATTGTAGCTAAACAACTAAATCTACCTTGCGCTGCTATATCAATTCTAACAGATGAATGCGACCCTAAAAATCTGCACCCAATTAATATTAATGAAATTATAGCTATTGCAAATAAAACAGAACCTAAATTAATTTCTATTTTTAAAGGCGTTATTAAGTTATTATAATTTTATCATCCCCAAAAAACTAAATTATAAAGTAGTATGAACTTTAATTTAAAACGTTTTTTTATTAAATATCTACAAAAGTTGATTACAAACCTTGCGTAATACATTTTAATAAAAACTTTAGAGGTAGTTGCTTTTTAGGAATTTGCTTTAATTATAACTCAATTAATTGTAAGAAAAATAAAAGACTATTAAAAACCACCAAAACTCCATCTAATCGTAAGTTTTAAAATTTACGTGTAGAAGGAGATTCTTGTTGAAAATTTCACTTATTAAATACATTAAAAGTAGAGACCTCTATCAATACATTTTATGAGAAAAAGACAACTCTTATAAAAAAGAAAGTGCTCTCGTCTAATTTTTTGAATGGTTTATCTAAATATTCTAAAAATACTGAAATTTAAATCTGAAATTTATATAAAATTATTAACCGTTACCCCCAACTATTATGAAAGCTAAAGAAGAAATAGAAGAAATACTATTAACAGATTATGGATGTTTTGATGAATTTACTGTTGACAAGCTATTTAACTTATTCACTGTTGTAGATCAAAGTCAAAAATTAAAGGTGTATAAACAAAAAAAGATACTGAAATTACATAACAGCCTAAAAACCATTGAAAGTGATAAGATTTTTAGAATAAAGGACCCTTTAGAATGGATGAAGCAAAAAATTTATATAGAAGGAAAGATTGATGCTCTAGTTAACCTTTAAAGCATCTAATTTTTTTCAAAAATTTAATAATGATTAATAATAGAGAAAATAATATAACTTTTTCGAGTTTTCTTTATTCGACAGTTACCTTATTATTTTTAATATTATTTACTTTAATTTTTCCAATAATATTATTACTTAAAAGAATAATTTCAACTTTAAAGTCTCATTGAATTTTTGATTTTTTACAATCAACGAGGAAGTTTATTAAAACCTTGATTATTTTCGATATACAATTTGAGTCAACATTTCAACGCTTTTTTTGTTGCATATTATTGATATTTCTAAAAAATTATTTTTTGAATATAAGTCTATAGTTATAATCTAATTTATTTAAAATATATTAAAACAAAGAAATTAGAACCTTACTATTTCAGACATATTCGAAATAGCAAACTATATAAAAAAGAACCTCAATTTAAATTTTTAAAACGTTAAGGCTAAATTATTTTAACAACCTACCACTGTAATATCTAGAATTCTTTATCAAAAAGAATATTTAAAATAAAATTCTTAAATTAAGATATTTAATTAAACAATTAGAAACTTAATTATAGAAAATAATGAGTGATTTAGTTTTATACTCGAGTTTTGCAGGGATTACTGTTTTTATTGGAGGTCTTTTAGCCAATATCTTTAATCATCATGTAAAAGAAAGTCCTATTAAATACGAAATAATTCATACTCTAATGTCATTTGGAGCAGGAATAATATTATCTGCATTGGCATTAGTACTTATTCCAAAAGCGATGGATGAATTAGAGTTACTACCATTAGCAATTTCATTTCTTGTAGGAGCGATCTTGTTTATGTTGCTTGATCAATATCTTGAGAAAAAAGGAGGTCAAACAGCTACTCTACTTGCAATGATGATGGATTTTATACCTGAATCTATTGCGCTGGGAGCTGTTTTTGCAACCGAACCACAAATGGCAATCCTTTTAGCAGTATTTATTGGTTTACAAAACTTACCAGAGTCTTTTAACGCTTACAGAGACTTAGTTCAAAGTGGCTTCACTGCAAAAAAAGTACTTATTATATTTTTCTTTTTAAGTTTTTTTGGGATTATTGGAGCGTTAATCGGTCATTTTGTATTGAATGATTTCCCAAAATTAACCGCTCAACTTATGGCATTTTCAAGTGGTGGTATTTTATATTTACTTATTCAAGACATTATTCCTGAAAGTAAATTAAAGAAAAAACATCTAACTTCATTAGGAGCAGTCGTAGGTTTTTTAGTTGGTATTATAGGAGAAAAATTAATTTAAGCGTTTGAAAAAAATTTAGACGCAAACAATCATTCTTTTTATTAATCAAAATAAGGTTTATAGCTTCAAAAATACTTTTTTAAAATGGAGAAATAAATCAAAAATATAAGCCATCATAATTGATGAAATTAGTTCATCACAATAAAGAAAAAAAGATCAATTATCAAGCTCTAAATTACAATATTTTCAAAATAATTAAACTAAAAACGACAAGTGTAGTAAGGTAGAAAATCCTATTAGCGCTATTTATTCTAGTATTAGATAAATCGTTTATAAATACTTTTTAGGCTTGTGTAATTACGTTATTTTCGATAAAAATTAAATAACTATTTATGGAAGCTAATAATGTATTAAAATACATTAGTAATCTATTAGAAAATACACCTGAAAACTGGTTAAAACTAACAACACATCGTTTAGATATTTACAACGAAGGGCTAGCAAAGGTTCAATTCATTGAAGAATTTACAAAGTTATACACTAATAATATTTATTCTTCAGAAGCTCTAGACAAATTACCAACAGCATACGATTATATCCGTTTAGGACATCCACTATCTACAGTTTTGGAATGGAGTTTAGCGAAACTTAATGATTTAAATCCTGAAAATGTTATTAGTTTTTCATCTAAATCGATGCCCATATTAGCTATTTTAAGAAAAAATCTATTTGAAAATAAAAAAACACAGATTGTATATCAATCTTCTCTTTTAGATATTTTTAATTCTGATATTTTACAAAAAGTTTATGGCTATAACTTTGAATTAAAAAAAATTAACAACCCTATAGAAATTGAAAGTTTTGATGGCAGCGTTATATTTATCTCTGAAGAAAATAAATTAGACCTTATTGTTGATAATGACAATATTGATTTTCAAATTAA
>JBELHK010000054.1:8649-12655 GCA_042091415.1 Polaribacter sp. | reverse complement strand
CAATGGTAAAGAAATTAAAATTATAGTCCCTCCAAATTGTTATGGAGGCACAAACGATCAAGCAAGAAGGGTTGCTGCAACACTCGATAATGTCGAAATTGTTGATTTACCTGTAGATGGTGATAACGATATGGTAAAAAGTACACATATTGTACTAGATAAAGTTGCTAAAGAAGATGCTGTACCATTTATAATTGCTGAAATCCCTACAAACCCTAGAGTTGAAGTACCAGATTTAATTGCTTTAGAAAAAGCATTAAACAAAGAACGTAAAACTAATTTAGGAACCGATGCTATTCCTCCTGTTTTTATACTAGATCAAACGTTTTGCCCAAATGTTAACTTTTTAGGAGACAACGAAATATTATCGTCTGTACAAACTATTTCTTATGCAAGTGGCTCTAAATTTCCAAGCGGAGGAAAATGTACAGCTGGCTATTGTGTTACAAATAAAAAAGCAGCTCATTTATCAGATAAAATTGAAAAAAATCTGATTCTTTGTGATAACGAAGCAACAGATTTACAGCTAGAAATATTAGCTGAACAAATGCCCTCTATGCTTAAAAGGATTAAAAATGCATATATTAATACAAGAAAATTCGTTAATTTTATAGAGAAAGAATTACCAAAATCTAAAATAAATTTTGTTTCTGAAGCATTAGCCGCAAAAGGCTTTACTCCTTCTGTATTTTCTTTAGATTTACCAACAAAAGGAGCAACAGCAGAAGAAAGAGAACTTTACAAAAGAGAGTTGAATGATAGATTGATTAATTTAATGATAACTAAAATACCTAATGAAAGTAAATATTGTGTTAGTTATGGACAATTAAAAGGTTGTTATTGGACAATTCCTGCCACTTCAACACAAGGAACTACTAAAGAAGGTGACAAAGATTATATAGCTCGTGTTTCTGTATCTCCAAATTTAGATCTAGAACTACATAAAGAAGTTTTTTTAGAATTTGTAAATTCTATTTAGTAACGTAACACTACTAAAAATACTAATGAACAAGTATTTTGAAATCATAAAATCGTCTTATTCCAATTACTGGAATTACCTGAAAAATTCTGTTCTAATGGAATTAGATTGGGAAAACTATTTTTATGGTTTAATTATAATTTCTGTAATTGTTTGGTGTTTAGAGATTACATTTCCTTGGCGAAAAAATCAACCTGTAATTCGTAAGGATTTTTGGCTAGACACTTTCTATATGTTTTTTAACTTCTTTTTGTTGAACCTGATTGTACTTATTGCATTATCAAACACAGCATCTGAAATTTTAAATGATATTTTGCATAGTATTGGCTTGTCTGTTTCTAAGTTTCAGATTTTTGATATCAATACATTTCCTTATTGGTTAAGATTATTTACTTTTTTTATTGTTTTAGATTTTGTACAATGGTTTACTCACAGACTACTTCATAAATATAATTTTCTTTGGAATTTTCACAAAGTACATCATTCTGTAAAAGAAATGGGATTTGCTGCTCATTTAAGATATCATTGGATGGAACCGGTTATATATAATTCTATGAAATACATTCCGTTAGCAATAATAGGTGGTTTTACTGCTCAAGATGTCGCTATTGTTCATTTTTTTAACATTACAATAGGGCATTTAAATCATGCCAATATCAATCTAAATTATGGGGTTTTAAAATATATTTTTAACAATCCTAAAATGCATATTTGGCATCATGCAAAAGAATTACCAAAGGATAAAAAAGATGGTGTTAATTTTGGAATTACACTAAGCGTTTGGGATTATTTGTTCAAAACCAATTACATTCCTTACTCTGGTAGAGATATAGAATTAGGTTTTAAAAACGATGAAAATTTTCCGAAAGACTTTTTACATCAAGAAATGTTCCCTTTGATAAAAAAATAATTTTCATTTTTTATCTACTAAATTATAGGCAACCTTTTTAAACTCATTCCAATTTACAGTTCTTGTTTTGCTAGTGTCAAACTCATTAATCATAAATTCTGCTACTAAACCGCGTATCATTTTATTTATTTGCGCTTCTTTTAATAATTGTTTAAAATTCTTTTTGGTTAGCTCGCCATCTTTATCATCATCATAATAATCAAAAGCCTCTCTTGCTGTATTGAACTTTAAACGCATTAAATTTTCGATATTTATCAGAATTTTTTCCTTCGTCCAACTCATATAATACAGTTTCTTTTAAGAGGCTTTTCTTTTTAAATGAATAAATCTATATTGTAAAATAAGACATTCATCATAAAATATTACTATTTTTTAACTTAATTATGGCATAATGATTCTTTCTAAAACCAACATAATAACTAAAATTCACCTTTTTATTTCGGTAATTATAGTATTACCTGTTTCTTTTATTTATGGTTTTGTTCCTCAAACAAAATTTAATATTAGCCTTAGTACAATTGATGAATATAATTTCTTTAAAGCAATAATGGGTTTATATATTGGTTTTTCATTGTTATGGGCTATAGCACTTTTTAAAAATAAATATTTAAAAAGTGCATTATTGTCTAATATGATTTTTATGTTAGGATTAGCTTTTGGCAGGTTGTTGAGTATTTTTATTGATGGAACTCCGAGTCTAATATTTATATTTGGTACAATCGGAGAATTTTTAATTGGTTTGTATGGCTTTTGGGTTATCAATAATAAAAAACTTATTTTTGCAGAAAAATAAGTTTTGGTAAAAATAGACAACATAGAACTTTCTGATTTTCCGTTATTACTTGCTCCTATGGAAGACGTCTCAGATCCGCCATTTAGAGCGCTCTGTAAAGAAAACGGTGCTGATGTTGTATATACTGAATTTATTTCCTCTGAAGGATTAATTAGAGATGCAGCAAAAAGTGTTATAAAACTTGATATCTATGAAAAAGAAAGACCTGTAGGTATTCAAATTTTTGGTGCAAATTTAGATTCTATGTTAAAATCTGTAGAGATTGTTGAGAGAACAAATCCAGATATTATAGATATCAACTTCGGTTGCCCAGTAAAAAAAGTAGTTTCTAAAGGCGCAGGTGCAGGTATTTTAAAAGATATTGATTTAATGGTAAAGCTTACTGCTGAAATGGTTAAGCATACCAAATTACCTATAACTGTAAAGACTCGTTTAGGTTGGGATCATGATTCTATTCGAATTGTTGAAGTCGCAGAACGTTTACAAGATGTTGGCTGTAAAGCGATATCTATTCACGGAAGAACTCGAGCTCAAATGTATAAAGGTGATGCCGATTGGAAACCAATTGCAGAAGTAAAAAACAATCCTAGAATGCATATTCCTGTATTTGGTAATGGAGACGTAAATACTCCTGAAAAAGCAATGGAAATGCGAGATAAATATGGTTTAGATGGCGCTATGATTGGTAGAGCATCTATTGGATATCCTTGGTTTTTTAATGAGATAAAACACTTTTTTAAAACTGGTGAATATTTACCAAAACCAACTATTGCAGAACGAACAGAAATGGCAAGAAGGCATTTGCAAATGTCTATTGATTGGAAAGGTGAACGATTAGGTGTTGTTGAAACTAGAAGACATTACACAAATTACTTTAAAGGTATTCCTCATTTTAAAGAATATAGAACTAAAATGGTTACTTCAGATGATCCTAAAGATGTTTTTGATGCCTTTAATGAAGTGGAAGCTAAATTTGGGAATGCTCTCGTTTCAGAAATTTCTTAAGACTTTAAGACTATCTTTCTATAAACTTCTTATTGATTCTACTACTAGCAATATTTGCAGCTACAAAGCCTAAAATTGTAATTGTTATGATTACTATTAATAAGTTTGAAAAAGTGAATTCTACAGGATAAGGTAAGCTTTGTGTAATCATAAATATACCAAACTTCTTTTGTAGATAAACTAATACTACACCAAATGTCAAACCTATTAGCATTCCAACAATTGTAAGTAAAAAACCTTGAAAAATAAAAATCCTTTTTATTTCAGTTATTGTTGTTCCAAGACTTAATAAGGTTTTTAAGTTTTCCTTTTTATCGAT
>JBELHK010000054.1:3557-8549 GCA_042091415.1 Polaribacter sp. | reverse complement strand
ACAACAATCGACAAAGGCTCAGTAAAATTTCTAATACCCATCGATAATTTTAAAGCTATTGTTCTTCCTGCAACAGCAGTATTAATGTAATCATCATTTAACCAATTACCAATACTTAAAGTTGAATCTATTTTTATAATGTTAGTGTAGTTCTGCTTAACACCTTTTATATATGCAACTTCATTCTTATCATTATACTCTAAAAAAACTCTCTCTTCAATAACTTCTGAATAATCTTTAATTTCAGGATTACTTGAAAGTAAATCTTTAATATTCTGAGAAAATAAAAAAGACTTCCCCTTAATAGCAGATATTTTTATATCAGGATCAGCAGCATCTAAAAGACTATAACTAAATGTTCTTAAACCAGAAAAACCAGAAAGAATTATAAATAAAGCTAGTGAACCTACTATAATACCAAAAGAAGCTATTATTGTGATAATATTGATGGCATTATTACCAGATTTTGAGTACAAATACCTTTTAGCTATGTAATAAGAGAAATTCAAATTTATAAAGTGATAAATTTATCGTTTCTGACGCTTTGGTAAGATATTAGGATTTTTAATAGGATTTTCATCTTTACCTTGCAAAGACTTATCTATTTCTTCTAAATAATCTAATGTATCGTCACCAAAAAATAATAATTCAGGCATTCTTCGTAACTGATTTTTTGTTCTTTGAGACATCTCATGCCTTATTAAAGGGGCATTAGACTGAACTCCTTCAATAATCTGTGCTCTTTTATCAGATGGAAAAACACTAAGATATACTTTCGCTATTCCTAAATCTGAACTAACGTGTACCTTAGAAACAGATATAATAACACCTTTCATTCCGTCTTGAGCAGCTTTTTGCAAAACATCTACTAGGTCTTTTTGCAAAACACCTGCAATTTTTCTTTGTCTATTTGTTTCTTCCATATGGTAAATTTACAATATTTAAACAGAAAGTATTTTTTAGATTCTATTTTTTGACAAAAAACCTCAAAACATAAATGTTTTGAGGTTTTTTGCTTGATTAAATTTAGCGATTAATCTGCTAAAATAATTGCTTTATTATCATTTAATTCTAATGTTCCAGAATTAATTGCCAAAGTTAAAATTTTATCATCATCTGAATGAGGCACCAACTTTCCGTGAAGCTCATCTAGAATTATATGCTCTTGTGTATGTACATGAATATTTATAGTTCCTGTAACTAAATTAGAAACAATTGGAGCATGGTTATTTAACATTTGAAATTCGCCATCTACTCCAGGAACTGTCAAAGAATCGACTTCAGAGGAAAATAAAATAGCTTCTGGTGTAACAATTTCTAAATACATAATTATATATTTTTATGCTTCCGCTAACATTTTTTCTCCAGCATCAATTGCATCTTGAATAGAACCTCTTAGGTTAAAAGCTGCTTCTGGATATTTGTCTAGCTCACCATTCATAATCATATTAAAGCCTTTAATTGTATCTTTAATATCAACTAAAACTCCTGGTATACCAGTAAATTGTTCAGCTACATGGAAAGGCTGAGACAAGAAACGTTGTACACGTCTTGCTCTGTGAACTACTAACTTATCTTCTTCAGATAATTCTTCCATACCTAAAATTGCAATAATATCCTGTAATTCCTTATATCTTTGGAGAATTTCTTTTACTTTTTGTGCTGTATTATAGTGCTCATCACCTAAAATATCTGCAGTCAAAATTCTTGAAGTAGAATCTAAAGGATCTACTGCAGGGTAAATTCCTAATTCTGCAATTTTACGAGATAATACTGTTGTTGCATCTAAATGCGCAAATGTTGTCGCTGGCGCAGGATCTGTTAAATCATCCGCAGGAACATAAACCGCTTGTACAGAAGTAATAGAACCTTTTTTAGTTGAAGTAATACGTTCTTGCATTGCTCCCATTTCTGTTGCTAATGTAGGCTGATATCCTACCGCTGAAGGCATACGACCTAAAAGTGCAGACACCTCAGAACCAGCTTGAGTAAATCTAAAAATATTATCTACGAAGAAAAGAACGTCTTTTCCTTGAGAATCTCCAGCCCCATCTCTAAAATATTCGGCAATAGTTAAACCTGATAAGGCAACTCTAGCACGAGCTCCAGGAGGTTCGTTCATCTGACCAAATACGAATGTAGCTTTAGAATCTCTCATTCCAGATTTATCTACTTTAGATAAATCCCAACCACCTTCTTCCATAGAATGCATAAAATCATCACCATATTTGATAATACCAGATTCTAACATTTCTCTAAGTAAATCGTTTCCTTCACGAGTTCTTTCTCCCACACCTGCAAAAACAGATAAACCACCGTGACCTTTTGCAATATTGTTAATTAACTCTTGAATTAATACAGTTTTACCAACACCTGCACCACCAAATAAACCAATTTTACCTCCTTTTGCATAAGGCTCAATTAAGTCAATTACTTTAATACCAGTAAATAAAACCTCTGTAGATACAGAAAGATCTTCAAACTTAGGAGCAGCTCTGTGAATTGGCAATCCATCTTTACCTTCCTTTTTCAAATCTCCTAAACCATCAATAGCATCACCGGTAACGTTAAAAAGACGACCATAGATATCATTACCTATTGGCATCTGTATTGGATTACCTGTTGCAATAACTTCAGCTCCTCTTTTCAAACCATCGGTAGCATCCATAGAAATTGTTCTAACCGTATCTTCACCAATGTGTTGCTGTACCTCTAAAACTAAAATAGAACCGTCAGCTTTTTTGATCTCTAAAGAATCATAAATATTTGGAAGTTCACTATTTTCAGTATTGAATTCAACGTCAATAACTGGGCCTATGATTTGAGAAACTTTACCTTTTGTTGTAGACATTTTGTATCTAATTAAATTATTTTTTTTAAACGGGATTTACCCTTCATTTTCAAGGTGCAAATGTACTTTATTTGATTGAAACATAAAAACTTTTACAAAAAAAAGGTCTCATCGAAATGAGACCTTATATTTTTACTATAAATAATTGATTTATTTATTAGTAACTTTAATATCTACTCTTCTGTTTTTTGCTCTACCTTCTTTTGTTTCGTTAGTTGCAATTGGAGAATCTTCTCCATAACCTTTTGCAGTTAATCTAGAAGCTTCAACACCATTTTCTACTAAGTATTTCTTAATAGCGTCTGCTCTTTTTTGAGATATTTTTAAGTTTAAAGCAGCACTACCTGTTCTATCTGTGTGACCTTCTAAAGCAAAGTTAGCCCTTGGAAATTGGTTCATTATTTCAGCAATAGAACCTAATCTATCAGTTACACCTGATTTAAAAGAAGCACTACTTGAATTAAATAAAATAGTTTTAGCTGTTTCTTCTAAAGTACTTTCAGCAGCTTCAGTAATAACTGGCTCTGGACATCCATTATTAGATGCAGGACCAACTTCATTTGGACACTTATCGTCTTTATCTAAAACACCATCTCCATCAGTATCTGGCCAAGGACATCCACCATTAGCAACTGGACCAGCAACACTTGAACACTTATCATCTTTATCTAAAACACCATCTCCATCAGTATCTGGGCAACCGCTATTTGCTTTTGTTCCTTTAGCATTTGGACACATATCATCTTTGTCAGCAACACCATCTCCATCTGAATCTGGGCAACCATTCATTGCTGCTAAACCTGCAACATTAGGACATGCATCATCTGAATCTTTTATACCATCTCCGTCTGAATCTGGACAACCATTAAATTCTGCTAAACCAGGAACTTCTGGACAAGCATCTTTTTTGTCATAGATACCATCTCCATCAGTATCTGTTCCTCCGAATCTAATATTTACACCTAAAGAACTTTGGATGTGATTTTGGATTTTGTCAGCAAAACCATATTTTGCACCACTTTGAAATTGCAAACCTATATTCTCATTAAACCAAACGTTAAATCCTAAGCCTGTGTTAAGCATTCCTTCTCCTTCAGAATCAATAGAAACATAATCTCCACCTAAATAAACAAATGGATCAAACCAACCAGTGTTACCAAATAAGTGATTTAAGTCATATTTAACGTTAAGACCTAAAGAATAATAAAGAAAATCTGAATCTCCTTCTACATTCATTTCCTCTATTTGGTTTAAAGAACCTGCAAATTGTAAAGAAAAACCTCTATCTAAATATTTTTCAGCAGTTATTCTTGAAATTGAAGGCAAGAAATTCCAATCACTACTACCAATGTAGTCTTCTAAATCTTGACTAAAGTCAGTATTTGGTTGAAAAAAATCTACAACATTGGTTCCAAAACCAATTGCCCATGGATTGTTTTCATCTTGAGCGTTGACATTACTAACTGTCATTAACGCAAACAAAGCTATCACAGCTAATCTTAATCGTTTCATTATCTAAATTTTAAATTAAAAAATTCTTTTTTTATTCGCAAAAGTATGTTATTAAAACTCTTGTCCAAGAACAAATCTACAAAATATTAACAACATTACAAGTTTTTTCGCAATTTCTAAATAACACCTAAATCCTTTGCAACCTCAATAAAACTTGAAATTGCCTTATCTAAATGATCTTTTGTATGAGCTGCTGAAAGCTGTACTCTTATTCTTGCTTTCTCTTTTGGTACAACAGGAAAGAAAAACCCAATAACATATATACCTTTTTCTAAAAGTTTATCTGCCATTATTTGAGATAACTTTGCGTCATATAGCATAACAGGAACGATAGCTGCATCTGCACCAACCAAATCAAAACCTGCTTTTTCCATTTCTGTTCTGAAGTAATTTGTGTTCCATTCTAATTGATCTCTTAATGAAGTATCATCCGAAATTAAATCAAATACTTTTATTGATGCACCAACTATTGCGGGCGCCAAAGAGTTAGAAAACAAATAAGGTCTAGAACGTTGGCGTAAAATTTCTATAATCTCTTTTTTACCGGTTGTATAGCCTCCCATTGCACCTCCTAGCGCTTTACCTAAAGTACCTGTAACGATATCTACTCGTTCCATCACATTTTTAAG
>JBELHK010000054.1:1452-3457 GCA_042091415.1 Polaribacter sp. | reverse complement strand
GCATGATTTAAACTATCGGAAATTATTGCATCTTCTTTCGTTAACAATGGCTCAAAAACACCTCCATTTGCATCAAAACATGCTGCGTATAAAATTGTATCGTCTGTGTGATAAAAATCTGCTATTTTTTTCTCGAGTTGTTTATGAATATCTTGTGTACCGCAAATAAAACGCACAGAACTCATTCCAAAACCATGAGAATCCATAGCATCTTTTGCTGCTTGTATTACTTCTGGATGATTTGATAATCCTAAATAATTATTTGCACAAAAATTGATAACTTCCTGTCCTGAAGAAATTTTAATTACTGCATCTTGAGACGAAGTGATAATTCGTTCTGACTTATATAAGCCAGCATCTTTAATTTCTTGAATTTCTGTTTTTAAAATATCTTGAATTTTACCGTACATTTTTTGTTAATTTAATAATAGCAAAGTTACAAAGTTTCTTTTGTTACATTATACTTCTACCACTTGAATATTATCATTTAAATATATGAGTAATTTTTTGTTTACTTTATAACTCATAGACTCTAAAACATTCGCATATTTAGATATTTGTTGGTGATGTTTTTTGAGTTGTTGACCTGTTTTGTAATCTAAAATAGATACCATATTTACATCATCAAAAACCAATCTATCAGGTATAATAATTTGGCTATCTACATCTACGATTTCTCTTTCATTAAAAATAGTAAGATCTTCTTTAAAATAAATATTTAAATCAGGATGATGAACAACCTTATATATTAACTGTCTTATTTGCTCTAATTCTAGCTGGTTGATTATTCCTTTTTGGTGATATAATTCAACTACTTTTTCAACATCATTTTCAGAATAAATGTTTGAAAACATCTCATGAATTAAATTTCCAAAATCGATAGCTTGCCCCTTTTCTGTATCCCATAATTTTGAGGAATTTGCTAGTAAAGTAACGTTATGCTCTTGCCAAGAAGTTGATATAAATTGACTATGATTTTCAGAAATGTTATTTGGCAGTGGTTTCTTACTTACTCTTTTTTTATGACCAAACACATACTCTTCTTTGTTAGTGTCCCACAAATCTTGCTGCTGTAAATAATCAATAAATACTCCTGAAAAAAAGTTTTTATTTATGTCTCCTTTTTTTGATATTTTCTTTTCTGTGATAATATAAAGTTGTTCAACCGCCCTTGTTAATGCTACGTATAATAAATTAAAATTATCTAATTCTAATTCTTCTCTTTGTTGATTATAAATCTGAAGCCCTCGTTCATTTATCAAACTAACACTTTTATTAAAAGGGATTAATAATTCTTTAAAACTATCGAAAGTTTCAGGCAAATCATTAAGCCAAACTTTTGGTTTTATTTGATTATAAATGTCAACATCACAAGGAAAAATTACAACAGGGAATTCTAATCCTTTTGACTTGTGAATTGTCATAATTTTTACAGCATCAGAACTTTCTGCAGCAACAATGCTTAAAGATTCTTTTTTAAGCTCCCAAAATTCTAAAAACGCACTAACATCTAATCCTTTTCTTTGTTGTTCTAGAACTACATCTAAAAAAAACTGTACATAAGCATCTGAAGAATTTACAAGTTGAAAACTTTTAACAATATTTTCAATTTTCTCATAAAAAGGTAATTGATTTAATTCTGACAGTTTAAAGTTAACATTATATTCTTTTAAAAACTCAAATAATTCACTGGAATCCGTCTTAGCAAATTGTTTGAAAAAAGTATTTTTTGGTAATGCAATTTGAAAATGATCATATAAAAAATACAAAATTTCAAAGAAGACCTCTTCATCAGATATATTTTGAATCAGTTTTAGAATATCAATAATAAAAGTAACGTGATTACTATTTTTTAACAGTAATGTTTCAGAAGAAACAATTGGAATATTGTTTTCAGACAGGTAATTTGCAATTGAAATTCCATCTTTTTTTGTTCTTGTTAAAATACATATTTCACCAAGAGAAAATTCGTTTTGCAAATGATGTATCTGATTTAAAACTTTTT
>JBELHK010000054.1:0-1352 GCA_042091415.1 Polaribacter sp. | reverse complement strand
TGAATACACCAAGTCTTTCTCTTCTTGTTCTTCATTTTTCTCGACAAATGAAAGAGATACATAACCTCCTGTTTTATTATTTTTTAATTGCTGATTCCCTTCTTTAAATAATGTTTGATAATCGTTATTTTGAAAAAAATTCGATACATGCTGAAAAAAAGAATTATTGAAATTTATTATTTCTGAAAAACTTCTATAATTTGTTTCTAAAGTTTCTATTTTCTTTTCTATAGCAAATAAATTTTGCTTGGATGAACCTATATCTATAAACTGTTCCGCTCTTCCGCCTCTCCATCTGTAAATAGCTTGTTTTGCATCACCCACTAACAATAAACTACTATTTTCTTGAGCTAAAGCATTGTCTATTAATGGTATTAAATTCTGCCATTGCAAAACAGAAGTATCTTGCATTTCATCAATAAAATAATTTTGAAAACGCTGCCCTATTCTTTCATAAATAAAAGGAGCTGGTTGATCTTTGATCGTGTCAGATATTAGCTGATTAAATTCTGCATTTAAACGTATATTATTTTCATCTTTAATTGAATTTAATTCAAGATTCACCTTATTAAGAACCGCCAAAGGAATTACACTTTTTAAAGCGAGTAAGCCAAAAGAGTATATAGAATATTTTGTTTTGTATAAAATTTCTGATTGATGATAAAAACCTACAAGTTCCTCAAATAAATCATCTATAATTTCTTTTGATGATTCTGGTGTTTTGCCTGCATATAATTTTTTTGACTCATGTATACTTTTAGCGAGTCTACCTTCAAAATTAATGTCTCCGAATTTTAAGGTTTTTATTTTGCTAAATTTTAAAAAGTGATTTGGATAATCTTTGTAACTAAAATCTGAAAAATCTAGCCCATTATCTCTTACAAAATTTAAAACTTTATCAGAAAAATCAACGAATTCCTTTTCTATTTTAGTTTGACTTTTTTGAATCGTTTTTTTCAAAGCTTTAAAATCCTCTATGCTTTTGTTTGATAAATCTTTAAAATGAGGAATATCATCTTCGTTTAATAGCACCTTTGCAAATTCATTTAAATCTTTAGAAATATCCCATGACTTATCATCATCTGTTTTATCTAAAGAATACTGAATTAATAAATCTGTCAACTGTTTATCTGTTCCTATCTTAGAAATTAAAGAATCTACAGCTTCGTTTAATAAAGAACCTGAATCCATTTCAACCTCAAAATTGAGTGACAATCCTAAATCATAAGCAAAATTTTTAATGATTTTATGGGTAAAACTATCTATAGTTGTTATGGAAAAGGCTGAGTAATTTTGCAGAATAGCATTTAATATTTTTTCACTTCTTTGTTTAATAATCTCTTTATCTAAAG
>JBELHK010000053.1:12617-16408 GCA_042091415.1 Polaribacter sp. | reverse complement strand
AAGAAAGTTTACAAGGCGATTCTTGTTTAGCTGAAATCTATAAACATTTTGGTGTATCTACAATATTTAAAGAGAATACAATAACATTAAAAAAAATAAAAAGCACGAAAAAAGAAGTTTTAGAAATTGATTTAAAAAATGCTCCAGATATTGCTCAAACAATTGCCGTTACATGTTTTGCAGAAGGTGTTGCTTGCAACTTAAAAGGACTACATACTTTAAAAATTAAAGAAACAGATAGACTTATAGCACTACAAAACGAACTTTCTAAATTAGGGGCAGCAATTTCTGTAACTGATGAAAGTTTACATTTAAAAGAATCAAAAAATATTGATAAAAATGTGGCTATAAAAACTTATAACGATCATAGAATGGCAATGGCTTTTGCACCATTAGCTTTAAAAGTTCCTATTAAAATTTTAGATGCAGAAGTAGTTACTAAATCATATCAAAAATTCTGGGATGATATGAAACATTTAGGAATAAAAATTGATAAAATTTAAATTAATCCCTCAAACACTTGACAACCCCTATCTTGAGATTGTATCTTTGCAACTTTTACAGAAAATATACTTATGAAATTATCTAATTTTGACTTTGAATTACCAGAAGAATTGTTAGCAGAATACCCTGCAGAACATAGAGATGAATCTCGTTTAATGGTTTTGAATAGAAAAGAACAAACCATAGAACATAAACTTTTTAAAGATCTAATAAATTATTTCGATGAAGGTGATGTAATGATGTTAAATAACACCAAAGTTTTCCCAGCAAGAATGTTTGGTAATAAAGAAAAAACAGGAGCTAGAATTGAGGTTTTTTTACTAAGAGAATTAAACGCAGAAAATAGACTTTGGGATGTTTTAGTAGATCCTGCAAGAAAAATTAGAATCGGAAATAAGTTGTTTTTTGGAGATGACGATAGTTTAGTTGCTGAAGTTATTGACAATACAACATCAAGAGGAAGAACTTTACGTTTCTTATTCGATGGAAGCTACGAGGCTTTTAGAGAAAAATTAATAGAATTAGGAGAAACACCTCTACCAAAATACATAAATAGAGAAGTTGAACCTTCAGACAAAGACCGTTATCAAACGATATATGCTAAACACGAAGGTGCTGTTGCAGCTCCTACTGCAGGTCTTCATTTTTCAAAGCACCTATTGAAAAGATTGGAAATTAAAGGTATTGATTTTGCTGAAATGACCTTACATGTTGGCTTAGGTACTTTTAGTCCTGTTGAAGTTGAAGATTTATCGAAACATAAAATGGATTCAGAACAGATAATAGTTCCTGAATCTTCAGCAAATCTTATAAACACTGCTAAGAACGAAAAACGAAGAATTTG
Source organism: Polaribacter sp. (assembly GCA_042091415.1). Lineage (GTDB taxonomy): Bacteria > Bacteroidota > Bacteroidia > Flavobacteriales > Flavobacteriaceae > Polaribacter. The sequence continues at coordinate 15,060 of JBELHK010000053.1, read as the reverse complement.
TGCTGTAGGAACTACAGTAATGAGAACTGTTGAATCTTCAGTATCCTCAAATCAAATGCTAAATCCTTATGAAGGTTGGACAAATAAATTTATTTTCCCTCCTTATGACTTTAATATTGCAAATTCAATGATTACAAATTTCCATACGCCAAAATCTACTCTATTGATGATGACAGCTGCTTTTGGAGGTTATGATTTTGTAATGAAAGCTTATGAAGAAGCGGTTAAAGAGAAGTATAAATTTTATTCTTATGGAGATGCTATGTTAATAATTTAACTCCAAATAATTTATAATATTTTAAACCTCACAAGAATCTTGTGAGGTTTTGTATTTTTGCAATCAGATGAAACCAAAGAAAAAAGATATTAGAGCTTTAACCAAAGAACAGTTAAGACAAGTTTTTGTTGATAATGGAGATAAAGCTTTTCGAGGAAATCAAGTTTATGATTGGTTGTGGAGTAAATCTTTACACTCTTTTGAAGATATGACTAACATATCTAAAGAAACAAGAGAAATGTTAAAAGAACACTTTGTTATCAATCACATTAAAGTTGATTCAATGCAAAAAAGTGCTGATGGAACCATAAAAAACGGAATTAAATTACATGACGGATTAGTCGTAGAATCCGTTTTAATTCCTACAGAAAAAAGAACAACAGCATGTGTTTCTAGCCAAGTTGGTTGTAGTTTAGATTGTAAGTTCTGTGCAACAGCACGCTTAAAAAGAATGCGTAATTTAAATCCTGATGAAATTTACGATCAAGTAGTAGTCATTGATAAACAGAGTAGACTATATCATAATCATAAGCTAACTAATATCGTTTTTATGGGAATGGGAGAACCATTAATGAACTATAAAAATGTATTAAAATCTATTGAAATGATTACCTCTCCTGAAGGATTAGGAATGTCATCAAAAAGAATAACTGTATCAACTTCTGGTGTACCTAAAATGATAAAAAAAATGGCAGATGAAGAAGTAAAATTTAATCTAGCGGTATCTTTACATTCTGCAATCGATAAGGTTCGAACTTCAATTATGCCATTTAACACTACTTTTCCTTTAAAAGATTTAAAAGAATCTTTAGAATATTGGTATGCAAAAACAAAAAGAGCAATTACCTATGAATATGTGGTTTGGGATGGCATAAATGATCATAAAGAAGACATACAAGCATTGGTAGAATTCTGTAAATATGTACCATGCAAGGTTAATTTAATTGAATACAACCCAATAGATGATGGAGAATTTCAGCAAGCAAGCAATTCTGCAATTAACAACTATATTTCTAATTTAGAAATGCATGACATTACCGTAAATGTGCGAAGAAGCAGAGGTAAAGATATTGATGCCGCGTGTGGTCAATTGGCGAATAAATCTTAACTATAAATTATAATTTCATAAAGAATTTATAAACGAATATTCTTCTTTATATTTCGTATTTTTGTTAGTAGATGAAGCCTGTAGAACTTATAAAACTTCCCATAAAAAAAGAGATGGAACTCTTTGAAAAAAAGTTCAAAGATTCCATGCTATCTAAAGTTCCGCTTTTAAATAGAATTACCTATTATATTGTTCGAAGAAAAGGAAAACAAATGAGACCTATGTTTGTTTTTCTAGTTGCAAAAATGGTTTCAAAAGGCGGTTTTGATGAAAGGACTTTTAGAGGCGCTTCTGTTGTTGAATTAATTCATACAGCCACTCTAGTTCATGATGATGTTGTAGACGACAGCAATCGAAGACGTGGCTTTTTTTCTATAAATGCTCTTTGGAAAAATAAAATTGCCGTTTTAGTTGGCGATTATTTACTTTCTAAAGGTCTATTATTATCGATTGATAATGAAGATTTCGATTTATTAAAACTTATTTCTATTGCTGTTCGAGAAATGAGTGAAGGTGAATTACTACAAATTGAAAAAGCAAGAAAATTAGACATCACAGAAGATGTTTATTTTGATATTATTCGACAAAAAACAGCAACTTTAATTGCTGCTTGCTGCGGAATCGGCGCTGCTTCTGTAGGTGCAAAAAATGATGTTGTTCAACAAATGAGAAAATTTGGTGAATATATTGGAATTGCCTTTCAAATTAAAGATGATTTATTTGATTATTCAGAGGAAAAAATTGGAAAACCTACTGGTATAGATATCAAAGAACAAAAGATGACTTTGCCATTAATCTATACTTTAAATACATGCTCTAAAAAAGAAAAAGCGTGGATTATAAATTCAATAAAAAAATACAATAAAGACAAAAAAAGAGTAAAAGAAGTTATTGTTTTTGTAAAGGAAAATGGAGGAATAGAATATACTATTTCTAAAATGAACGATTACAAAAACAAAGCCTTATCTATATTAGAAACTTACCCAGATTCTCCCTACAAAAAATCTCTTCAACAAATGATAGATTATGTTGTAGAACGAAAAATTTAATTATTTTTT
>JBELHK010000053.1:8961-12517 GCA_042091415.1 Polaribacter sp. | reverse complement strand
TCAAGTAAAACATCATGCCCAACTTTTATAATATTTTTCTGAACTGTTAATACGTCCGTTTTACGTTCATCCATAATTAGATTTAATTGATGAGTTTTAGGGCTCCAAAGTGCAAACTTGACTCCTTTTGTTTTTAAAGCTGCAGTTTCAATTCTCTTTTTACACATGCCACAAACTCCATCTACTTCAAAAGATACTTTTGCGTTTTTATTTTTTGTTTCCTGAGCATTCATAACAAATGCTGATAAACTTAAGAAAGTTAATAATATTATTTTTTTCATTTTATTTTATTTTAAATCTTAAACCTGTATAAATCATTCTACCAAAAACTGGAGCATATACAATTGTCGTATCAAAATTTGCCCCAAAAGGATCATCACTTGCCAATATTGGATTTTGTTGTCTTGTATTTGTCAAATTTTCTCCCCCAATATACACTTCAAATTTATTAGAAAAAACCTTTGTTATCTGTGAATTTAAAAGTTGGTATCCTCCTACAAAATTAGGCAATTGATATTGAATAGGATTTGCACTTGTATTTGGTAACCTTTGAGATCCAACAGAATTAAATGTTACATCAAATTTCCACTGACGAAAATCAGAAGAATTTGTCTCGTAAGATAGATTTATAAAGAAACGATTTCTAGGTTGCAAAGGCTTCTGAAATCTACCTGATTTGTAATCTGTATAAACATTAAAATACTTGTATGCCGTTCTTAAATCTAAGCCTTTTGCTAAATTATAATTCACTTCAACTTGAAAACTATTGGCCATACTTTTACCATCTAAATTATAAAAATTTACTTGTTGCGGATTTTCCCAATCAACCACAATTTGATTTTTAAAATCGGTGATGTAATAATCAAAAGTAATATCTCCTTTTTTATTTAATAGATTAAATTTCTGCAGGTATGAAAATCCATAATTCCAAGCTATTTCAGGATCTAATCCATAAATATTCCCATCAACATCATCCACATTCAAAACTCTAGAACTTGCAAATAGTTGCTGATTTTCTGTAAAGATATTTGCACTTCTTTTACCTCTTCCTATAGAAGCTCTTAATGTTGATTTTTCCCAAGGAACATATCTAAAGTGTAACCTTGGCGTTAAAAATGTACCTAATAAATTATGATGATCTAGTCGTAAACCAGCTGTATAACTAAAGTTTTCAAGATTATCGAAAGCATATTCAAAAAACCCGCCTACAGAGTTTTCAATCCTCTTAAAATTGGTTGATATTACATCTTCATTATAGTTATCATGCGTAAAACTAACTCCTGTTTTGAATTTACGTCTAGTATCTCCAATAATTGAATTGAATAATAAATTACTGTAAATACTTTCATGATTAATATTGTAGGTATTTAAACCAAAATACGATTCTTGTTGATGGTTGCTATAAGCAAACTGAAAACCAAAACTTTGATACGGGGTTTCAGGAAAAACATAACCCACTTTTGTCGAAAAATCGAATCTATTAGTATTAATTTCACTTCCCCAGGCATTTGTAGTTCCTTTATCTAAGCTTGAATTAAAGTCAATTTCTCCGGTTTGCTTTTCATCGAATAAATATCTAAAATTAATAAAACTTACCCAACCTTTTTCAGGATTTGTATACTGCCAACGATTTAATATGTTGATTTGATTTGCTAGAGGCATATCTAAAAAATTATCATCATTGTTATCAAATTTTTCTCCTCTATAATCTCCATGAATATATAAACCAGAAGACCATTTATCATTGACTTTTGTATTTAAATGTGTATTTAATTCAAACCTTCCGTTTCTATTTGCATAAGCATTTAAGAAAAAACGATTATCGTTAAATGGCTTTACTAACTCAGCATTAATTTGCCCAGATATACTTTCAAAACCATTTACAACAGAACCTGCTCCTTTAGAAATTTGAATACTTTCTACCCAAGTTCCAGGAGTAAATGATAAGCCATATGATTGAGAAGCTCCTCTAATAGAAGGAATATTTTCTTGAGTAATTAAAAGGTATGGACTTTTTAAACCCAACATCTGTATTTGTTTTGACCCTGTTAAAGCATCAGAAAAATTTACATCAATTGAAGGATTTGTTTCGAAACTTTCAGCCAAATTACAACAAGCTGCCTTTAATAATTCTTCGCTATTTACAGTAAACATATTTACTGTTGAAAACGAATTTTTCTGAACTGCTTTTCGTTTGCTCTCAATAGTAATTTCATCTAATTCTGTTTCAGGAGTCAAAAAATGATGAATCGGCTCTAGAGACGTAATATTTAGAGTATCGGTTTTATAACCTAAATAACTAATAATTAATTTTTTATATTCAGGCTTATATTCTATTGTAAACCAACCTTTATTATTAGTAACAGAACTTACGTTTGTATTTGCCCAATAAACTGTAACGCCTTCAACTCCTAAATTATCTTTAGGGTTATTTCTTTCCATAATCATTCCCTTTAAAGTAGTTTGAGAAAAAATTATGTATGGTATAAATAGTAGAATACTATTAAAAATATGATTTTTCATTTATTTTATAATTTAATTTTAAAAAATGTAAATTCACCTAATTAGGTGTTTTTAATCTTTAAAAATCAAATTAAATAAACTTGGTAATACGTCTGAAAATTAACAGGTATGTCAGGAGGAGAAAAATCCTTATAAAAATCTATTTTATCATCATAACTGTAGAGCGGAATGCTATAAAAATTAGAGAACGAAACAAGGCTTTTTTCTTTTTTTAAAGTAAAATTTTCAGCAGAATCTTTTTTTAATTCATCTTGACCCTGAATCTTTGAAATTTCATCTTTACAACATTTTTTCTTCATTTCAGAAGAACCTTCGTTCATCTGCATTCCACAGCTAGATGCTTGTCCTATAAAAGAGACATCTATTAAAAAATCACCACAATAATGTTTTTCTACAGTAAAAGAAAAAGTAGAGAGTAGCACAATTATTGCTAAAAAAACAGATAATATTTTATTTATTTTACTGTACATGAATCAAGTGCAAATTTACAATAACATTTTTAAAAAGTTTGTTAAAATCAGTTTTCTAAAACAAATTTATAGTGATAAAAGGAGTTTTTAGATTATTTTTGCTTTCAATTTTTTTCAAATGGATATTACATTATTACAAAATTATATAGATACTATTTTTAATAAAGACAATTCGAAAGAAGCAAAACTTCAAGAAGTATGTGATTATTTAGAAAATAAAATAGCTTATTACGATTGGGTTGGTTTTTATTTTAAAAATGGCGACAAAAATGAATTGAAACTAGCTCAATTTACTGGCGAGCCAACTGAACACACAATTATACCTTTCGGCAAAGGAATCTGCGGACAAGTTGCCGTTAGTAATGAAAATTTTATTGTGCAAGATGTATCTGAACAAGACAATTATATTTCTTGCGGATGGAAAGTAAAATCTGAAATTGTAATTCCGATTTTTGTAAACGGAGAAAATATTGGTCAAATAGATATCGATTCTCATACAGTAAACCCTTTTACAAAAGATGATGAAACACTCTTAGAATTTATCTGTAAAAAAGTGGCAGATA
>JBELHK010000053.1:0-8861 GCA_042091415.1 Polaribacter sp. | reverse complement strand
ATAAATGTTGTGCCTGTTGAAGATGTTACTTCTTATCCTTCTATTTTAGGAGGTAGAGTAAAAACTCTTCATCCAAAAGTATTTGGAGGCATTTTAAACAGACAAGATCATGAAGGAGATATTGCTGAAATGAAAGAATATGATATACCTCAATTAGATTTAGTAATAGTAGATTTATATCCTTTTGAAAAAACAGTTGCTTCAGGTGCTTCTGAGCAAGATATTGTTGAAAAAGTTGATATAGGTGGTATTTCTCTAATTAGAGCTGCTGCGAAGAATTTTAAAGATACATTTACGGTTTCTTCTATGGAACAATACGATGAGTTTTTAGAAATTCTATCTGAAAATAATGGAGAAACCTCTATTGAACAACGCAAAAAATTTGCTGCAAAATCATTTAATATTTCATCGCATTATGATACTGCGATTTTTAATTATTTTAATGAAGATGAAATTGTGTTCAAAGCAAGCGAACAAACTTCTAAAATTTTGCGTTATGGAGAAAATCCACATCAAAAAGGATTTTTCTTTGGAGCTTTAGAAGCTATGTTCGATAAATTACACGGTAAAGAGTTAAGTTACAACAATTTACTAGATATTGATGCTGCTGTAAATTTAATGGAAGAATTTAAAGGAGAAGCTCCTACTTTTGCCATTTTAAAACACAACAATGCATGTGGCTTTGCACAAAGAGATTCAGTTAGGCAAGCTTATGTAGATGCCTTAGCAGGAGACCCTGTTTCTGCTTTCGGCGGAATTTTAATTTCTAATACAGAAATTGATGCTGAAACTTCAAAAGAAATTCATAAATTGTTTTGCGAAGTTGTTATTGCACCAAGTTATACAGAAGAAGCTTTAAATATTTTAAAAGGTAAAAAGAACAGAATTATTCTAATCCAAAAAGAAGTTGAATTACCTACTCAACTTGTTAGAACTTCTTTAAATGGATTATTAATTCAAGATAAAGATAATGTTACTGATAAATTAGAAGATTTATCTTACGTTACAAATACTAAACCGTCTGAAAATGAGTTAAAGGATTTACTGTTTGCTTCTAAATTGTGTAAAAACACAAAATCAAATACAATAGTTTTAGTTAAAAACAGACAACTATTGGCAAGCGGTACAGGACAAACAAGTAGAGTTGATGCTTTAAACCAAGCAATTGAAAAAGCAACAAATTTTGGTTTCGATTTAAATGGAGCTGTAATGGCAAGTGATGCATTTTTCCCTTTCCCAGATTGTGTAGAAATTGCTGATAAAGCAGGCGTTAAAAGCGTAATTCAGCCAGGAGGTTCTATAAAAGATCAATTGAGTATCGATTATTGTAACGAGAAAAATTTATCTATGGTAATGACCGGCACCAGACATTTTAAACATTAATTGATAGTTTATTAGAATACAAAGTTTAATTTATTAGATTTGTAATAATACATCACAAAAAAACAAGAGAAATATTTTATGGGTTTTTTCGATTTTATGACGGAGGATATTGCGATTGATTTAGGAACCGCTAATACACTAATTATTCACGAAGGAAAGGTTGTTATTGACAGCCCTTCTATAGTTGCTAGAAATAGAACTTCAGGAAAAATTATTGCCATTGGTAAGGAAGCTAATCTGATGCAAGGGAAAACGCATGAAAATATAAAAACAATTCGCCCTTTAAAAGATGGTGTTATTGCAGATTTTCAGGCATCTGAAGAAATGATTAAAGAATTTGTAAAAAAAATTCCATCAATTAAAAAGAAATTATTTCCGCCAGCTTTAAGAATGGTAATATGTATTCCATCAGGAATTACAGAAGTAGAAAAAAGAGCTGTTCGCGATTCTGCAAAACACATGAACGCAAAAGAAATTTATCTTATATATGAACCTATGGCTGCCGCAATTGGTGTTGGTATAGATATTATGGAGCCAAAAGGAAATATGATTATTGATATTGGAGGAGGAACTACAGAAATTGCAGTGATAGCTTTGGGTGGTATTGTATGTGATCAATCAGTAAAAGTTGCTGGTGATTTATTTACGAGTGATATTATGTATTACATGCGAACACAGCATAACTTACATGTTGGAGAAACTACAGCTGAAAAAGTGAAAATACAAATTGGAGCTGCGACTGAAGATTTAGATACTCCTCCTGAAGAAATGTTAGTTCAAGGAAGAGATTTATTAAGTGGAAAACCAAAACAAGTACAAGTTTCGTTTAGAGAAATTGCAAAAGCATTAGATAAGTCTATATTAAGAATTGAAGATGCTGTAATGGAAACACTATCTAAAACTCCACCAGAATTAGCCGCAGACATTTATAATACTGGAATTTATTTAGCTGGAGGAGGATCTATGCTTAGAGGTTTAGATAAGCGTTTATCTCGAAAGACAGATCTACCTGTTTACGTTGCCGAAGACCCTCTAAGAGCTGTTGTTCGTGGAACTGGAATTGCTTTAAAAGAATTAAATAAATACAAAAATGTTCTAATGAATTAGTATTTTTAATTTTTAGTAATGCAACAAATTATTTACTTTTTTCAAAAGTTTAAATACTTTTTATTTTTTTTATTATTAGAAATAATTTCGATAGCATTCATCTTTAATAATTTAAATTTTCACAAAAGTAAATTTATAAACTCAGCAAATAGTTTAACTGGCGGCTTTTATTATAAATTTTCAAATATGTCTGAATATTTAAGTCTGAAAAAAGAAAATAAACGACTTGCTGAAGAAAATACACTATTAAAAAATTTATTATCAAAAAACAATAATATAATCTATGTAGATTCTGATGATTTTAAAGTTATAGATACAATAAAATTCAACCAACAATATAGCTACACCTCTGCTAAAATTATAAAAAACCAACTAAATACTCAATTTAATTTTTTAACAATTGATAAAGGCAAAAGCAGTGAAATCGAGAAAGAATCTGCAGTTTTTAACAGCAAGGGTATTATTGGAATAACAGAAAATATATCAAAAAATTATACGAGAATCCAATCTATTTTAAATCGGGATAGCAGGATAAATGCAAGATTAAAAAATACTAATTATTTTGGAACTTTAAGTTGGGATGGCAAAGATTATAATACCGTTCAATTGTTTGATATTCCAAGGCAGGCTCCTTTAAAAGTTGGCGATTCAATTGAGACTGATGGTAAATCATCTATTTTCCCTGAAGGAATTTTAATAGGAACCATTAAAAAGATAACCAAGAATAATGCTACTGAAAATAAAATTGACATCACATTATTCAACGATATGAGTAATTTAGGATATGTTTATGTAGTGAAGAATTTTAATAAACTAGAAATAAAAGCTTTAGAAGAAGATGAATAAACCTTTTAATTCAATATTTCTTTTCACATCGTTATTGCTTTTACAAATTTTTGTTTTAAATAACATTCTTTTTTTAGGGTTTATAAACCCGTATCTTTATATTGCTTTTGTATTTTCATATCCTCTAAATAAAAATAGAATTCCCTTTTTGTTTTATTCTTTCCTGTTAGGTTTAGGAGTAGATTTTTTTTCTGACACTGGCGGAATTCATTCATTTTCAATTGTATTTATAGCATACATAAGATTTTTCCTAATTAGAATCATTTTCAAAAAGGAGCCTACAGATCATCAGTTTTTTAAACTTAAATCAGAGCCTTTTGGTAAAGTTTTTAATTATGTAGTTATTTTAACAATTATTCATCACTTTATTTACTTTTCCATTTCTAATTTTAGTTTTCAAAATTTTCAAAACGTTATTTTAAACACTTTATATTCAAGCATTTTTACTTTAATTTTGTACTTTTCAGGAACCTATATTTTTGTAAAGAAAAATTAATAATGCAAAGAAGTTTTTTACTTTATATTTTAATCACAGTAACTGGTTTACTTTTTATAGGTAGACTTTTTCAGCTACAAATAGTTAAAGGAGAAAGTTATGATCCTATTCATAATGCTGCTGTAAAAATTGAATACGTCTACCCTGAACGTGGCTATATTTACGATAGAAACGGAAAACTATTAGTTGCCAATCAACTCTCCTATGATGTAATGGTTCAGCCTAATCAAGTAAAAGATTTAGATACTTTAGAGTTTTGTAGTTTACTAAAAATTAAAAAAGCTGACTTTATAAAAAGAATTAAAAAAGCTGAAAAATATGCGACATATTTACCTTCTGTTTTTTTAAAACAACTTGCGAAAGAAGACTTTGCTTATCTTCAAGAAAAACTTCATAAATACCATGGCTTTTATATCCAAAAAAGAATTATCAGAGATTATCCAATAAACGCTGCCGCAAATGTTCTTGGTTATATTGGAGAAGTAAATGAAGCCAAAGCCAAGAAAAATAAATATTATCAACAAGGAGAATTAGAAGGTAAAGATGGAGTTGAAAGACAATATGAAAAAAATTTAAGAGGAAGTAAAGGAAAAAAATATTTACATAGAAATAGGTTTAATAAAGTAACAGGCGTATTTAAAAACGGATCTTACGACACACTTGCAGTAAATGGAAAAGATCTAACTCTTACGCTTGATATAGAGCTACAATTATATGGCCAAAAATTAATGAATGGTAAAAGAGGTGGTATTGTTGCTATTGAACCCTCTTCAGGAGAAATTTTAGCACTTGTTACATCTCCATCATATAATCCTAAAATGCTTGTTGGAAGACAACGATCATCAAACTCTTACAAACTTTTTAAAATTGACAGTATTGAAAAACCAACTTTTGATAGAGCTTTATTAGCCTCGTATCCTCCTGGTTCTCCATTCAAAATGATGAATGCTTTAATTGGTTTACAAGAAAATGTAATAAATAAAAACACCAAATTTTCTTGTTTCGGCGGATTTAGATATGGAAACAGACCAAATGAATTTATGAAATGTCATTGTGATATTTATGGAAAATCAATTAACTTAAAAACAGCTATAGCAAAATCTTGTAACAGCTATTTCTCTAATACTTATAAAAGAATTGTTGAAAAAGACAACACACCTTCAGATGGTTTGAATAATTGGAAAAAACACATAAGCAGTTTTGGTTTAGGGAATTACCTAGGATATGATTTGCCTGCAGGTGCTCCTGGATTAATTCCGGATGGAGACTATTATGACAAAAGATTAAAATATAGTTGGAATGGCTCATCAAACATATCTAACGCTATTGGTCAAGGAGAAGTTCTAACTACACCAATTCAACTTGCTAATTTTACAGCAGCAATTGCAAATAGAGGCTTCTTTTATACTCCTCATATTGTTAAAGAAATTGATGGAGAAACTATCAATAATCCAAAATATACAGAACCAAAGAAAACGACTATTAATTCTGAATATTTTAACCCTATTGTAGATGCCATGCACGAAGTTTTTAAAACTGGTACAGGAAAATGGAGCCAAGTTAAAGGGATTTCCATTTGTGGTAAAACAGGAACTGCAGAAAACTTTATTAGGCTCGACGGTAAAAAAATCCAGTTAGAAGATCATTCAATATTAGTCGCTTTTGCCCCAAAAGAAAATCCAAAAATTGCATTAGCTGTTTTTGTAGAAAATGGAGGTTATGGATCAACTATTGCAGCACCAATTACAAGTTTGATGGTTGAGAAATATATTAATGGAGATGTATCTCAAGCAAATAAATATAGAGAACAAAAAATGTTAAATTTAAGTTTGCAGAATATCTACGATATGCAAGTGAAAAAACCAGAGGAAATTGCGTCAAGAACGAAATAATATTTTTGCTGGAATCGACTGGATTTTAGTTTTCTTATATATAGCTTTAGTAGGTTTCGGTTGGATTAATATCTATGCTGCCTCTAAAACAGAAAATCAAATTGAAATTTTAGACTTCTCTACAAGATTCGGGAAACAACTCATTTGGATTTCTCTCAGTGTTCCATTAATAATATTAATTCTCTTCTTTAACTCAAAATTTTACGAAAAATATGCGAGTATATTTTACATGATTTCAATTTTATCGCTCATCTTGATATTTCCCTTCGGAAAAGAAATTAACGGAGCAAAATCATGGTTTAATTTTGGGTTTATGAGCCTACAACCTTCAGAATTTGTAAAAGTATGTACAGCACTTGCCATTGCTAAATTGATGAGTGATCGACAATACAATTTAGAGTTAATAAAAAATCAAATTAAAGCTTTTTTCGTTGTATTTTTCCCTGCTTTTCTTATTTTTTTACAACCCGATGCTGGTTCTGCAGTAATTTACTTATCATTCTTTTTTGTTTTAAATAGAGAAGGTCTTAGTTTAAATTACATCACGCTAGGCTCTTTATTTATTTTTTTATTTGTTTTAGTAATTTACTTTGACACTAAATGGATGTTAATTTCTGTTTTTTCAATCATTACAATTCTAATTTTATATTTAATTTATAAAGAAGGCAAAAGAATTCTAAGATTTAATTGGTATAAAATACTTTCTGTTTATGTAATTTTTGGGGCATTTATAATTGGCACAGGCTATATATATGAAAATGTATTAGCTGTTCATCAGAAGGATAGATTTGATATTTTACTAGGCAAGAAAATTGATACAAAAGGAATTGGTTACAACTCCTATCAATCAGAATTAACAATTAGTTCAGGAGGATTTTTAGGAAAAGGTTTTTTAAAAGGAGATTTAACTCAAGGAGATTTTGTTCCCGAACAAGACACTGACTATATTTTTAGTACAGTTGGTGAAGAATGGGGATTTATTGGAAGTTCTTTAGTAATCATCATTTTTATGTGTTTACTGTATAGAATAATTTATTTAGCCGAAACACACACAAACAAATTTGGTAGAATCTATGGATATGCAATAGCATCTATTCTCTTTTTTCATGTTGTTGTTAATGTAGGCATGGTTATTGGCTTACTCCCTACGATTGGTATTCCTCTGCCTTTCTTTAGTTATGGAGGTTCTTCTCTATGGGGATTTACCATTTTATTATTTATTTTTATAAGATTAGACGCTCATAAAAATTATGATTGGTAAATTAAAGTATGGAGCAAAAAAAAACTCTGAATTTAAAATTCAGAGTTTAATATTATTTTTTCAAGGACTACTAAAGAGTAGCTACGTGTCTTGAAAGCTTAGATTTTAAATTAGCAGCTTTGTTTTTGTGTATAACATTATTTTTTGCTAATTTATCCAACATAGAAACAACACTAGATAATTTACCTTCTGCTTCTGTTTTATCTTCTATTGCACGTAAATCTCTAACAGCATTTCTTGTAGTTTTATGCTGATACTTGTTACGTAACCTTTTAGCTTCGTTGCTTCTAATTCTCTTTAAAGCTGACTTATGATTTGCCATTAGTTTTAATTATCTTTCTGTTAATATAACTTTGTAGTCCGTACGGGAATCGAACCCGTGTTACCAGGATGAAAACCTGGCGTCCTAACCCCTAGACGAACGGACCAAAACAATCAAATAATCTTCAATTGCGGATGCAAATATACAATGTTTTTAAAACCCTGCAATATTTTTTTAAAAAAATTTTAAAAAATTAATATGCCTTTGCAAAAAGCACTCTTTTTGTTGATGGATTTCCTGTTAAAACACACAAACCTGACTCTTCTTGTGCGTCATTTGGTATACATCTAATCGTGGCTTTTGTATATTCTTTAATTCTATCTTCGGTTTCTTCAGTACCATCCCAATGCGCTAAAACAAAGCCTCCATTTTTTATAGCTTTTTTAAATTCTTTAAAATCATTTACAGTGGTTGTTTTTTCTGACCTAAAATCTATTGCTTTCTGAAATAAATTATCTTGAATTTCTTGCAATAAATTCTCAACAGTAGCTACCACTTCTGTTTGATTTATGGTTTGTTTTTCAAAAGTATCTCTTCTAGCAATTTCTAAAGTACCATTTTCAATATCTCTATTACCAATAGCAATTCTCAACGGCACTCCTTTAAGCTCGTATTCTGCAAACTTTGCTCCTGGCCTAAAAGTATCTCTATCATCAAACTTTACAGAAACCCCTTTATTTCTTAAATTTTTAATAATTTCAGAAACCTTTTCAGAAATTTGTTCTAACTGCTCTTTTCCTTTATAAATAGGCACAATAACAACCTGAATCGGAGCTAACTTTGGTGGCAAAACTAGTCCATTATCATCAGAGTGAGTCATAATTAATCCTCCTATCAATCTTGTAGAAACACCCCATGAAGTTGCCCAAACATGCTCTTGTTTTCCTTCTTTATTTGTAAACTTTACATCAAAAGCTTCCGCAAAGTTTTGTCCTAAAAAATGACTTGTACCTGCTTGTAGCGCTTTCCCATCTTGCATCAATGCTTCTATTGTATAAGTATCTTCTGCTCCAGCAAAACGCTCGCTTTCAGATTTTACACCTTTTACTACTGGCATAGCCATAAAACTCTCCGCAAATTCAGCATAAACATCTTGCATTTGTTTTGCTTCAGAAAGAGCTTCATCTTTTGTTGAATGAGCTGTGTGACCTTCTTGCCATAAAAACTCTGCTGTTCTTAAAAACAAACGTGTTCTCATTTCCCAACGAACCACATTTGCCCATTGATTAATTAGAAGAGGTAAATCTCTGTAAGATTGAATCCATCCTTTATAAGTATTCCATATAATAGCTTCAGAAGTTGGCCTTACAACCAATTCTTCTTCTAATTTTGCTTCGGGATCAACTCTTAACTTACCTTCGTTATCAGGATCATTTTGCAAACGGTAGTGAGTAACTACTGCACATTCTTTAGCAAAACCTTCTGCGTTTTTTTCTTCTGCTTCAAATAAGCTTTTAGGAACAAAAAGTGGAAAATACGCATTTTGATGACCTGTTTCTTTAAACATTCTATCTAATTCAGCTTGCATTTTTTCCCAAATAGCAAAACCATATG
>JBELHK010000052.1:10817-16764 GCA_042091415.1 Polaribacter sp. | reverse complement strand
TGGGAAGAAATAGCTGAAGAACATTTTTTATGGAGAAAGAAATGGAATAAAGTTCTAGATTGGGATTTTTCTAAACCAGAAATAAAATGGTTTGAAGGAGCAAAATTGAATATAACAGAAAATTGTATTGATAGGCATTTAGCGACAAGATCAGATAAGACAGCTATTCTTTTTGAGTCTAATAATCCAAATGAAGAAGCAGAACATATTACCTATAAGCAATTATCAGAAAGAGTAAATCAATTTGCGAATGTTTTAAAAGATAATGGAATTCAGAAAGGAGATAGGGTTTGTATTTATGTGCCAATGATTCCTGAATTAGCGATTGCTACTTTAGCTTGTGCAAGAATAGGTGCTATTCATTCTGTAGTTTTTGCAGGTTTTTCATCCACAGCATTATCAACAAGAATTAATGATGCAGAATGTAAAATGGTTATTACCTCAGATGGTTCTTATAGAGGTGCAAAAACCATAGATTTAAAGGGAATTGTTGATGAAGCTTTAGAAAATACTCCATCAGTTGAAACAGTATTAGTTGTAAAACGAATTAATTCTGAAATTTCAATGAAAGAAGGCCGTGATAAATGGTTACAACCTTTATTAGAAAAAGCATCTAAAGAATGTAAAGCAGAAATTATGGATGCTGAAGATCCATTATTTATTTTATATACTTCAGGTTCTACAGGTAAACCAAAAGGAATGGTGCACACTACTGCAGGTTATATGGTATATACAGCTTACACTTTTAAAAATGCGTTTCAATACAAAGAAAATGATGTTTATTGGTGTACGGCAGATATTGGTTGGATTACGGGACATTCTTATATTGTTTACGGACCTTTAGCAAATGGAGCTACTACCGTTTTATTTGAAGGAGTACCAAGTTACCCAGATTTTGGTCGTTTTTGGCAAATTGTAGAAAAACATAAAATCAATCAATTTTATACAGCACCAACAGCGATAAGGGCATTGGCAAAACATGGAACAGAACTTTTAGATAAGTATGATTTATCGTCTTTAAAAGTATTAGGTTCTGTAGGAGAGCCAATTAATGAAGAAGCTTGGCATTGGTATAATGATAATGTGGGGAAAAATAAAAGTCCGATTATAGATACTTGGTGGCAAACAGAAACAGGAGGTATGATGATTACACCAATTCCTTATGTAACACCAACAAAACCAACTTATGCAACGCTTCCATTTATTGGAATACAACCTTGTTTAATGAATGAAAATGGAATAGAAATTAAAGGAAATCAAGTAGAAGGTAGGTTGTGTATTAAACATCCTTGGCCAAGTATTGCAAGAACTATTTGGGGCAATCACAAACGATATAAAGAAACATATTTCTCCGCTTTTAAGGATAAATATTTTACAGGTGATGGAGCTTTGCGAGATGAGGTTGGTTATTACAGAATTACAGGTAGAGTAGATGATGTTATAATTGTTTCAGGACATAATTTAGGAACTGCGCCAATTGAAGACGCTATTAACGAGCATCCTGCAGTAGTTGAAAGTGCAATAGTTGGTTTTCCTCATGATATAAAAGGGAGTGCATTATACGGTTACATTACATTAAAAGATTCTGGAGAAAATCGAATTCATGAGAATGTAAGAAAAGAAATAAATCAATTAATTTCTGATAAAATTGGTCCTATTGCTAAATTAGATAAAATACAATTTACAGAAGGATTGCCAAAAACACGTTCGGGTAAAATTATGAGACGTATTTTAAGAAAAGTAGCCTCAAATGAATTAGATAATTTAGGAGATGTTTCAACGCTCTTAAATCCTGAAATAGTTCAGCAAATCATTGACGAAAAATTGTAAGGCAAAATAAAGTTGCGTATATTTTAGTATTATAATTTTCTGAAAAAATAATAATGCAAGGTTTTAATACATTAAAAAAAGAAAAGAAGAAAACAAAAGTTTCCATTGCGAAAGCATTTAAAACTATTATTTGGCCAAAAAGAAATTTAGTTTTTATTGGTCTCATATTAATTGTGATTAGAAGTTTGGCAGGCTTGGTTTTGCCTTGGCAGAGTAAAATATTATTAGACGATGTTGTTCCTAATAAAAATTTTAATCAGCTTTATACTCTTATAATCATTGTTTTAATTGCAATTTTAATACAAGCGATTACTTCTTTTTTATTAACACGAATTCTAAGTGTTCAGGCTCAATATTTAATATCAGAATTAAGAGCACAAGTTCAGAAGAAAGTATTGTCTTTGCCGATTAGTTTTTTTGATAATACAAAATCAGGAGCCTTAGTTTCAAGAATAATGAGCGATGTAGAAGGAGTAAGAAATTTAATAGGTACAGGTTTAGTACAGTTGGTGGGCGGCACATTTACAGCCATAATTTCATTAATTATACTAATTAATTTAAATCCATGGATGACATTATTTGTCTTTTTACCTATTTCTATTTTTGGATTTGTAGCTTTAAAAGCCTTTAAATTTATTCGTCCTATTTTTAGAAATCGCGGAAAAATTAATGCCGAAGTAAAAGGTAGATTAACAGAAACTTTAGCGGGAGTTCGAGTTATAAAAGCTTTTAATGCAGAAGAACAAGAGAATATAGTTTTTGAAAAAGGTGTCGAAAAATTGTTTCAAAATGTAAAAAAGAGTTTAACAACCACAGCTTTAATGACGAGTTCTTCTACGTTTTTAATTGGTGTTGCTACAACAGGAATTATGGGAATTGGCGGTTACTTCATGATTTATGGAGAGATGACTTCTGGAGAATTTTTGTTTTTTACGTTAATCTTAGGTTTTATGATTGCGCCAATTGTACAAATGAGTAATATTGGTAGTCAATTAACTGAGGCTTTAGCAGGTTTAGATAGAACAGAAGAATTGATGAATATGCATGCCGAGGAAGAGGATAAAGACAGAACTATTATTTTAGAAAAGATTAAGGGAGACATTATTTTTGATGATGTTTCTTTTGCTTACGAAGAAGGAAAAGAAGTTTTAAATAATATAAGTTTTAAAGTTAAGTCTGGTTCTGTTACAGCACTTGTTGGTAGTTCTGGTTCAGGTAAATCTACTATTGCAGGTTTGTCAGCAACATTTTTAAATCCAAAATCTGGAAAAATTACGATTGATAACCATGACTTATCGAAAGTAAAATTGTCAAGTTATCGTAAGAATTTAGGAGTCGTTTTACAAGATGAGTTTTTGTTTGAAGGAACTATTAGAGAAAATATTTTATTTCCAAGACCAAATGCATCAGAAGAAGATTTACAAGATGCAGTAAATGCAGCTTATGTAAACGAATTTACAGATAGGTTTGATGATGGTTTAGATACTTTAATTGGTGAAAGAGGTGTAAAACTTTCAGGAGGTCAGCGACAAAGATTGGCAATTGCTCGTGCAATTTTAGCAGATCCGGAAATTATAATTTTAGATGAAGCAACTTCTAGTTTAGATACAGAAAGTGAATCTTTAATTCAAAAAAGTTTATCTGAATTAATAAAAAATAGAACCACAATTGTTATTGCACATAGATTAAGTACTATTAAAAAAGCTGACCAAATTTTAGTTATTGAATCGGGTAATATTGCAGAGAGAGGTACTCACAAAGAGTTAATTGAAGCAAAAGGCAGGTATTATGATTTGTATACGTATCAATCAAAAATTTAATTAATCTTTTAGATGTTGTATAATCTTATCGTGAACAGAAACATAATATTGATGAAATTCAGGTATAAGAATATTTACTCTATTTTTTGTTTCTTTTAAAATGGATAAATCAAATAACTTAATGTCATCAACTTCTTCTTTTTGAATTTTTAATTTTTCTAAGGGACTTTTTAGTTCGGCAATAAAAACATGATGAAACTCATTATCTATAATTCCATTTTTGTGTTTTACATGATGAGTTCTAGTGCCAATTTTTATGAAATCTTTTTCTTGTAGTTGAAGTCCTATTTCTTCAAAAACTTCTCTTTTTGCAGAATTTAAAATACTTTCTCCAGTACCAACATGTCCTGCGACAGAAATATCCCATAAACCTGGAAATACTTTTTTTGAGAGAGCTCTTTTTTGAAGTAGTATTTTTTTATCAACAGTAAAAAACCAAATATGAACTGTTGCATGATGCCATCCATTTTTATGTGCTTCAGATTTTAAAGCCGTCTTTCCTGTTTTTTGTCCTTTGTTGTTTAAAATGTCAATTAATTCATCCATAGAAAAAGAAAATCCCACTTAAGTGGGATTTATAAATTTATTCAAAATAAGAAAATGTTTCTCCGTCTTTTATATTTAATAGAGTTTCATAAATCATTTTAATTACATTTTCAACATCTTCTCTATGAACCATTTCTACTGTAGTATGCATATATCTAAGCGGTAATGAAATTAAGGCAGAAGCAACACCACCATTGCTGTATGCAAAAGCATCTGTGTCAGTACCTGTTGCTCTAGATAATGCAGAACGTTGAAATGGAATTTTTTTTGCTTCGGCAGATTCTATTACTAAATCTCTTAATTTTTGTTGAACAGCAGGCGCATAAGCTACAACTGGTCCTTTACCAAGTTCTAAATGACCTTCTTTTTTCTTGTCGATCATTGGAGTTGTAGTGTCGTGAGTAACATCGGTTACAATGGCTACATTTGGTTTAATAGTTTCAGTAATCATTTCGGCTCCTCTTAAACCAATTTCTTCTTGAACTGAATTAGTAATATACAATCCAAAAGGTAATTCTTTTTTATTTTCTTTTAATAATCGAGCAACTTCAGCAATCATAAAACCTCCCATTCTATTGTCTAAAGCTCTACAAACAAATTTATCTTCGTTTAAAATATGAAATTCATCAGGGTAAGTAATTACACATCCTACGTGAACGCCAAGTTTTTCAACTTCTTCTTTCGTAGCACATCCACAGTCAATAAAAATATTTTCTGGCTTTGGTGCTTCTTCTTTAGCTCTATTTCTAGTATGAATTGCAGGCCAACCAAAAACACCTTTTACAATACCTTTTTTTGTGTGAATATTTACAATTTTACTTGGTGCTATTTGATGATCTGAACCTCCATTACGAATTACGTAAATTAAACCATTATCAGAAATGTAATTTACATACCAAGAAATTTCATCTGCATGTCCTTCAATAACGACTTTATATTTAGCATCAGGATTTATAACGCCAACTGCAGAACCGTATGTGTCTGTAATAAAACTGTCTACATAAGGTTTTAGGTAATCCATCCAAATTTTTTGACCTTCCCATTCATAACCTGTAGGAGCGGCATTATTTAAGTATTTTTCTAAAAATTCTAATGATTTTTCGTTTAAAATTGATTTTTCAGCCATGTTTTTTTATAATTAATGCGTAAAAATACTACGATTTAAAATTAATTCTGCTAAAATATTTAGAAAATAATGAGTGAAAAGTCCGTATTTTCGCAATCATACCAAAAAATAAACCAAGAAAAAAAATGAAATTAGTAATTGAAAATTTAACAAAGACTTATAAAAACGGTGTAAAAGCCATCGATAATTTAAGTATAGAAATAGGAACGGGAATGTTTGGATTACTTGGGCCAAATGGTGCGGGTAAATCTTCTTTAATGCGAACAATTGCAACCTTACAAAGTCCTGATTCTGGATCAATTACTTTTGGAGATATAAATGTTTTAGAAGATAATATGTCTTTGCGTAAAATTTTGGGGTATTTACCACAATCTTTTGGTGTGTATCCTAAAATGTCTGCTCAAGATTTATTAGATTATTTTGCGACTTTAAAAGGCGTTGCTGATAAAAATGAAAGAGCAGCTATTGTAAAGGAAGTTTTAGAAATTACCAATTTATATGAGGTTAGACATAAATATGTGGCGGGTTATTCTGGCGGTATGAAACAACGTTTTGGTATTGCTCAGTTATTACTAAATAATCCTAAATTAATTATTGTTGATGAACCAACTGCTGGTTTAGATCC
>JBELHK010000052.1:8512-10717 GCA_042091415.1 Polaribacter sp. | reverse complement strand
TTTAAACAAGAATTAAAATATTGGTTTAACAAGCCAGCTTTCTATATTTATTTAGTAATATTTTTAGGATTATCTTTTTTCTTATCCGCCGCTTCAGCTGGTTTTTTCGATTCTATTACAGCAACAACAAGTTCTTCAAGAATCGTAAATTCTCCAATTGGAGTCAACGGTCTTTTTAACGCATTATCTGTTTTTATTTTTTTCTTATTTCCATCAATAATTGGTGTGTCAGTTTATAGGGATTATAAAAGTGAAATGCATACAATTTTATACTCTTATCCTTTTACAAAGGCAAATTATTTATTTGCGAAGTTTTTTAGTGCAATTCTAATAGTTTCAATAATTGTCATTTCTATTGCTTTAGGAATGATTGTTGGATTTCGATTCCCAGGAACAAATCCTGATATTGTTGGTTCTCTTCAGTTTTTAACCTATTTGAAAACGTATTTGATATTTATTCTGCCTAATATATTATTATTTGGAGCTATAGTTTTTGCAGTAGTAACTTTTACAAGAAATATTGCTGCTGGTTTTATAACAGTTATTGTTTTATTGTTTGTTCAAGGAGTATTAGAAAGTGTATTATCAGATTCAGATCAAAGAGGTTTGTTGGCAATTTTAGAACCTTTTGGAGCAGGAGCAGTAAGCTATTATACAAAATATTGGACACCTTCAGAACAAAATGAGTTACAAATACCTATAAAAGAAATGATAATTTATAACCGTTTGATATGGTTAGGAGTTTCAACTTTTATTTTCATGCTTGTTTATCGTTTTTTTGCATTTAGTCAAAACGCAGTTTCCTTTTCTTTTAGAAAAATAAAATCTGAAAGAGTAACAAAATCGAACTTTAGTGGAATTACAAAAATTGTTTTACCTGAAGTAAATTACGATCAATCCTTTAAGCAAAATTTAAAAACGATGTGGAAATTATCTAACATCGACTTTAAATATATAGTAAAAAGTTGGCCTTTTATTTCAATTGTTTTGGTTGGTTTAGTTTTAATGATTGTAGGTTTATCAGAAATTGGAAATATTTTTGACACCCCAACTTTACCAGTAACTTGGAAAATGCTAAATATTGGTAATGTATTTTCTATTTCAATTAACATATGTACTTTTTTGTATGCTGGTATGCTTGTTAATAGAGCTAAAATTTCCCGTGTAAATCATTTAGTTGATGCAACGCCAATACCAAATTGGACATTGTTGTTCTCTAAAGTAATCGCATTAATTAAGATGCAATGGATTTTGTTGGCTGTAATTATGGTTTCAGGTATTCTTTTTCAATTATATAATGGATATTCTAACTTTGAATTCAATCATTATATAACAGATTTATTTTTATTAACTTCTCTTGGTTATCTAATTTGGGCTTTTTTATCGGTATTTATACAAACTTTAATTGGTAACCCATATTTGGGTTTATTTCTTCTTTTAGTGATTTCTGTAGGAATGCCATTTTTATCTCTTGCGGGTATTGAGCAATCTATATTTAAATATAATCAAGGGCCTGGATTTAGTTATTCTGATATGAATGGATACGGAATTCTAACTCCTTTTTTAGTGTATAAATTTTATTGGATTTTATGCGGATTAGCATTACTTGTAGTTTCTGCTTTATTTTGGGTTAGAGGAATTCCATCATCATTTAAAGAAAGAATATCAATTGCAAAATCAAGATTTAAAGGTGTTTATGCGCTGAGTTTGGTTGTATTACTTGTCGCTTTTTTTAGTTTAGGTTTTTCTATCTATATGGAAACAGGAACAAAAAGTAAACGAACATCATCAAAGGAATTTGAATTAAGAAGAGTTGAATGGGAAAAGAAATATAAAAAGTTCGAAAATCATCCACAACCTAGAGTAATTGCTGTAAATGCAAATATGGATATTTTTCCTAAAGAAAGACTATTTGAAGCATCAGCAACAATACAAATGGTAAATAAAACAGATAAAGTTATTGATAGTGTTTTTCTAAATCATAATTCGTTAAAAAGTACTTTTGAATTTAGTAAGCCAAATCAGTTAGTATCTAAAGATACCATCCATAATTTTGATATTTATTTCTTTGAGAATAAAATTATGCCTGGAGATACTTTAGAATTGGCAGTAACTGTAGAGAGTAATAAAAATACTACTTTTCAGAGGAAATCTCCAGTAAGAGAAAACGGAACGTTTATTAATAATTCTGCTTTATTTCCTTCA
>JBELHK010000052.1:3775-8412 GCA_042091415.1 Polaribacter sp. | reverse complement strand
CATTATAAAATGGATAGTAAAATTTTAAACTTTTTTGCTTTTAATTCAGCAAGATATGAGGTTAAAAAAGAAAAGTATAAAGGAATAAGTCTAGAAATTTATTACCACAAACCACATACTTATAATCTAGATAGAATGATGAAAGGTATGAAAGCCTCTTTAGATTACAATTCAAAGAACTTTAGCCCATATCAATTCAGACAAGCTAGAATTATTGAGTTTCCAAGAACTGGAGGAACTTTTGCGCAAGCATTTGCAAATACAATGCCTTTTTCTGAAGGAATAGGTTTTATTGCTGATGTAGATGATACAAGTGATGATGGAGTAGATTATCCTTTTTCTGTAACAGCTCATGAAGTAGCTCATCAATGGTGGGCTCATCAAGTAATTGGTGCAGATGTGCTTGGCGCTACCTTGCTTTCAGAAAGTATGTCTGAATATGTTTCTTTAAAAGTTTTAGAACATGAATATGGAAAAGATAAAATGCGTACTTTCTTAAAAGATGCTTTAGATGGTTATTTATTGCAGAGAACTTTAGAACGTAAAAGAGAAAAACCATTAATGTTTAATGATGGTCAAGGATATATTCATTATCAAAAAGGATCTTTAGTGCTATATGCTTTGAGTGATTATTTAGGTGAAGAAAATCTGAATAATGCAATTCAAAAGTTTGTTGAAAAGGTGAAGTTTCAAGAGCCACCTTACGCAACTTCAATAGAGTTTGTAAATAACATAAAACAAGCAACTCCAGATTCTTTACAATATCTCATAAGAGATATGTTTGAAACAATCACTCTATATAAAAACAGGGTAATGGATGCTAAAGTTACAGAACTTGAAAATGGTAAATTTCAGGTAGATCTAGAATTTGAAGTCGCAAAGTATAGAAACGATGAAAAAGGGAAACGTTATTATGGTGAAAAGTTAGGAGATACAATATCTTACAAAACAGATAAAATGAAAAAACCAATTTTATCGACACCTCTTTCAGATTATATTGATGTAGGTATTTTTACAGAAGAAGAAATTGATGGTAAAAAAAGAGAGAAAATTTTATATCTAAAAAAACATAAAATAACTTCAATTTATAATAAAATAACATTAGTTGTTGATGAAAAACCAATTGAAGTAGGTATAGACCCTTTTAATAAATTAATTGATACTCAGTCAGAAGATAATAGGAAAAAAATATAGGCAAAGAGAAAATAACCAATGTTAAAAATGGTGTAGTAAATTGATAAATTTATTTTCACATTTAGAAGTTGAAATAGAATAATATTATTTTTACAGAGTCATTAACTTAAATTATAAGGTTTGAAAAAAACATTTGTTAATAGAAAATTTCAAAAACTACTTATTCAGAAAGAAGCAAGTAGGGTAATAAGTAATGATAAAATAAAATCGATTGGAATAATTTCTACTGCTGATATATCAAAGTTGATTGATATAAAAAAAGAAGTAAAGGCGATTTTTAATGTAGACTCAATTAAGCTATTCGAATTTAATTCTTCTAACAAGAAAAATATTGACAAACTATATCAATTTTCTGAAAAAAGTTTTGGATGGAAAGCTCAGGTAAAAGATTCAAATTTTACAAGTTTTTTAAACGAACCTTTTGATTTATTAATAGGCTATTTTAATACAAAAAATTTATATTTAGAATTGGCTGTTCTAAAATCTAAAGCAAGATTTAAAGCGGGTATTTCAAAAGTAAATCAAAAGTTATACGATATTGAAATAGCAGAAGACCCGATGAATACAGAGAGTTTTTTATCTGAACTTAAAAAATATTTAGAAATACTTCAAAAGCTATAAATTTTAACTTTTAAGAAAAACTTGTTTATTATTAGAGAACAAATTATAAAAACGAAATTTTTATAATCAATTGTTGTAATTTTACGGCTTTAAAATAGATATTTTATGCAAAAATTTGTTGGTATGGGAGTTGCGCTGATAACCCCATTTAATAAAGATTTAACAGTTGATTTTAAGGCGCTTACTAATTTAGTAAACTTTAATATAGAAAACGGAACCGATTATTTAGTTATTAATGGTACAACAGGAGAAAGTGCAACGATTAGCGAGTCTGAAAAACAACAAATTATAGATGTTATTGTAAAAACAAATAACAAACGAGTTCCTTTAGTTTTAGGAATAGGAGGGAATAATACTTCAGAAGTTGTTAAGGAATTATCAACTAGAGACTTGTCTGATATTGATGGTATTTTATCTGTCGCTCCATATTACAGTAAACCTACTCAAGAAGGTTTTTATCAGCATTATAAAGCTATTGCAAATGCAACAGAAAAACCAATAATATTATATAATGTTCCTGGTAGAACAGCAAAAAATATGGAACCTTCAACAATACTTAGGTTGGCAAATGACTTTACTAATGTTGTTGGTGTAAAAGAAGCAGGTAATAATCAACAACAATATTTCCGATTAATAAAAGACAAACCAAAAGATTTTCTAATTATTTCTGGTGATGATGATTTGGCATTAGGTGTAACTTTGGCTGGCGGTTCTGGTGTTATTTCTGTTATTGGGCAAGCTTTTCCTAAAGAATTCTCATCAATGATTCAGTTAGGTTTAAACGGTGAAAATAAAAAAGCTTTTGATATTCATTTTAAATTAATGGATATAATTGATTTCATTTTTGAAGAGAATAATCCCGCAGGTATAAAAACTGTTTTAGAAGGATTAAACATTTGTAGTGATGATGTAAGACTTCCGTTAGTGAAAACAACCGAGGATTTAAGAGTTAGAATTTTTAATTTTATAAAAAAGTTTAATTAACAAACTTTTAGTAATTTGTTATATTAATCTTTATTCTTTTTTATTGATTATTGTGAGGTGATTTTTCAAGTAAAAAATCGTTTTAATAATCAATAATTAATTAGTAATTTTGCAAGATGCAAAAAATTAAAAATTTAGCGTATTTAATGGTGTTTAGCTTTTTGTTGTTTTCCTGCGGAGAATACCAAAAAGTTTTGAATAAAGGGAGTGCTAATGACCAGTATAAAATGGCCATTAAGATGTATGAGTCTAAAAAGTATGCAAAAGCACTGCGTTTATTTGAAAAAATAATACCGTCTTATAGAGGAAAGCCTCAAATGGAGCGTATCGAATTTATGGTTTCTCAATCTAATTTTAACGAGAAAAACTACAGTCTTTCAGGTTATTATTTTGACAGGTTTGTAAAGAATTATCCTAAAAGTTCTAAAAAAGAAGAAGCCGCTTTTTTATCTGCATACAGTTACAAATTAGCATCTCCTGTTCATAGTAAAGATCCTACTGATACAAACAAAGCCTTAGAAGCTTTTCAAACATTTATAAACACATATCCAGATTCAGATAAAATAGAGGAAGCCAATAAACATTATCAAGAATTGAGGTATAAATTACAAAAAAAATACTTCGAAATTGCTAAAGTATATTACAAAACTGCAGATTATGATTTAAGAAATTATAAAGCCTCTATTCAAGCATTTGATAATTTATTGAGTGATTATCTTGGTTCTGAATTTAAAGAAGAAGCTTTATATTATCGTTTGAAAGCAGCGCACGATTTTGTTTTAAAAAGTACAGACAGAAGAAGACCAGATAGAATAAAAGATGCTATTGAGGCATATGATAAGCTAAATAGAAATTTCCCAGATTCAAAATTTATGGAAGAATCAAACGAAATGTTAGCTACTTTGCAATCAGAAAAAGAAAGATTAGATAAAATTATTAGTAGAATAAAAGCATTAGAAGAAGATTCTAATTCTAAATAAAGTAAATATGGATTATAAAGACACAAAAGCAGCAATAAGCACAATTACCTATGATAAGAATAAGGTAGAAGCTTCTACAGAAAATATCTATGAAGCGATTTCTATTATTGCTAAAAGAGCTAATCAAATTAATTCTGATTTAAAAAAGGAATTAGTAGAAAAACTAGATGAGTTTGCAACTTACAATGATAGTTTAGAAGAAGTTTTTGAAAATAAAGAACAAATAGAGGTTTCAAAATTTTATGAGCGTTTACCAAAATCTACAGCAATTGCACTAGAAGAATGGTTAGGCGATAAAATATATCACAGAAATCCAGAAGCTGAATAAATGTCAGTTTTAAGCGGTAAAAAAATTCTTTTAGGCATTACTGCGGGAATTGCTGCTTACAAAACGGCGAGTTTAGTTCGCTTATTTATAAAAAAAGGTGCAGAAGTCAAGGTTATTATGACTCCTGCATCTAAAGATTTTATAACTCCACTTACATTATCTACCTTATCTAAAAATCCTGTTAATTCAACATTTTTCAATAAAGAAGATGAAAATGAATTATGGAATAATCATGTAGATTTAGCACTTTGGGCAGACTATTTTTTAATAGCTCCTGCAACAGCAAACACCTTATCGAAAATGACAAACGGAACTTGTGATAATTTATTACTTGCTACCTATTTGTCTGCAAAATGTCCTGTTTATTTTGCGCCAGCGATGGATTTAGATATGTATAAACATTCTTCTACCAAAACGACGCTAACAAAACTAGAAAGTTATGGTAATATTGTTATACCAGCAACTAGTGGTGAATTGGCAAGTGGTTTAGTTGGCGAAGGTAGAATGGCAGAACCAAAAGATATTGTGTC
>JBELHK010000052.1:0-3675 GCA_042091415.1 Polaribacter sp. | reverse complement strand
GAAGTTCATAAGTATTTTAATGAAACAGATATAGCTATTTTATCTGCTGCTGTTGCAGACTACAAACCAAAATTTGTTTCAAATCAAAAAATAAAAAAGAATACTTCTTCGTTACATATAGAGTTGGTGAAAACTAAAGATATTTTAGCTTCTTTAGGAGAAATTAAATCACATCAATTTTTAGTTGGTTTTGCACTTGAAACTAATAATGAAATTGAAAATGCAATAAATAAAATTAAAAGAAAAAATTTAGATGCTATTGTATTGAATTCTTTACAAGATAAAGGAGCTGGTTTTGCAACAAACACAAATAAAATAACTATTATTGATAAAAATTTGAATGAAAAACCATTTGAATTAAAATCTAAAGATGAAGTTGCAATAGACATAATGAATGAAATTACACAGAAACTACATGCGTAAACTATTTTTATTTTTCGTTCTTTTAATTAGTTTTTCTATAAAATCTCAAGAGTTAAATTGTTTGGTAAATATTAATTTCGAACAAGTAGGAGGTTCTAATAGGCAGATTTTTAAAACTTTAGAAACATCCTTAAATGAATTTATTAATCAAACAAAATGGACAAATAGAGTTGTAAAAGTAGAAGAGCGTATTGATTGCGCTATGAATATTATTATAACGTCTAGAAATAATAATACTTTTGAAGCTACATTACAGGTTCAGTCTAACCGACCTGTTTTCGGATCAACTTACACAACTCCCATTTTAAATTTAAAGGACAATGATTTTACTTTTAAGTACAATGAATTTGATCCTTTATTATATAACAGAAACTCTTATGATAGCAATTTAGTTTCTACAATAGTCTTTTATGTTTATACGATTTTAGGACTCGATGCTGATACTTTTTCTGAGTTTGGAGGTGAAACAGAACTCAAGGAAGCTGAGAATGTAATGTTACAAGCACAACAAAGTGGTTTATCTTCTTGGCAAAACGTTGTAGGAAAACAGAATAGATTTCTATTAATTGATAATCTATTATCATCAAAATTAAGAACTTTTAGAACTGTAATGTATAAATATCATATTCGAGGATTAGATAATTATAGTTCAAACCCTAAACAAGCAAAACAAACGATTGAAGATAATGTTTTATCAATTGAAAGACTTTATAATAAAACAGTAGGGAACTATTTAATTAGAGTCTTTTTTGATGCGAAGGCTGATGAAATTGTAAATATTTATTCAGATGGAGCTAGAACAAGAAATCAGGCTCGTTTAGCAAGTACTTTACGTAAAATTTCTCCCAATAATAACTCTAAATGGAGAAATTTAGAATAGGCTTATCTTAATTTATTTTACTAACTTTATTTCAAAATATTAGCGAATTGCTTACTCAACTTTCTATAAATAATTACGCATTAATTAATGAGTTAACTGTTGATTTTTCTTCAGGATTATCAATTATTACAGGAGAAACAGGAGCAGGTAAATCCATTTTATTAGGTGCTTTAGGTTTGGTGTTAGGAAACAGAGCTGACTTATCATCACTAAAGGATACATCAAAGAAATGTATTATTGAAGCGAAAGTTTCATTAGCTAATTATAATTTAAGAAACTTTTTTGATGAAGCTGATTTAGATTATGAAGATATTACTTTTATAAGAAGAGAAATTTTACCATCTGGTAAATCAAGAGCTTTTGTAAATGATACTCCTGTAAAACTTTCCGTTTTAAATCAATTAAAATTATATCTAATAGATATTCATTCTCAACATCAAACATTAGAATTATCTGAATCTGATTTTCAATTTTCTGTCATTGATGCTTTAGCTAGAAATAGTTCTAAAATTGAATCTTATAAAAACGGATTAAAACAATTAAATGAACTAAAAAGAGAGTTAAAAGATTTACAAGAATTTCAAAGAGAAATAAATCAACAATACGATTATAACCTTCATTTGTTTAATGAATTAAATGATGCTGATTTAAAAGTTGATGAACAAATTGATTTAGAAGAAAAGTTAGAGAAATTAAATAATATTGAAGAAATTAAATCAAGTTTATCTGAATCTTTAGAAATTTCTACAAATGATGAAATAGGTATACAAAGTTCGTTACACAATTTAGAGAATAGAATTAGTAAAATATCATCATATTCAAAGGAATACAAAGAAATTTCTGATAGAATAAGTTCAGTTAAGATTGAGTTAGATGATATTATTGATGAATTAGAAAAAGCGAATGATAATGTAGAATTTAATCCTTCTGAAATAGAACAATTAAATGATAGGTTACAATTAATTTACAATCTTCAAAAAAAGCATTACGTAAATTCTAACTCAGAATTATTATCAATTTTAGCTGAATTAACGAAAAAGATAGAGTCTGTAGAAAACTCAGAAGAAGTTATTAAAAATAAAGAGATAGAAATAGATAAAGGTTCAAATAAACTAGATCTTTTAGCGAATGAAATATCAAAATCTAGAAAAAAAGTAATACCGAATTTAGTAGAAGAACTTCAAAATTTATTATTTGATTTAGGGATGCAAAATGCCCGTTTTTCTATAAAAGTTACTCCTCAAAAAAAGTATTATTCAAATGGAAAAGATGAAATTGAGTTTTTATTTTCAGCAAATAAAGGAGGTAGTTTTGGTGATTTGAAAAAAGTTGCATCAGGAGGAGAATTATCGAGAGTAATGTTATCAATCAAAAAAATTCTATCAGAAAATATAAAATTACCAACTATTATATTTGATGAAATAGATACAGGAGTTTCAGGTGAAGTATCAAATAGAATTGCATCAATAATGCAACAAATGAGTAAAAATATGCAGGTGATAACAATCACGCATTTACCGCAGATTGCAGCTAAAGGTAATACACATTATAAAGTTTATAAAGAAGAGTTAGAAAATATAACAAGCACTAGTTTAAAGGTTTTAAATACCGATGAAAGAGTTGTTGAGATTGCAGAAATGTTAGGAGGAAAAAGTATTTCTGAATCTGCAATAATTCACGCAAAAGAGTTATTAAATTAAGATTATATTTGTAATTCATAACAATTGACAAACAACTATATTTACAATTATGTACAATTTATTAAAAGGAAAAAAAGGAATAATTTTTGGAGCTTTAAATGAACAATCAATAGCTTGGAAAGTTGCAGAAAGAGCTCATGAAGAAGGAGCTGAATTCGTGTTAACTAATGCACCTATTGCTATGCGTATGGGAGCTTTAAACTCTTTAGCAGAAAAAACAGGGTCTCAAATTATTCCTGCAGATGCAACGAATATGGATGATTTAACGAATTTAGTTGAAAAGTCTATGGAAATTTTAGGAGGCAAATTAGATTTTGTGCTTCATTCTATTGGTATGTCTGTAAATGTTAGAAAGGGTAAGCATTATACAGATCCTAAGTACGATTTTACAACAAAAGGTTGGGATGTTTCAGCTGTTTCTTTTCATAAAACGATGAATGTTTTATATAACAAACAAGCTATGAACGAATGGGGTTCTATTGTTGCATTAACATATATGGCAGCTCAAAGAGTTTTTCCTGACTATAATGATATGGCAGACAACAAAGCATATTTAGAGAGCATAGCAAGAAGTTTTGGATATTTCTTTGGTAAAGATCATAAAGTACGTGTAAATACTATTTCACAATCTCCAACACCAACTACTGCAGGTAGTGGAGTAAAAGGTTTTGA
>JBELHK010000051.1:0-17630 GCA_042091415.1 Polaribacter sp. | reverse complement strand
GCATCAACTAAAATTTCTATTGGTCTATTTTGCATTCTTTCAGATCCTGTAAGGATGGTTTCTCTACCTTCATTTATAGCAAAATAAGAGGTTAGAAAACGCATTGCGGTTCCTGCATGACCAATATTTATAATTTTTTCATCTGTTGATAATGCGTGTTGCATGTGAACAGAGTCATCAGAATCTGATAAGTTTTCAATTGAAAAATCAGAAAATAATTTTTGTAAAATCAATAATCTGTTAGATTCACTTTTAGAACCAGATATTGTTATTTTTTTATTTATTTTTTTATCATTTAAAACATTTAACAAGATGTCCATTCTAAAAATTGATTTTAATTCTTACTTTTAAGCTTATTTTAACTATAAACAAACTATATGAAAAGATTGATTTTTCTTTCTATTTGCTTGCTTTTAATAGCAAATGTCAAAGTTAATGCACAAAACAAATCTACCAAAGTTTCAACTGAATATTTTAGCGAAGTAAAATATAGAAATATTGGGCCTTTTAGAGGAGGTAGAAGTGCTGCTGTTACTGGAGTGCCAGAGAAAGCAAACCTATTTTATATGGGAAGTACTGGAGGAGGTGTTTGGAAAACAAACGATGCAGGAAATACTTGGCAAAATATTTCTGATGGTTTTTTTGGTGGTTCTGTTGGCTCTGTAGCTGTTTCTGAATCAGATAGTAATGTGATTTATGTTGGAATGGGTGAAAAAACTGTTAGAGGAAATGTTTCATCTGGAGATGGAGTTTGGAAAACTGAAAATGCAGGTAAAACATGGAAACATATTGGTCTTAAAAATTCCAGACATATTCCAAGAATGCGAATCCATCCAAAAAATTCTAATATTGTTTTTGCTGGGGTAATGGGTGATTTATATAAACCTACCCAAGACAGAGGAGTTTATAAATCTACTGATGGTGGAGATACTTGGAGAAAAGTTTTGTTTTCAAATGAAAATGCAGGAGTTGTAGATTTAATAATAGATCCAAATAATCCTAGAATTTTATACGCAACAACTTGGAATGTGAGAAGAACTCCTTACAGTTTGTCTTCTGGTGGAGATGGCTCTGCTTTGTGGAAAAGTACAGATGAAGGTGAGACCTGGACGAACATTTCATCAAACAAAGGACTACCAAAAGGAATTTGGGGTATTAGTGGAATAACTGTATCTCCCGTTAATTCTGATATAGTGTATGCTTTAATCGAAAATAAAAACGGAGGAGTTTACAAATCTTTCGATGCTGGAAAAACTTGGAAATTAATTAATTCAGAAAGAAAATTAAGACAAAGAGCTTGGTATTATACTCGCTTGTATGCAGATACTCAAGATGAAAATATTTTATACGTACTAAATGTACGTTATCACAAATCAACAGATGGTGGGAAAACATACAAAACTTACAACGCTCCTCATGGAGATCATCATGATTTATGGATTGCTCCAGAAAATAACCAAAGAATGATTATTGGTGATGATGGAGGTGCTCAAATTTCTTTTGATGCTGGAGAAAATTGGAGTACTTACATGAACCAACCAACTTCTCAGTTTTATAGAGTAACTACAGATAATCATTTCCCATATAGAATTTTAGCTGCACAACAAGATAATTCAACAGTTAGAATTGCTCATAGAAATTCAGGAAGTTTTATTACAGAATCAGATTGGAGTTCAACTGCAGGAGGAGAAAGTGCACATATTGCTGTAGATCCGTTAAATAATGATATAGTTTATGGTGGAAGTTACGGAGGATTGTTAACAAGGGTAAATCATAAAACAAATGAAACGAGAGCCATCAATGTTTGGCCAGATGATCCTATGGGACATGGTGCAGAAGATTTTAAGTACCGTTTTCAGTGGAATTTCCCAATTTTCTTTTCGCCAAATAATAATAAGAGATTATATGCTGCTTCTAATCATTTGCATGTAACTGAAGATGAAGGTCAATCTTGGAAAATTATCAGTCCTGATTTAACAAGAAATGACCCAAAAACTCTCGGTCCTTCAGGAGGTCCAATAACAAAAGATAACACAGGTGTAGAATATTATGGGACAATTTTTGCCACAACTGAATCTGCCTATGAAAGTGGTTTAATATATACAGGATCAGATGATGGTTTAGTTCATGTTTCAAAAGATAATGGTGCAAATTGGTCTAATATTACTCCTAAAAAAATGCCAGAGTGGATGATGATTAACTGTATTGAAATAGATCCGTTTACAAAAGGAGGAGCATATCTTGTAGGGACTAAATATAAAACGGGAGATTATACTCCTTATATCTATAAAACAGAAAATTACGGTAAATCTTGGAAATTAATTACAAATGGTATTGCTTCTGAAGATTTTACAAGGGCTTTAAGAGCAGACCCAAAACGTAAAGGATTATTGTATGCAGGAACTGAAAAGGGAATGTATATTTCCTTTGATGATGGAAAAAATTGGCAATCATTTCAACAGAATTTACCAATTGTACCCATTACAGATTTAGCTATAAAAGATGATAATTTAATTGTTGCTACACAAGGAAGATCTTTGTGGGTTGTAGACGATTTAACTCCTCTACATCAGATTAATGAATCCGTTTTAAAGCAAGATGTAGTTTTATATAAGCCTAAAGATGCTTATAATTTGAGCGGAGGAAATGGAAGAACCTCTAGAACATCAGGAACAAATCATTCAGGAGGAGTAGCAGTAAATTATTTTGTAAAAGAGGTTGCCGAAAAGGATACTATTTCATTATCATTTTATGATAATATGGATAATCATATTAAAACCTTTAATACTTTCCCTAATAAAGAAAAAAAGGAAGCCCAATTAAATGTAAAAGATGGAAATAATATTTTTAATTGGAATATGATGTATGATGGAGCAGAGCGCGTAAAAGGAATGATTTTGTGGTGGGCATCTTTAAATGGGCCTATGGCGTTGCCAGGAAATTATAAAGTAGTATTGATTGTAAATGATATAAAGACATCTCAAAACTTTAAAATTTTGAGAAACCCAATGTCTGAAGCATCTGAAGAAGATATGAAAGCTCAGTTTGATTTCATAAATGATATTAATTCAAAAATGACCGAAATACATAAAGCTTTAAAGAATGTTAAAAAAGTGAGAACACAAGTTGGTTTGTTAAAAAAATCAATAAAAGATAAAAAGAAACATCAAGAATTAATTGATTTTTCTGATGAACTTTTAAAAGAAATGACCATTGTTGAAGAAACTTTATATCAGACAAAAAGCAAGAGTAATCAAGATCCATTAAATTTCCCAATTCGTTTAAACAACAAATTAGCTCATTTAAATTCGTTGACTAGAATAGGTAATTATGCACCAACAAACCAAGCAATTGATTTTAAAAATGAAATAATAAAAGAAATAGACATAGAATTAAAGAAACTCTATTCTTTATTTAATAATGAAGTTAAAGAGTTAAATAAAAAAGTAAAAGAAAGTGATATTGATTTAATACAATTAGATTAATACTTTTTTAATTAAAAAAACACCTAACAAGATATCTTGTTAGGTGTTTTTACTTTAATATTTTTAATTTTCCTCTAACTCAAGGAGTTTTCTTTTTTTCATTTTAGCAATCTTTTCCATTTTTTGCTTTTCTTTTTTCTTTTTGTTAGCGGTCATTTTTTCATACTTTTCAAATTGCTCTTTGTTTAATATTTTTTTCATATTATTCTTCATTGCTATTTGATTATCTAAGAATGCTATCTTCATTTTATAAATTTCATCAGTTGAAGGCTTACTTCTATTTTTTCTCATTTCAGTACGTTTATTCATAGCTGCTTCTTTCTTTTTAGCTTGATTTTTAAATAAAGGTCGTATTTGGCTTTGTTGTTTTTCACTTAAATCTAATGCAAGTGTCATTTGTTTTACTGCGAGTTCGGTGTTTTGCTCAATTGTGAATTTTGGAGTTTTATCTATTTTCTTTTTTTGAGCTTCAGCGGTTAAAGTAAAGGCAATTACTAAAGAGAAAATACTTACTAATTTTTTCATGATTTTATTTTTTGATTATCAATTTATTTGTAAGTATGACCTTACAATTTTTAAAAGGTTTAAATTTGTAATTAAATTAACGTTAGTTTAACACTATATAAAATGAGAAAAATCGTCGCTCTTTTTTTAATTGCTCCCTTATTTTTAATTGCTCAAGAATCGAATTTAAGTGAGGCAAAAGTAGATTTAAGCAACCCCAATGCAACTATTTATACTCATATTTATTTTTTGCAGAAAGATAGTTATAATCCTGGTAAAGCTGCAAAAACAATTTATGGTTTAGAAAAAAATAGTGCAGTAGATAAAGCGATAAAAATTAAAAAAGTCTTAGATGGTAAAGGATTGTATTTAGATTTTAATAAAATACCCAACAATCCTAATTATAATGATAGTATTGGTTATTCAAGCTACTTTAAATTTATTCCATTTCCTGATCGGATGCCTCAGATTTATGTCGAAAAAATAGATGAAAACTGGTATTATTCAACAGAAACAGTCAATAATATCGATAAAATATACGAAAGTGTTTTTCCTTGGTACGTAAGTAAGTTGCAAAACTTAGTTCCAGCATATGGGCATAAAACAGTTTTTAATATTGAAGTTTGGCAGTATATTTTTCTTCTAATAATTGTATCATTAACACTTGTTATTTTTTTAATCACAAAAAGATTAGCATTTTTTATTTTACAGAAAGTTCAACTTAGAATAACAAAACACGATGCAAATTTTCAAGTTAAGCAAGAGTTAAAAAAATTAGCGCATCCTATAAGTCTATTAGTTGCATTACAGTTTGTAGATATCGTTTTTCCGTCACTTCAGTTTTCTCTTTCAATTAATAAATGGGTTTTTTTAGCGGTAAACATTTCTCAAACAGTATTCTGGATTTATGTGTTCTTAAAATTAGTTAAAGTTGCAATGAGAGTATATTCTGAGTTTACAGAGAGAACACACGGTAAATTAGATGATCAATTAGTTCCTATATTAAATAATTTTTTAACAGGAATTGTAATCATATTTGGTGCTTTTAAATTATTACATTTATTTGGTTTAGATACAACTACACTTTTAGCAGGAGCAACTATAGGAGGTTTAGCGTTTGCTTTGGCATCTCAAGACACAGTGAAGAACTTAATTGGTACAATTACTATTTTTTTAGACAAACCATTTCATATTGGTGATTGGATTGAGGCCGGAGAAGTAACAGGTACTGTTGAGCAAGTAGGTTTTAGATCTTCAAGAGTTAGAGCTTCAGATACAAGTTTATATCAAATACCAAACAGTAAACTGTCTGAAATGGTAATTAAAAATTCAGGAGTTCGTTTATTTAGAAGATATTCAACAACTTTAGGTTTAAGATATGATACGCCACCAGTTTTAATTGATGCTTTTACAGAAGGGATAAGAAAAATTATTAAAGCGCATCCAGAAACAAGAAAAGAAGCATTTGTTGTTGAATTTACCGGTTTTGGTGATTCAGCTTTAGAAATTATGGTAAATGTATTTTTCGTAAGTTTAGCTTGGAGTGATGAGCAGGCATCAAAACATAAATTACATATCGCAATTGTGAAATTAGCTAAAGCGATAGGAGTTGATTTTGCTTTTCCATCGTCAACATTGATGATTGAACAATTCCCAGATAAATCAAATCTTGCATTAGATTATTCATTAGATTCAGCCAAAGTTGAAGAGGCTGTAGAAAAAATAATTACTGATTTTAAAGAAGAAAATAAATAATTTAAATTTCTGGAACTTATGAAGCTGATTTTTAAATATTTATTATATATTTTCGTAATATTAATCGTTTTTATTTTCATTTTTTTCTTTTGGGCTTCATCATCTTCATTAAACAAAAATCAATACAAAGAGTTAATTGATGTAAATAAATTTCAACCTCAAGAAAAAGATTCTGTATTTACTATAGTTACATATAATATTGGGTATTTGAGTGGTTTAACAAATAATAAGGCTATTGAAAAACCTAAAAGTTTATTTGATGAAAATTTAAAAAAAGTTCTTTTTCAAACAGAGAAAGTAAATCCAGATATTATTGCTTTTCAAGAAATTGATTACAATTCTTCACGTTCATTTAATATTAATCAAGAGGAAGAAATTGCCAATTTAGGATATAATTTTAGAGCAAGATCAATAAATTGGGATGAGAGATATTTACCGTTTCCTTATTGGCCAATAAATATGCATTTTGGGAAAGTAATTTCTGGTCAGTCAATAATTAGTAAGTATCCATTAAGAGATCATAAAAGAATTGTATTAGATAGAGTTGATGATGCTCCCTTTTACAGAGATGCTTTTTATTTAGATAGATTGGTTCAAGTTGTAAAAGTTAATTTAGATAATAAAGATGTCATTGTAATTAATGTTCATTTAGAGGCATTTGATAAGCCAACAAGAGTCAAGCAATTTAATCGAGTATTATCAATATTTAATGACTATAGAAATGAATATCCAACAATTTTATTAGGTGATTTTAATTCAAAAGCAAGAGATGAAAGCGCAATTATTCAAAATATATTTAATTTAAATGATGAAATTGGCAATGCAGCTTTTAACGAAGAAAATCCTACTAATTCTTTCGATTCTAAAAATCCATCAAAAAGAATAGATTATATTTTTTACACAAAAAACACCATTGAATATGTTTCAGGTAAGGTTTTAAATGAATTTGAGCAAGCGTCAGATCATTTACCTATTTTGATGAAATTTAAGTTAAAGTAATTATGCTTTTAATTCATTTTTAATGAAGTTAAAACTTTCTTCAACATTATCAAATATATGTTCTTGAGAAATTAAATCAGGAATTATATCAATAGATTTTAGTTTGTCTAGAGGTTGTTCATCAACATCAATCAAAACAACCATTACTCCCTTTTTTTCTAAATCTAAGATGGCATTTTCTAAAGCATATAATCCAGATTGATCTATATATGGTACTCTTTCCATCCTAATAATTAAAGCTTTTATCTCGTCAGGAATATTTTTTACTTCATTTTGAAAATGCGAAGTAAAGCCAAAGAATAACGGACCATATAAATGCTTAATATATACTTTGTCTTTGTATTTTTCGTAAAATTCGATTTCATCTTGCCAAGGTTTTTCGCCATCGAAACCTGCTAAAGTACCAACTTCTAAACCTCTTTCAGCTATATCACTTGCTTGTTTCATAAATAGGAGAGAAGCTAAAAGTAATCCTACACCAACTGCCTGAATTAAGCTTCCAAAAGTTGTCATAAATAAAACGATAACTAACACAATTGCATCAGCTCTTGGAACTACTAACAAATGCTTTAATCCTTTTGTATCAATGATTTTAAACGCAATAGGAATTAGTAATCCTGCTAAAACCGATAATGGAATATACCCAGCAAGTTTTCCTAATCCTAATAAAACAGTTAATAAAAATAATCCATGAACAGTTCCAGAAAGTCTAGTTTTTCCTCCACTATTAATATTGATAACAGTTCCTTTTGTTGCGCCTGCACCAGGAATTCCTCCAAAGATTCCAGCGATTGCATTTCCAATTCCTTGACCAATAAGTTCTCTATTACTATTATGTTTAGTTTTTGTCATATTATCTGCAATTACAGAGGTTAAAAGAGAATCTATTGATCCTAGAACAGCTAGAACTAATGCATATTCTAAAACTATAGGGTAAAAGCTAGAATCAATCTTTAATATTCCTTCAATTTGTAAAGAAGGTAAACTTGAAGGGATTTCACCAATAATAGGAACATTCCATTGTAGAAAATAGCTTGCAATTGAAGCTATTACTAAGGCAGCTAGAGCACTAGGAATAGTTTTAGAAATGTATGGAAAAATATAATATACAATAACTGTTAAGATACCTAAAAGGAGTGCGTATATATTAAAGTCTGAAAATAATCTTGGTAAATCTTGAATTACATACCAAGTAGATTTTCCTGAATTTAATCCAGCAAAAGGAAATAATTGAAGAATGATAATTATTAACCCAACTCCACTCATAAAACCAGAAACTACCGGGTAAGGAAAGTATTTTACATAACTAGCAATATTTAAAAAACCAAAAACAATTTGAAAAATACCACTCAATAAAAATGTTAAAATAATAATAGGCATTGCAGTTTCTAAATTGCCGGTAATTTCAATTGTTGCAGCTACCAACGCGGCAGTTACAACAGTCATAGGGCCTGTTGGTCCACTAGCTTGTGTAGTAGTACCTCCAAAAATAGCTGCAAAAATACCAACAGCAATCGCACCATAAAGACCTGCAATTGCTCCTAAACCTGATTGCACTCCAAAAGCAAGAGCTAAAGGAAGGGCAACAACACCAGCAACTAAACCACCAGTTATATCTCCTTTTAAATTTTTGAAGTCATAGAATTTTTTTAACATAATTTGTTTTTTATAAACTATTATAAAATTAGCAATTTTATAGAACTGTTAAAATAAAAAAACCTCGTTTTTTAAAACGAGGTTTTTTTATCTGATTTTTTTACTTTTATTTTGGATCAAGAGCCATGTCAATTCTAGCTATAGCATCTTGTAAGTGATAACGACTAACAGTATTTGGAGCCTTTGAAACATTCGCTTTGATGTCTCTTTTTAATCGATTTAACTCTCCACGAACCATTGCTTTAATATCTGATTGATTAATATTAACAGCACTTTGCTTAAAATATCCAAAGTTAGCACCTCTTTGATCTTTTGCTTTATTTAAAAG
Source organism: Polaribacter sp. (assembly GCA_042091415.1). Lineage (GTDB taxonomy): Bacteria > Bacteroidota > Bacteroidia > Flavobacteriales > Flavobacteriaceae > Polaribacter. The sequence goes on along the minus strand of JBELHK010000051.1, from coordinate 8,903 downwards.
ATAATCTAAGCGTTCTATGTGTGCTCTCTGTATATTTCTTCTATATGTATCAATGGTTTTACCGTTGTATAATTCACTCCAAACTCCACGCCTTAAATCATAAAACATAGTAGTAAGTTTATATGCGCTATTTCCGTTTAGAGTTTCGTTTTCAATCATTCGTGCCATTCTACCAGCATCTAAAACATTATTTAATGCTCTAGATTGAAGTGATCCGATACGTTCAATATTTCCAGAAAATCCGGTTTTACCAAAAATATTCTTGTCAATCATCCAATTAGGAGTTTTAAATAATTCGTTATTTAAGAATTTAACTGAATTTCTTTGATGATCTTTTGAAACATGAATATAAACGGCTCCTTCTTGGTCTGATGTTTTGTAATATTCATAAACACCGCCAATATTTGCAGCAACATGTCCCATATATCTATTAAATTGACCTAAAACTTGGCCGTACATTGTTGACATGTCTTCATAATTCTCTCCTTTTTTTGCAGTCCATTTTTCTAAATTTGGGACGATACGTTTCAGGTTTTTGATTCCATACATACTAGCTTTAATAGCATCATCTCCTAAATCTTCAGTTTGAGAACTAGGATCTACAACTCCACCAGCTTGTTGATGTCCAAAACGATACATTGCATCTCCTGCATGTTTTAATATCCAAGAGTCTAAAATTGGTTTCTCTTCTTTAGCTGTTTTATCTAAAATAGGACGATATCCCCAAGAAATGGAGTACTTGTCATATATTCCAATATTCGGCATTAGAGCTACATCTTTATCTTCTGGTTGAGCAACATAATTAAAACGAGCATAATCCATTATTGAAGGAGCTGTACTATATTTTTTTGTAAAAGAAGCTGATCGTAAAGAATCTACAGGATATGCAGCAGAACTTCCCATATTATGAGGTAACCCTAATGTATGACCTACTTCATGAGAAGATACAAAACGGATTAATCGGCCCATAACTTCATCTTTAAATTCAGTAGATTGTGCTTCGGGATTTATAGCTGCTGTTTGAACAAAAAACCAATTTCTTAATAAACTCATTACATTATGATACCAGTTGATATCAGACTCTAAAATCTCTCCTGATCTAGGATCACTTACGTGAGGACCATTTGCATTCGGAATTGGAGATGCTAAATAACGTACAACAGAATAACGAACATCTTCAGGACTCCAATCTGGGTCTTCTTCTTTACTTGGAGGGTCTTTAGCAATAATTGCCTCTTTAAAACCAGCAGCTTCAAAAGCTACTTGCCAATCTTCAATTCCTTGTTTGATATACTTTCTCCAAACTTCAGGTGTTGCTCTGTCTATGTAATAAACTATTTGTTTTTTAGGAACAACAAGTTCACCATTTTTAAATTTTTCAATATCCTCATCTCTTACTTCTAGTCTCCATCTATCTAGATAAGTAACAGTTTTACTTTTTTGAGCGTCTTGTCCGTAATCTACTTGACCTCTTGCAAACCAACCAACACGTTCATCAAAATAACGACGCTTCATTGGTGTTTTTGGTAATAAAATCATTGAGTTACTCATTTCTACTGAAATAGAACCTACACTTCCGTTGCTTGGTGGTCTAGATGCAAAATAAGTTTTTACATGTCGCATTTCAATGTTTTGAGGGTAACTACTAACTCTTTCAATGTAAGAACGACTTTTATCTAATCTTGTGGCTCTATATCTTGTTCGATAGCTTTGAGGAAAGCCCATTGGTTTTATGTCATCTGACAAAAATTTAGATCCATCTACAACAACTCCTGTTGTATCTTTATTGAATGCTTTTATTGGGAATGAATATAAAACAGGTTCAAAATTTGAGTTTACAACCGCTTCATGAACAGGTAAAATTGTATCAGCGACTACTTGATGAGAAACAACTCTTAGTAATATATTTTTATTTTTTCTTTCCCAACGTAGAACTTGAGTGTTCGTTTTTCCACCTCCGAAACCAATTCCGCTTGCTGTTTTTGCAATTCTAGTTACCATTAACATTTCTCTGTTTAAAAGAGAATCTGGAATTTCAAAAAGATAAGAATTGTCTTTAGAGTGAATTTTAAAAAGACCTTCATCAGTCTTCATGTCTTTGGTAACAACTTTTCCATAAGGTTGAATCGCTCCTTTTTTAGGTTTTGGTTTTTGTGGAGGCTTAACCGCAGTTGTTTTTTTCTCACTTTTTCTGTTTTTTACTTTCTTTCTTTGAGCAGATAAATCTGTAGAAATTGAAAAAATAAAGACAATTAAAAGTAGTTTAAATAATATTTTTTTTGTCATAATGTGATTTTATTTGAATTGTCGTCGAAATTAAGGAAACATCAAAAGAGGGAGTCTTAAAAATATGTTAAGAACAATACAGAAAAAGCTACCAATTTCTTCTGGTAGCTTTTAATATTTTAGAGATTAAATGCGGTTTTAACTTTGTTTACATAATCTAGTTTTTCCCAAGTGAAAGTTTCTACTTCTTCAGAGATGGTTTCTCCCATTGGATCTGTAAAAGTTACAGTTTTCTTTTCAGGTGTTCTCCCCATATGCCCGTAAGCAGCGGTTTCAGAATATATAGGAGATCTTAATTTTAAGCGTTGTTCTATAAAATAAGGGCGCATATCAAATATAGTTTCTACTATTTTGCTGATTTCGCCGTCTGATAAATTAATTGTTGAAGTTCCGTATGTTTCAACATTAATACTCGTTGGTTTTGCAACACCAATTGCATAAGAAACTTGTACTAAGACTTGTTTGCATAACCCTGCAGCTACTAAGTTTTTTGCGATATGTCTTGTTGCATAAGCCCCAGATCTATCAACTTTACTAGGGTCTTTCCCTGAAAAAGCGCCACCACCGTGTGCTCCTTTGCCACCGTAAGTGTCGACAATAATTTTTCTTCCAGTTAAACCAGTATCTCCATGAGGGCCTCCGATTACAAAAACTCCAGTTGGATTGATATGGTACGTGATATTGTTAGAAAATAACCTTTGAATGTGTTTAGGTAGTTTTGCTACAACTCTTGGGATTAAGATTTCAATGATATCGTTCTTTATTTTTTCTAACATTACTGATTCGGAACTATCGAAATCATCATGCTGAGTTGAAATAACTATTGCGTCAATTCTTTGTGGAATATTATCATCAGAATATTCAATAGTTACTTGACTTTTTGCATCAGGTCTTAAATAGGTTATATCTTTGTTTTCCCTTCTTAATAAAGCTAATTCTTTTAGCAGTCTATGAGAAAGTTCAAGAGCAAGTGGCATGTAGTTTTCGGTTTCATCCGTAGCATACCCAAACATCATTCCTTGATCACCAGCGCCTTGTTCTTCAGGGTTTGTTTTGTCAACGCCTTGGTTTATATCAGGAGATTGTTCATGAATTGCCGATAATACTCCACAAGAATTACCATCAAACATATATTCTCCTTTAGTATATCCAATTTTATTGATGACATCTCTTGCTATTTTTTGAACATCTAGATAGGTTTTAGATTTTACTTCTCCAGCCAAAACTACTTGTCCTGTGGTAACTAAAGTTTCGCATGCAACTTTACTTGTTTTGTCAAAAGCTAAAAAATTATCAATTAATGCGTCAGAAATTTGATCTGCCACTTTATCTGGATGTCCTTCGGATACACTTTCTGATGTAAATAAATACGACATAACTGTGTTTTTAATTTTATTAATAATATGTGTTTTTTGCTAAAAGAAGTAGTAGATTACTGCTTTAGCATTTTTTTTTGAGGTTGCAATCAGTTCAAATTTTTCCTCTATTTAGATTGCAAATTTACGTGAATAATCTAAAATGAAAGTTAAATTTTATCAAAAATTATTGAATGAGTAAAAAATACAGTCAATTATCTTTAAAACGATAATTCTAAAAAAAATAATACATATTATTTGGATTTTTAAATTTTATATTACAATATTTGTATTCACAAAGTTCAATAACTTATTGAAATGTTATCAAGAAAGGTGGAGGGATTAGACCCTTTGAAGCCTTAGCAACCCTTTAGAAATAAAGAAGGTGCTAAATTCTACTCAACAAATTTGTTGGATAGATAACAAAAACAGAATATTCGTAATTCTATAATATTCTAATTTTCTTAATAACATTTTTCTTTTAAGCACATCATTATAATGATGGATTTGACTTTTGTTTTAATTATTTATTAACTCAAAAAAATAGAAAAATGAGTACACAAAAATTAGCAACAAATGCGTTGCACGCAGGACATGATGTTAAAGCAAACGGAGGAGCTAGAGCTGTTCCAATTTATCAAACAACGTCGTATGTTTTTAACGATGCTGATCATGCAGCAAATCTATTTTCACTTCAAGAATTAGGTTTTATTTACACACGACTAAACAATCCTACCAACCAAATTCTACAAGAGCGCTTGGCTGCTATTGAAGGAGGAATTGGTGCTGTTGTTTTTGCATCTGGTACAGCTGCAATTTCAACAGGTTTATTAACGCTTTTAAAGTCAGGAGATCATATTGTTGCCTCTAGTAGTTTGTATGGAGGAACTTACAATTTATTGAGTGTAACATTACCAAGGTTAGGAATTACAACTACATTTGTCGATGCTTCAAATCCAGAGAGTTTTTCTGAAGCAGTTCAGGAAAATACAAGAGCATTTTTTGTTGAGTCTCTAGGAAATCCAAAGTTAGATGTGTTAGATTTAGAAGAAATTTCTAAACATGCTAAAGCAGCTAAAGTCCCTTTTATTGTTGATAATACAGTTGCAACACCAGCGTTATTAAATCCAATTAAACACGGTGCAAATATTGTTATTCATTCATTAACAAAATATATTGGAGGTCAAGGAAACTCTTTAGGAGGTGCTATTATAGATGCAGGAAACTTTGATTGGTCTAATGGTAAATTCCCAGAATTCACAGAACCTTCAGCAGGTTATCATGGATTAAAGTATTATGAAACATTAGGAGCTGCATCTTATACGTTTAAACTTATTTTAGAAGGACTTCGAGATTTTGGAGGATCAATTAGCCCAACAAATGCATTTAATATTCTTCAAGGTTTAGAAACTTTACCCGTTAGAATTAAACAGCATTCAGAAAATGCATTAGAACTCGCAAAATGGTTGGAACAACAAGAAGAGGTAGAATGGGTTAACTATCCTGGTTTAGAAAGTAGTAAGTATAATCATTTAGCAAAAAAATATTTACCAAATGGGCAAAGTGGTATAGTTACTTTTGGAGCTAAAGGAGGTTTTGAAGCAGCAAAAACAATTTCTAACGAAACTAAAGTTTTCTCTCTTTTAGCTAATATTGGAGATACTAAATCATTAATTATTCACCCTTCAAGTACAACTCATCAACAGTTAAATGAAGAACAGCAAGCGAGTGCTGGAGTAACACCTGATTTAATTAGGTTGTCTGTCGGAATTGAAGATATTGAAGATTTAAAAACAGATTTAAAAGAGGCTTTTGCTAAAATACCTAAAACAGTTTTAGTTTAAAAATAGAACTTATTGTGCCTATTGGTTTTTTAAATTGATAGGCACAATACATAATTTAATCGTAAACTTTGTTGCACAAAATAAATTTAAAAAACTTCATTACCGAAAGTGGTGTTGCTTTTGATAACATTCAACTTACTTATCAGTTGTTTGGTGAAAAATTAGGGAGAGCTCCAATAGTTCTTGTAAATCATGCACTTACAGGAAACAGTAATGTTTCAGGAGAAAGTGGATGGTGGTCTTCTATTATTGGTGATAAAAAAACTATTGATACCAATCAATATACAGTGTTAGCTTTTAATATTCCAGGAAATGGTTATGATGGTTTTGTTATTCATGACTATAAGAGTTTTATAGCAAGAGACATTGCCAAGATTTTTTTAAAAGGATTGTATGAGTTAAAAATTACTAAGCTTTTTGCTTTAATTGGAGGTTCATTAGGAGGTGGAATTGCTTGGGAAATGGTTGTTTTAAATAATAAAATAACACAACATTTTATTCCAGTAGCCACAGATTGGAAATCTACAGATTGGCTAATTGCTAATTGTCAAATACAAGAACAATTTCTTGTCAATTCTAAAAACCCTGTACATGATGCTAGAATGCATGCGATGCTTTGCTATAGAACACCAGAATCTTTTAAAGAGCGTTTTCATAGGTCTAAAAACGAAGAATTAAAAGTTTTTAATATCGAAAGCTGGCTACTTCATCATGGGAAAAAATTACAAGAGAGATTTCAGTTATCATCCTACAAGTTGATGAATCAGTTACTTAAAACAATTGATGTAACAAATAATAATGAAAAAGATTTTTCGATATTAGATAAAATTGATGCTGATATCCATATTATAGGTGTTGATTCAGATTTATTTTTTACTGCTGATGAAAACAGAGAAACTCAGAAAAAAATAGCATTACATAAGCATAATGTATCCTACAGTGAAATAAATTCGGTTCACGGACACGATGCTTTTTTAATTGAATACGATCAGTTAAAAAGAATTATTGCTCCGATTTTCAATAAAGATTTCAAAGAGAAAAAAATGAAGGTGATTAAGTTCGGTGGAAAATCATTAGCAAATGGAAAAGGATTGGAAAGTGTTCTCGAAATTATTTTAAATAAATATGCTAAAGGTGAAATTTTTACAATTGTTGCTTCTGCTAGAGGAAATTCTACAAATGAACTAGAATCAATCTTAAAAAAAGCAGCAGACAATAAAGATTATCAATCAGATTTTAAAAAATTTAAAGAATACCAATTAAATCCAAATAATAAAATCGATTTATCTAAAGAATTTACAACACTTCAAAATATTTTTGAAGGGGTTTACTTGCTAAAAGATTACAGTCAAAAAATTAAAGATGAGGTTTTAGCTCAGGGAGAATTGTTGTCGGTAAAAGTATTAGCGGCTTTACTAAAAGAAAAAGGATTATCTGTAAAAGAAGTAGACTCAAGAAATTTAATTATAACTGACGATAAATTTGGTAATGCGCAACCAATTAATGCTATATCTAAGAAAAAAGTAATTAATTTTTTTAAAGAAAATAATGAAGGACTTAATGTGGTTACGGGCTTTATTGCATCAAATAAAAAAGGAGAAACCACTACATTAGGTAGAAATGGAAGTAATTATTCAGCAGCATTATTAGCAAATTATTTAAATGCTTCTGAGTTACAGAATTACACACATGTAAACGGAATTTATACTGCTAATCCAGATTTGGTTTTAGATGCAAAAAAAATTAAGCAACTATCATATTCAGATGCTAACGAACTTGCGAATTTTGGAGCATCAATTTTACATGCAAAAACTATTATACCTCTAATAGAAAAAAATATAAAACTTAGAGTTCTTAATACTTTTAATAAAGAAGACGAGGGAACTTTAATATCATCTGAAACAACATCAAAAGGAATTAAATCTATATCAACAATAGATAATGTTGCGTTATTAAATTTTGAAGGAAGAGGTTTGTTGGGTAAAGTTGGTATTGATGCGCGTATTTTTAGAGCCTTAAGTCATTATAATATTAATGTAAGTATTATTTCTCAAGGATCTTCTGAAAGAGGAATTGGTTTGGTAATTAATGCTGATGAAGCTGAAAAAGCTGTTGAAGCACTTAAAGATGAGTTTGAAAATGATTTTATTAATAATGATGTAAATCAGATTTCAGTAGATAAAGACGTAGCAGTAATTTCAATTATTGGGCAGAATTTGAGTGAGTTTCATTACTCTTATAGTTCACTAATAAAAAATCAAATTACTCCATTATTATTTAATAATACACTTTCTGGTAACAATGTGAGTTTAGTTGTAAAACAACAACAACTTAACAAGGCTGTAAATGTTATACATGGTCGAGTATTTGGAGTAACAAAAAAGATTAATATCGCCATTTTTGGAAAAGGTTTAGTTGGCGCTACTTTAATTAATCAGATTTTAAAAAATAAACAATCTGTTTTAGAAAGGCGAAAAATAGAACTAAATGTCTTTGCGGTTGCTAACTCAAAAAAAATATTATATAATAAATCAGGAATTTCTGAAAATTGGCAAGAAGATCTTCAAAACCAAGGAGAAAATAATAAAGGAGTTGTAGATGTTATTAGTTATGCAAAAAAATATCATTTTGAAAACTTAATAGCAGTAGATAATACTGCAAGTACTGATTTTGTAACCAATTATATTCCTTTAGTTGAATCGGGTTTTGATATTGTTTCTTCTAATAAAATAGCAAATACCTTAACATTTGATTTTTATAAAAAATTACGTTCAAGTTTAAATAAATACAAAAAGCAGTATTTGTATGAAACCAATGTTGGTGCAGGTCTTCCATTAATTGATACTATTCGTTTATTGCACGAATCAGGCGAAAACATAACAAGAATTAGAGGTGTTTTTTCTGGTTCATTAAGTTTTATATTCAATAATTTTTCTGCCAAAGACATTTCTTTTTCAGAAGTTTTACAAGAAGCTATAGATAAGGGTTTTACAGAGCCAGATCCGAAAGAGGATTTGTCGGGTAATGACGTAGCAAGAAAGTTATTAATATTAGCTAGAGAGTTAGATTTAGAAAATGAGTTTACTGAAATTAAAATTCAGAATTTAATACCAAAAGGATTAGAAAATTTAAACAAAGCAGACTTCTTAGATAATATTCATTTACTAAATGAAGAATATAATACTTTGAAAAAGTCTCAAAAACAAAATTATGTATTGAGATATATTGGTGAATTAAGCGGAGATTTATCAAAAGAAAAAGCAAATTTAGAAGTAAAGTTAGTATCTGAACCTGAAAATACACCTTTAGGTTCTTTAAGTGGTTCAGATGCAATTTTCGAAATATATACAGATTCTTATGGTAATCAGCCAATTGTTATTCAAGGAGCTGGTGCAGGTGCAAATGTTACTGCAAGAGG
>JBELHK010000050.1:0-17678 GCA_042091415.1 Polaribacter sp. | reverse complement strand
AAGTTAAGCCCCTAAAATTTCGCCACTAACAACACAAAAAAGTTGTATTTTCTTAGCTTATAAAAAATGAAGATGGCTGTTTTTAAAATAAAACCATGATTTATAGTCTATCTAATAAATAAAAACGAAAAAAAAATCGTTCAAATCTATTGATTATTTTTTCATTGTCGGTTGTAATATAAATTGTTAAATAGTAACTTTATAACATAAAATTCAAAAATAATATCAGCTTGCTAAACTTATTTTTTCGTACTGCATTTTCTTTTAGTTTATAAAATACCAGTAATAAAAGAGAGAATAGTGCAAAAACAACGCCTACCATTTTAGAACTATCTAAAAAACAAGAGAGTAAAATAACAACACCAACAATAACAACATTCAACATCGCCAAAAACAAACTTGCTTTGTAATGTTTTAAACCTGAATCTATTAATATATGATGAATATGATTTCTATCTGGACTAAATGGATTCTTCTTATTTAAAATGCGAACGCCTATTACTCTTAAAGTATCAAACAGTGGTAATGATATAATAGCTAAAATAACAATTATTTTATTTTCATTTAAAAAAGTTAGCTCAGAGGTGGGAGTTAAGCTTGTAGCCAAAAATTTTGCTGTAAGAAAAGCAATACAGAAACCAACAATTAAAGACCCAGTATCTCCCATAAATATCTTTTTTGTCTTCGAAAAATTATATCTGAGATAGGCTAATAAAATTCCTATAAACCCTAATGCCACAAGAAAATAGAATTGCTGTTCTACTAATAAAAAGAGTAATGCAAAACAAGAAAAAATAACAATTCCAATAGCAGCTGCAAGACCATCGATTCCATCAATTAAATTGTAAGCATTAACGATGCCCAACAACACAAATACTAGTATTGGAATAACAGCATAAGTGGGAAGACTTTCCAATCCAAGAAACCCCTCTAAACTTATTGTTTGCATAGAATCATTTAAAAGCAGCGCTGAAATTGCTATCAACTGGCCCAAAGTCTTCGCCTTAGGCGTAGAGATTACTAAATCATCTTTTAATCCAATGATAAAGACAACGGTTATAGCAGCAATTAAATTTAATGCAATATTGTCTACATCTTGCTTTTTGATAAAAAACAACACCGTAATAATCGATAAAAAAAAAGCGACACCTGCCATGGTTGGGGTTGATTCTTTATGCGAACTGCGATAATCTGGTTTGTCAATTAAATCTCTGGAGTGAACCACCCATATTATTTTGGGTATAATGTAGTATGTGACAGCAAAAGCAATCAAAAATATAAAAGGAGCAGTAAGCACTTGTGGAAATAATTCTTTTAGCATTTCTTTTTTTTTATCAGCAAAAATAGGTGTTTTTTATTTGACATTAAAAACACAGTGTTTCGTTTGAAACGAAATAACAAACATGTCTTTGAGAACGCTCTAAGCAGAGCTTAATGAAACAGCTGAAAGCAAAATGGCTTCTAATTTGGATTACTACTAAACCAAAAAAAATATTGCTTACTAGAATGTCCTTTAAAAACTAATTTCAGAATAAATATATACTATAATCATAGTGTCTTGGTCATGACACTAACGAAGAATTTTTGTATAAATGAGCAATCTGATACTTGAAGGCGCCAACCTTATCGGAACTGTTAAACCCACATATAGCATGAACTCTAAAAAACTAATAAGCCCTATTTTGTATCGATAGAATAAAATTTTAACTTCTGACTTTGCATATTGATAACCACCTCTTCTCCTATACATTTCCTCTGATACTCTAAAATATAATAAACTCTCATTTAGGTTGGCGAACTTATATTTTTTAGCATAAAGTCGTAACCACAGATATGCATCTTCTTTTAAAAAGAATGATTTGTAATTTCCTGCGTTGATAACTGCTATTTTTTTAAAAACAACAGACGGGTGATTTAAAGGGCAACCATATTTTAACATTTTCATACAACCCTCATGATCATTGGGTACTTTTCGAGTTGACACTACATTTTCTTTCGAGCCTATAAATTCATCCACCCAAGAACTTATAATATCTATGTTAGGATTGTTCTTCAAAAAAGAGATTTGTTTCAAAAATCTCTCAGGATGCGCTACATCATCAGTATCCATTCTCGCGATAAAATCAAATGAACACTGTGTTACCCCTTCTCTTAAGGCGAGGCCTAAACCCACATTAGATGTTAACACTACAAATTTTACGGGAGCTATCTTGGAAAAATCAACCAATATGCCCTCTAAATCTTTTGTAAGCGGCCCGTCTTTTACAATAACAATTTCATTGGGCTTTAGTATTTGAGCTTCCCAAATACTCTGTAATGCCAATTGTAGAAAATTAGGATTTTCTTTGCTATAAACAGATAGTAATACAGAAAATTTGATCATTTTATTTTATTTAGTTACATCTCCGATGTATTCAGTTGCTTGTATAGTTTTGCGTACTTATCAGCCATAGCTACTGCTGTGAGTTCTTTTTGGGCATAGCTACGTATAACTTCACTTATTTGATGGGGGGCACTTTGGGCACTCTGAATGGCTTTCACTAGAGATGAAATATCACTTAGTTCATAAAATTGAATAATGTCATCAGGCAGTATGCCACGAATTGTTTGCAAATCGCTAGAGACAGCTTTAATTCCATATAAACTAGCCTCAACAAGTGACAAAGGAAATGCCTCTGAATAAGAAGTCAGCAAAAATATATCTATAGATTTAAAAAACGTAGAATTATTTTCATGAAAACCAGCAAACAAACAGCGGTCATAGACTTGTAATGTTTTTGCCAAAGCGATCAATTTTCCCATATCAGGACCATCTCCAACGACCAAAAACGTGCACTTTTCTAACTTTACCATGGCATGTAATACTTGATCAACCCCTTTTATTTCTGACAATATACAAGTAGTTCCCAAATGTGTATAACCAGGATAACGCTTTTTAAAATCGGCTATTAACTTTTCAAGTTTACTATTATCTACACCTGATGCCATTGTATTTCTTCCATTACCAATAACGGTAAGTCTTCTCTGCCTATAATACTTGGAATAATATATTTCTTGCGCTCGAGTCAAAGTCACTATACAATCTTTATTGTATCCAAATAACATCCATACATAGCCAAAAAAAAGTCCTTTTAGTTTCCCTGAGGAACCTTTCAAATCATCAAAAACAAAATTATGATAGGTAGAAATACTGACCAATTTTGGATACCTCAGTTTTAAATAGAAATTCAACATATCTGGCCTTAACCCATGTGAATGTATAATATCAAATTTTTTAAAATAAGAATACTTTACTTCTCCTAGATGGGTTGGCGTTGTATTTGAGAAAGTCATGTACCGACAGGTAATATCGAAGAAAATTACTTCTACTGCAAATTCATCGTTGAGTTCGGCTATAATATCTCGGGCAACAATTACTGGACCTTTCTTTTGAAGAGAGGGCACGAGTATGGCTATTTTTATTTTAGTTTCCATTCTATTGTTATTACATGTTTGCGAGCCCTACAAAACATTGAATTATAAAAAGTAAAACTAAGGCTGAAAATACATAAAAAAATAGCTTTACATTCTTTTTTACTTGCTCCTTCAATATCGGGAAAAGTACAGGAGTTGAAACACAATATGCTATCTATTTTCACATGATCTTTTTTCACACTTTTCTGTACTTAAGTAATGTAAGTTTTTATTCCTTTATAAATTTTCACCTTTTACAACATCACCATTTTAAATTGCAATAAAATTGTCTTTGGTTCTTATCAAACAATTCTCTATTGTGTCCTAAATTACTATGAGTGTTCGCACACTTTCTTAATTGATATTACTCTTGATTCATCATCATTTCATAATTCCTCAAAATAGGTCTAAAACTAATTCTTTCGTCCTTAAAAGACTTCTAAAATAAACTTTTCCAGTTTGCTTAGTAGATATTTTTGACACTAATTTAGATCGCATATAATTTTATTAACTCGTTTTAAGATTCATTTGAATTGCACAAACTAAGGACATAGGAACAAATAAAAATGGAGTTCCTAAATACAAAAAATATGACAATCCCATTATCATCGCTGATAAGGGAATTAAATAATTGATTTTTTTAGCATATTGATATAAAAAACTTAGTATTAAAAAAGTACCTGTAATTCCTGTTTCCAAAAACCAGGTGAGTAAAAACACATGAGGAAACAATCCTAAAAATTCCTCAGAATTTCCGATACCTAAACCAAATAAGACGTCATATAAGGACAATTCATTGAATTTCGCTGCTATTAATTCCAGAATTAAAAATTTTGATTGAAAGCTACCATCTTCAAAGTAGTTTAAAATGATATTTATCATAAACAAGATAACCACTGCAGAAGTAGAACATATCAAAAGAACTCTCCTAAGCGGAGTTTTAAAAGCATAAAAACAATAAGTTATCACAGCACTAATAACTGCAGATCTTGAAAAACAAGACAACAAGATTAAAATAAGAAATAGTATTTCCAGTTGAAATTTTTTAATTCCAAAATTGTGTAAAGAGAATATTCCAAATAACAAAATCACAGCAATGAGGGCTGTCGTATTTGAATCAGAGAACATAAAAGAATTGAACTTGTATAAGTAAAACCATTTACTACTATCCATCATTGTGTCAATCATCTCCTCGTTTGGAAGTGTTGGGTGTGTAACTCTATAAAGAGAATCCAATACCAACAATATTATAGAGACTCTTAGCATGCATTTAAATATAAAGATAAGTTGGGCATAAGAAATTCGATACGAAATCATCCTAATAAAAATATACCCCATCAAACCCAAAAATAAGTTTAAAAATTCACCAGTCACTATTGATTTGAAATGAAAGAAGAATATATACAATAGTATTACCAAAACAAATTGAATGTCAAATGAAAAATTTAAGAGTTTTGACTTTATACACGCATAGATAGAGGGGATTAATAAGGCCAGATAGCACAAATATATTGGACTTAAATCCGTAAACTTGGCTAGGTAAAACGTGATACTTATTGCATATAAGAAAACAAGAGCTACAGAAACATTTATTTTCATCTTCTTAAACTATTTTTCATCTGTTCAAACCTTACTGGTCCAAATAGCTTTTCACAACCGAATAAGAGCCAATTGTACAGCCATAACCACATAATTTTCATAGCTGCAATAGAAACAGCCCCTCTAAAATGTACCGCTTCCGATCTGTAAAATAGTCGCCACATTTTCAATTCTTGTAAAGAAAATGCGATTCTTTTTTTATAATCTTTCCCTTGAATACCAGACCAAGATGTTGCCTGATTGATTCTGTAAACCGCCATCACTGAATTTACCTTACCAATCGGCCCATTTAAAGAGATTTGTAAATTCAATGTTTGATCTATTGGCATGAATTCGTACCAACGTGAAGCTCTCATCAGCGCTTCCTTCCTATACAAAAGAGCACAAGTATCTATCATTCCTCCACCTTTAAACAGTATAAGATCTCTTGTACTAATCAACTCGTTTTCAATCGAAAAAATTGTTTTAACCTCTGTTTGAGCGCACAATTGTAAGGTAGGATGAAAACAGCCTCCAAAATCTGAATGCTGTTCCATAAAATCCACTTGTTTTTGAAGTTTCAAAGGATCTGTCCAATAATCATCTCCCTCACACATAGCGATGTATTTACCTTGTGAGCGTGAATAATTAAAAACCCTTGTTACAGCAATACCTTTGGAATATTGGTTTTCTGTTTGGTAAATAGGTTTAATGATATTTGGAAATTCTCTTTCATACTCTCTGATGATAGCTGCCGTTGTATCCGTCGAAGCATCATCATGGATTAAAACCTCAAAATCGAAATCAGTTTTTTGATTAACGAAACCGTCTAAACATTCACGGATATATTTGTCGTGATTATATGTTGCACAGCATACTGATACTAATGGTTTTGACATTTATTGAATTTTATAAGGTTTCGTTGGATTTTAAATCCAAATTTCAGATTCATTCCTTTTTTTTGTTTGTACGATCCTCATTTCTATTGAGGCATAAGTTCGCAAGGTTACAAACGCTATCATAGTCTTATTTATATGTACAAAAACTCCGCCCTCATTTTTTACATAAAAATCGGTACTCGAAGAAGCAGTACGAAAACAGAAATTTCGCATATCATTCGCATCACCTATTATTGAATGCATCATAACCCTAGTTTATTTGAACAATTTTAATTTGACAAATTATTGAACATATGCGTTCTACATCTGTTAAATTCAAAGCACTATATAGGGGCAAACACATCACGCGAGATGCAATGCTTTCAGAAATGTCCATGGTAATTTTAGGCACATAATTCAAAGTATTTAAAGAAGGGTAGAAATAACGCCTCGGAAAAACACCAACTTCATTCAGGGCTTGCTGCACTTTTAATAACTCTTTTTCGGTTTGAAAGATAATCGGATAGTAACTGTAATTCCAAACGGTATCTTCCCTAATTCGCAGCTTACGTATTGTATCAAAATTTAAATTTTTGTTATAACTAGCAACGATTTTTTTTCTCTTTTCAATAATTTCATTCATATGCGGCAAAACACTCAAACCCATCGCAGCTTGTAGCTCACTCATCTTGGCATTGATACCGACTCCATGAAAATCTTCAGGCCCATTGTGCCCAAAATTATGACTATAAAATAGTTTTTCATGCAATGCTGAGTCATTGCAAAAAAATGCCCCACCCTCTCCGGTATGAAATATTTTTGTTGCGTGAAAACTACAAGTACTTACATCTCCATAATTAAATATACTTTGACCTCTATATTTTACACCAAAACAATGTGCTGCATCGTAGATGACCTTTAAATTATATTTTTGGGCAATTTTTTCAATTGCTTCAATATTACAAGGATTCCCAAAAACATGTGTAGCAAGAATTGCTGTCGTTTTTGAGGTTATAGCGGATTCTATTTTAGTCTCGTCTATGGTTAAATATTCTGGATGAATATCCACAAAAACGGGGCTACATTTTTCCCATATAATAGTAGATGTTGTAGCCACATAACTAAAGGGTGTCGTGATTACTTCTCCACAATTCGCTAATACATTTAGAGCTATCTGTATTGGTAAAGTGCCATTCGTATTCAAGGTCATATTTGAAACCCCAAGATATCCCTTTATCTTTTTCTCAAGCTCAAGAACTAGTTCTCCCCTATTTGTCAACCATTCATTTTTCCAAATACGTTGAAGTTGAACTTGATATTCCTCTAAAGGAGGAAAATATGTTTTTGTTACCGATATCATTGATTTCTATATTTAAAAAGCTGTAACGCTTCATGAAGTGGACTATTATTGATGCAATAATTCAATCCTATGTATAAAAGACACCCTACTAATGAGGATATTATAATTTGTAAAATTATCATTATTTTAACGAGTGCCAATGTTATGGCAAACATAGACATGGCAGAAATAAAAGCAAGGAAAAATGTAACACCTAAATCACCTATTTGTTTGCGAATTGAGTAATTTATTAATTTACTAGAATAAAACATGTTTACACCAAGACCTGCAAAAGAAGTGAAAACACTAGACCAAACCAATCCCATCACACCAAACTGAAAAGCGACAATAACAGCGATTGTAATAATTATCTTTTTTATAACTTCTAACTTTAAAAACAAGTCACTTCTTCCATAAACTTGTAGTATGTTCAAATTAAATGCATGTATCGGATAAAGCATCATTGCCAGCGCTAGGATTTGAAAAATCACAACAGCAGGAAGCCATGACTCACCCAACAAGAGTAAAAAAAGTGGTTTTGCTATTGCTGCAGCACCAAGCATTATGGGGGAAATCAAGAAAAAAGAAACTCTAATTAACTTTCGATAAATTGCTTCCAAACGTTCAGGATCTCCTTGTATTTGAGACAACATTGGATAAGTCACTTTGCTTATAACGGATGTCATTGTCGCTGAAGGATATTCTGAAAACTGCTTCGATCTCTCGTAAAAACCAAGTACCTGTGCAGAGTAATATTTTCCTATTAAAACATTATATAAATTCTTAAATATCGTGTCTAAAATACCCGAAAGAACAAGCTTATAACCGAACTCAAAATGATACTTAAATTTTATTTTAGAGAAAATAAATCTAGGTTTCCAATCAGAAAACAACCATAATAAACTCGATCTCACAATTTCTGTGCTAAGATACATCCAAACAATACTCCATACTCCATATCTATTATAACCTAAATACAGTCCAATAATTACACCAATTAAGGTGCTTGGAAAGTTTATTTGTGTGATTTTTTTAAATTTCATTTCCTTATTTAAAATGGCAAGCTGCACCGCAGAAAAGGCAATGATCAAAAAGAGTATTCCATAAACTCTAATAATTTCTACAAGGATATGATAACCAAAAAAATCTGCAATTGAAGGAGCAAGAAAAAAAACAATTACATAAACCAAAACACTCATGATCATATTTACATAAAAAACAGTTGAATAGTCTGACTGATCTGGTTTTTTAGTTCTAATCAAAGAATTTGTCATTCCACTATCAGTTAAAGTCCTACCAAGCGCCAAAAAAACAGCAATCATACCTACAAGTCCAAAATCGGAAGGCCCTATCCATCTTGCTAAAAATATCATGGCAACAAACATAATTCCCTTCACCAAAAATGTATCAGCAAAGGTCCAAATGAAACCAGAAAGTGTTTGTTTTTTTAAAGACATTAAAAAATGATATTTTTTAAAAGCATATCTCTATCTAACATTTGTAAAACGATAACTATATATTCTTGACAAGCAATTTTAAATCCTATTATTAAATCACTAAAAAATAAAGTTCTAAAGTTTAAAATTTCTTTAAAACCAAAAAAAATCAATACTAGCAAAAAACTATAAATCATTGGTTTATCATAAATTGAAAACAGCTGTCTACTCTCAAAGTCTTTAATAATTTTCGGCATTGCTCTAGATCCTTCTGCCAAATCAACTCCCTTCATTTAATAAAATAAGTATTTTTAATATTTAAACAAACACTCCCTGAGATTTCTGACATTCGGCTTTTCAATATAACTTTAAAAACAATACCCCTAAGACAACTATATAATTGGAAAATCACTGAGCTGTATTTCTATGAGCTTTGTTTAATTTCTTTAAATAAATTTAGAAGAGATTCTTTCAAAACTAAACTACCAATACCAAGAACGAAGCCCAAAAACATAGCGATAATAACTGTCATAGCAAACTTTGGTTTTGTCTTATGCAATGGTATAAAAACAGGATCTATGATTGTAAAAATAGGAGTATCCTCTTTTACTTTAATTTCTTGGCTTTCCAATTGCTTTGCCAATTCTGAATAGACAGAATAGGCCAAGTCATATTGCGATTCTAACAATAACCGCTCTGTTTTTGCCCTTGCAGAGTTAACACCTTGGTTTGCATCTGAATACATTGCTAATTTCTCTTGCACCCCCTTAAATTCTCTTTCTTTTTCTTTAAATCTTTTTTTTATAAACCCTAATTGAGCAAGAGATTTCTCAATTTTAAAATCAATAACATAGGTCTCTAATAATTCTTGTACCCTCTTCACCAACTCTGCAGCAGGTTTTGCCTCAGACATATTTGCAGCGATAACGATGAATTCTTCTTTTTTATCAATCGTTATTGATAATTGACTCTTCAACAATTTCATTAACTTCTCATCTTGACTACTAAAATGTATAATAGTCTCTTTACTTTCGACCACTTTCTCTTTAGAAAACTCACTCTCCTCAGATTTAAAAAGCCCAACTAGTAATCCCGGCAAGCCAATCGTATATTTTTTAATACGAGCTAAGACACTAGGTGTATAGATATTTGTGTAATATTCTTTGTAGCTTACTTTTTTATCTTGACCATTAATAGTCAACGGGGTATTTAATATTTCTTTTTGAAAAGACACACTATTAATTATTTTAGGATATAACTTAGGTGAAATACTCATATCCTCTCCTGAACTCCCTATATTAAAACCAGCTAAGGCCGCCAGTCCACTTATACTGCCACTACTTTTTTGAGATGAGTGAGAAGCAATAGTAACTGAAGCAGTATATTCATGCTCTGAAAAAAGAGCAATAAATATTCCCAAAAACATAAAAACCAATACTGTTTTTAAAACCTGCTTTCTACCACTCCAAAACAGCTGCAACAAAGCCATAAGATCTATCTGATCCTCTTTGCTTTTAGCTCCCTTTTTAATTATTTCTTGCTGTTTCGTCATGTAACTTTTATTTTTTGTGTATTGATAACAACATCAATTAAATCTTACTAGGCTAAAAATAACCTATTTAACTTTTAATTAGTCAATGCTTGTATAATGACTCCCAAAGTCCCAAGACCTGTGGTAATTCCAAGAATTTCTTGTAATGACATTCTATTTTTTGAAATTTGTTTCTGAGGTACAAAAATAACGGCACCTGGAACCAACTCGGGATAGCTTTTAAAAAACAAAAAGTTCTTCACTGTTTTAATCTCCCCGTTAGCATACAAGACAAATATTTTTCCTTTCTTTGCTTTTTGAGAAAATCCTCCAGAATTCTCTATATATTTTTTAAGAGCTTTTCCTTTTTGAAACTTCACCAATGAAGGCTGAAGAACTTCGCCTTTTACTTCAATTGTTTGTTTTTGAGAGGGTATAATTAACTCATCACCTTCTTCGAGGAATAAATCGTAGTCCTCTGCCGCACTGTCTCCTTTTAAAATTTTATCTAATTGAATACCTATTTTTTGAAACTCCCCCTGTTTTATTTGATCTATACTACTCGTAATTGAATCTTTTTGATTAATTTCCTGCAGTGATTCTAGTAATTTTGTATCACTTATTGTTTTCTTTTTTCGATATAAGGTAGCACCTCTTAGGTATGCGAAAGGTGTTACGCCACCTGCTCTTTTAATTACGTCAGAAATACGCTCATTCTTATTTATTATCACATAATTTCCTTGAAACTGTATCTCTCCTGTTATTTTAATTGTTTTTTGTGCAGAATATCCTTTGATATATCTCACATTTACGATATCAAACGGTTGCAAATAAAATGGTGGTTTTTGCTGTATTTCTAAGTTACTTGTTGAAGCAATAGTATAATTTTCACTCAATGTCTCGAAACTTCCATCTTTTAATCGTCGTGAAACAGATATATTCGTGACATCTGCTCCTTCAGACAAACCTCCAGCCATTGCAATCACATCTTCGATTTGCATATTTTTAGTAAACTCAAATTGTTGTGGAATATTCACCGCTCCCTGAATACTAATGGTTTGTTGCTCTCTCAGATCGTCTTTTCGAAAAATACGAACTTCATCTCTTGCTTGTAATACAATAGATTTAGTTCCGTTTAAAACATCAGAAACAGAGAAGGAAATATTCTCTTTATGTGTTTCATCATAGGAGCGTATTAAAATACCTCTCGATAAAAAAGCTTCATCAGTAACACCTTCTGCCTTTCTCAGCAAAGTCTGTAGCGTCATCTTTTCTAAGAACTCGAAATTACCTGGTCTATAAACAGCTCCAAAAACACTAACTTTATTTCTCAATTTATTTACAACATCTTTCACTAAAAAGACATCTCCACCTTTTACTTCAAAAGAATTGGTATTTTCTCGTTTTACTTCCTTCAACTCGCGTTGCTTTCCATTGACTCTCTCTACCACCATTAAATCTGTGTAAGCATTGGATGTATAGCCTCCGAAAAATTGTTCTAAATCTGTTAAAGTTTCTCCAGCTAATACCTCGTAGGTCCCGGGTCTTTTTACAGCACCCTTAACGGAAACTTTATTTAAATAAGGGCTAACAATAATCACATCCTGGTCTTGCACTTGAATATTGCCTGATTCAGAACCTGACAACAAGTACTTGTACACATCAAAAGTTGCTATATTTTTACCATTTCTCACTAATTTGATTGCTCTAAAAGTTCCCTGCTCTCTTGGACCTCCAGCCGCATACAAAGCATTTAACACCGTAGATAACGAAACTAAAGAGTAAGTTCCCGGAACTTTTATCTCTCCGATTATATTTACTTGAACTGTTCTCACTTTTGTAATGTTTATACTCAGTTCAATCTTATTGTAATTATTCTTTGCTGCGCCAATTCCTGCATGCTTTTTCTTTAGGCGGGCAGTAATTTTTCTTTTTGCTTGCTCGAACGTAACTCCGTTCATATAGACCTGTCCTATTCCATCGATCTTAAGAACTCCCTGATTATCAACTACACCTGTATAAGTCATCTCTGTTGCACCCCACAAATCCATTAGCAACTCATCTCCTGGACCTAACCTATAGTTGTCTGGAACTGAAATATTGATATTTGGTGTAAAAGTGATATTTGGATTGTTAAAAAAATCAAACCCAAACAAATCGTTCTTTTGAAGTGACGCTCCTTGTCGCGAAACTTTATCTAAGCCAAAAGAATATTCATTAACATCATTTGTGATAGTATTCGAAGATTGATCCAGATTGAATTGATTTGCTCCTAATTGCCTCACTCTTATTTTAAACGCTGCTATTTTTTGAGCAGAGATACCTTGAGCTTTACCTAAAGCCTCTATTTGTTGCATAGAATACCCATTCTTTTTTACTGAAAGCCAATAACTTGAAATCTGTTCATCAGACAATGAGTCAACATCTACTTTTTTTAACTGACTAAAATCTTGTCCTAAAATAAAAGAGGAAATACTAATAAAAAAGGTAAATATATAAAGTTTAATATATTGTTTCATTAATGCATAAATTTTTAAAGCAGGAGTGTATATCTAGAGAAACAACGCTATCTCTAGCATTGTATTTTTCGTAGCTTTCACCATTTTTTTTTTAGAAATCAAATCTACATATTTTAAATGAATTTCAAGTAATTAGCGAAGTAAATGTTCACTCAAAAGAAGTGCTTCGTTTTGAAAAGGAAATAACTTCTGTCACGGGATCGAATGAAGACTAAATATAAATACTAAATTAAACCATAAAATAAAAACACGAAAGTCAACTCATAAAATCGGATAACAAAATTAAATAGACACGATTTTAGAAAATCTCAGTTAATGATAAATAATTATTTTAAATATTGAGATTTTGAATGGTCATTACACAATGATAAACTAAGGATTAAATTAAATCATTATTTGAGGTAATGATTTATTTTATATAAGTAAAAAAAATCACCAACTAGACACGAACTTCAATTTAGTATTTATATCACTTAATTATTCAATTAAAGTATTTATCTCTCAGAAATTCTAAAAATATATCTTTGATAAATGGTCATTTAACTAAAACAAAAAACAATCACTCAAAACCGAATTAAAAACTATTCCAATAAACTATTTTCTGTATTCTTTCGGCGTTTTTTCGTATTTTAATTTAAAGCATTTCGTAAAATAAGAACGATTTGTAAAACCAACTTCGTACAATATTTCAGTAATATTCAATTGAGTTTCTTTTAATAAACTGGCCGCTTTTTTTAATCTGTAAGAACGTATAAATTCATTTGCAGATAAACCTGTTATAGATTTCAATTTTCGGTATAATTGCATTCTACTGTATGCTAGCTCCGCACCTAAATCAATCACACTAAATTCAGCGTTCATTAAATTTACTTCAATAATGCCCTCTGCCTTCTCAATAAACTGTTTGTCAAAAGCACTAATTCCTGCAATTTCTGAATTCAGACCATCGTCATCATCTTTATACTTCTTTCTTAAAAACTCCCTTGTCTCCAAAAGATTTTCAATTTTAGCTTCTAAAAAACCTGCATTAAAGGGTTTAGACATGTATGCATCTGCTCCGGTTCTAATACCAGCAATTCTATTTTCCATCGATGATTTAGCCGTTAATAGAATAATAGGTATATGATTTGTTATTTCATTATTTTTTAGTTCAGCACACAACTCTTTTCCATTCATTTTAGGCATCATAAGATCACTAATAATTAAATCAGGAATATTTTCTAAAGCCAACTTCTTTCCTTCTAAACCATCAGCCGCTTCTATAATTTGATAAGTTTCAGATAAAAGACTTTTAATAAAAGTTCTCATATCCACCTGATCCTCAACAATTAAAATTAGTGGCAGTTTACTCAGTTTAATTTCTCCCTCTTTATTTAGTACAGGAGCTTCAGATTGCACTGGCTCTAACTCTGTCTCAAAAACTGCATCTTCAATCAGCTCATTTTCTTCTAAAAACTCAGTATTGTCATTATCAATATTAGCATACTCCACACCAACAGGAAGGCGAACAATAAATTTAGTTCCCTTCGTAACTTTACTGCTTACAAATATTTCTCCATTATGAAGCTTAACCAATGATTTTGTTAACGCCAATCCAACACCAGAGCCCATATGATCACCATCTAGAGAATTCACTTGATAAAATCGCTTAAAGATGAACGGAAGTTTATCTTTCGGAATTCCATACCCTGTATCTTTCACTGTTATTTCAACATTATTATTTGATAAATCATTAAAACCTTGACTTGTCGAGTTATTATTTACAGATACTTTAATTGATATTTTACCATGTTCAGGAGTAAATTTTAAGGCATTAGACATTAGGTTGTTAACAATCTTTTCAAGCTTATCAAAATCAAACCAATCTATAAATTCATCTTGGTTGCTTTTAAAAACAATTTCAATATTTTTTTTATTGGCTAGTACTTGAAAAGAGTCCGTTAGTTCTTTACAAAAATTAACGACATCTATCTTTGAAACAGATAATTTTAATTCGTTATTTTCAATTTTTCTAAACTCTAAGACTTGCTGAATTAGTTTGTATAATTGATTTGCATTACGTTGCATTAAAACTAACATTTCTTTTACAGAATTACTTGTTTTATCAGACTCTAAAAGTTTTTCTAAAGGCCCTAATATGAGAGTTAAAGGGGTTTTAAATTCATGAGATATATTGGTGAAAAATTGAAGTTTCATATTATGTACTTCCTTTATTTTTTCCTTTTCAAATTTCTCTATTTTAATTTGAGTGTTGTACTTCTCTTTTTGAATTATATAATTTCTGTAGATAGCGAGTAAAGTAAGAAATATCAATAAATATATAATATACATCCACCAAGTTTTCCAAAATGGGGGTAAAATTACTACTTCTATTTGAGCGTAATCATCATTCCATAAATTATCTTTATTTGCAGATTTTACTTTAAAAGTATAATTTCCATCATTTAAGTTTGAATACCCCACAAAACGTCTTTTGGCATCGCTGTAAATCCAGTCATCATCATAGCCTTCGAGCATATATGCGTATTTATTTTGCTCAGGAGACACAAATTGTAAAGCGGCAAAGTCAAATGAAAATGAACCATTTTGATATTTTAATTCAATTTCTTCAGTGAAGTTAATTGCTTTAGATAATATGATTTCACCAGAAATAGTGTCAGAAACTTTAACTGGTTTATTATCAATATTTAAATTTGTAATAACTGTTTTCGGTAAAAAACGAGAATCTAGAATATCGTTAGGATGAAATACGTTAAAGCCATTAATTCCGCCAAAATATAAAATTCCGGAAGGACTTTTGTGAAAAGCAAATTTTCTAAAATTTCTTGCTTGCAAACCATCTGATATATTGTAGTTTTTAAAGTTATTGTTTTCAATATTAAATCTGGATATTCCATTATTTGTGCTTATCCAAAGGTTTTTATTACTATCTTCTAAAATTCCGTAAACCGCGTCACTTGCTAAGCCTTCTTTCTCACCGTAGTGAACAAAATGAGTGTGCGTTTTACCATCTTTTTTTGTATTTACTATTTTACTGATACCTCCCCCAAAACTCCCAATCCAAATTGTTCCAGAATAATCCTCTTGAATTGTAAATATGTCATTATTAATTAAACTACTTAGGTCATTTTCCTGGTGAACGTATTGGATTATTTCAGAAGGTTCATTATTATTATCACGATATATTTTGTTTAAACCCCCTCTTGTTCCTACCCATAAAATCCCTTTTTTATCCTCATATATGGCTGTTAATCTATTACTAGTCAAATTAAATTTACTACTAATAGCCGAATTATATCGAGAAACTATTGGTAAGTCATTTCCATGTCTTTTAGGTCTAAACCTCATCAAACCGCCCCCCGCAAAAGACCCCATCCAAATGTCACCAATTTTATCTTTGTAAAGAAAGTGAATGTTATTTGTTCCAAGATTACCGTTCGTATTTAAAACATTAAAGTTTGTTTTTTTAATAACATTGTTGTTTTTATCAAGCTTTAAACGATACAACCCATTAGAACTGGTTGCCACCCATAAATACCCAAAATTATCCTTACATAGAGAAAAGACTTTTTCAGTGATAGATTTGTTACTATTCAATGAAATATTTTTAAAAAATATATCTCCATCTTTAAAAAAGAGTTTATTTAAACCTCCATTAAAAGTTCCAATCCAAACTTCTTGGTTAGACTCTTCATAAAAAGCGTTTATTAAATTATCACTTAAACTAGCATTTCCATTTGAATCTTGTTTTAAATGAATAAAATTTTTCTTAAACAAATCTATTTTACTAAGTCCCCCAGTAATTGTTCCAATCCATAATATTCCTGATTGATCCTTGTATAAATCTGAAATAGAATTACTTTTTAATTGAGAACTTTCGGGTTTAACGTTCTTTTTGAATTGTTTAAGTTTATTGTTTTTTGTATTCAGTAAGTATAAGCCATCATTACGTGTACCAAACCAAATGTTTCCTTTAGTATCTGAAGTAATATTTTTAATCGTTGTTTTCAAACCATTAAGAGATACTTTACTAATTAATTCTGTCCTAGAAATTTTGTTGTAAACTATTTTGGAGAGTCCCTTATTTGTTCCCACCCAAATAGTATTATTATTATCCTCAAAAAAAGACAGAATGGTTTGACCATCAAATTGTTTTATCTGTTCTAATTCGTGATTTTTTTCATTTGATTGAATTTTAGGAAGAATTCTTTTTAAGCCCTGGCTTGTACCTATTAAAATTTCACCATTCTCTCTTTTATGTAAAGCAGCAATGTATACCGTAGAAATTATTTTGTCATCTATTTTTTTGAAGGAGAAAGAAAACGGGACTTCTTTATTTTCGATTACTTCGAACAAGCCATTAGTAGTAGCAATCCAGATAACACCATCGTCACCTTGAACAATATCATTTACCTTTATATTTTTATTTGCCGCTTTTTGTTCGTTGTATGAATTTAAATAACTGTAAAATTTACCTGTTTTTCTATCTAATACATTTAAATTTTTCTCTGTACCTATCCAGAGTAATCCTTCTTTGTCTTCCAACAAAGCGGTAACTGAATTTTCAGAAAGACTAAATGGATCTCTATAATTATTCCTGTAAGCTTTATAATTATAGCCATCATATTTATACAAACCATTGGGGGTTCCGAACCACATAAAACCTTGCGAGTCTTGAAATATAGTTTGCACTGTATTTTCTAGTAACCCTTTATCTGGGTTTATATTAGTAAACTTGTAATTTTTGGTTTGAAGAATTTTATGCGTTTTCTGAGCACAGAGTTGAGATGATAAAAGTAAGAATAATATAATTTTGAGATAATTCACACTTATAGAATTAGATTTGAAATAATATAAATTTTTGAGTTAAAACTTAAAGTAATAAAAAGTATACTTTCATTTTAATCCCTTTACTCTAAAAACTTACTTGCAAAATTAACATAT
>JBELHK010000049.1:16187-18061 GCA_042091415.1 Polaribacter sp. | reverse complement strand
ACTACGCAACTTTCAAAAAAATACGGAAAAGCAGAGGTATTAAATATAGAATCTTTAGAAATCCCTACAGGACAAAGTTTTGGTTTAGTTGGTAATAATGGCGCAGGAAAAACAACTCTATTTAATATACTTTTAGACTTAATAAGGCCAACATCAGGTGCAATTATAAATAACGATATTCAAGTTAATACAAGTGAAGTTTGGAAAAATTTTACAGGTTCTTTTATTGATGAATCTTTTTTGATTGGTTATTTAACAGCAGAAGAATATTTCGAATTTATCGGAGATTTAAGAGGGATGAACAAAGCTGATGTAAAAAAGTTTTTATCTCAATTTGATGAATTTTTTAATGATGAAATTTTAGGAAAGAAAAAATATCTGAGAGATTTAAGCAAAGGAAATCAGAAAAAAGTAGGCATTATTGCTGCTATGATGGGTAATCCTCAAGTGGTAATTTTAGATGAGCCTTTTGCTAATTTAGACCCTACAACTCAAATTAGGCTAAAGAAAATTATCAAGACATTAACCGAAAATAGAGAAATTACCGTTTTAATATCAAGTCACGATTTAACACACGTAACAGAAGTATGTGAAAGAATTGTTGTTCTAGATAAAGGTAAAGTGGTAAAAGATATTAAAACCTCTCAAGAAACTTTACAAGAATTAGAAAGCTATTTTTCTGTTTAAATACTCAATATCTTTTTAATTGCTATTTTTACGCTCTTATTTATACTAAAATCAATAGAATTTAGTTGTAAATAGGAGCTTTTAGTTTTGTAAAACCAATATTTACTTTAGATTTACCAGTGTGAAAAACACAGTTAAAATATTCTCTTTTTTATCACTTTTTTTGGTCTTCCATTCTTGTGGACCTAAAAAAGACACTATTGTTAGTAGAAATTACCAAGCAATGGTTACTAAATACAATGTTTTGTTTAATGGTAAAGAAGCCCTTAAGCAAGGTGTTGAAGAAATTAACAATAATTATAAAGACGATTGGTTTCAACGTCTGCCAATTGAACCAATTGAATTTGAAGAGGATAAATTTGTAGTTCCTAAATTTCAGAGCGGTCCTGGTTTTGGGTTTGATAAACCAAATAATCAAACAAAAAAAGAAGCTACTACTTTTGAAAAAGCAGAAGAAAAAGCAGTAAAAGCTATCCAAAAACACGGAATGAATATTAGTGGTGCCGAGCGAAATCGTCAAATAGACGACGCTTATTTACTACTTGGTAAAGCAAGATATTATCAACAAAGATTTATCCCTGCCATTGAAGCGTTCAATTATGTTATTGCAAAATACCCAAATGCCAGTTTAATTGCTGAAACAAAAATTTGGAGAGCAAAAGCAAACATCAGAAATGATTTTGAAGATACCGCTATTGAAAGTATGAAGCTTTTATTGGTTGTTAAAGATACTTTTGAGGCAGATTGGCCGAATAGAATTAAAGAACAAGGCTATACAACTTTAGCAATGGCTTATGTAAAAATTGATAGTTTACAAAAAGTAAAAAAGAGTCTTCATTTAGCAACAAGAACTTTAGAAAACAAAACACAAGCAGCAAGAAACTTATTTATTCTTGGTCAAATATACGCAGATGAAAATAAAAAAGATTCTGCAAGTCAGGTTTTTAAAAGATTGATAAATTTTAAAAAAGCGCCCTATAAATATAGAATTCATGCAAATATAGAATTAGCAAAAAATGCTCCAAATGATTCTACATCTACTGTTGTTTTAGAAACTCTAGAAAAACTGATAAAAAACAGAGATAACAGACCTTATTTAGATGAATTATATTATCAAAAAGCTGTGTTACTTCAAGAAAAAGATAGTATCAATTTAGCAATTGATAGCTACAACAAATCTTTAAGAG
>JBELHK010000049.1:9046-16087 GCA_042091415.1 Polaribacter sp. | reverse complement strand
TTAAGAATTAGAAGAGTAAAACGAAAACATAAAAATTTAGCATCGCTCATTAAATTTGAAAATACAATTACAAAAAACGATAGTATTATAAAAATTGCATCCTTGTCGAAAGAAGAACAAAAAAAGTTTTTCGAAGATTACATAAAAAAAATTAAAAAGGCAGATGAAGAAGCGGCTCAGTTAAGATTAAATCAACTTGCTTTTGCAAATAATACGTCTTCATTACAGTCAGCAAAAAAAGGAAGTTGGTATTTTTACAATAATCAATCGTTGAGTTTTGGTAAAACAGAGTTTAAAAAAATCTGGGGGACAAGAAAATTAGAAGATAATTGGAGGTGGTCAGATAAAGCAACAATAGCTTCAAATATAGAAACTGAGAAAGTAGATAAAATAAATGAAAAGTATAATTTAGATTCTTATTTAAAGACAATACCAACAGAAACTTCGGTTATAGATAGTTTAAAGATTGATCGAAATCAAGCTTTATATGAATTAGGATTGATTTATAAAGAACAATTTAAAAATAATGATTTAGCAATAGAGAGGTTAGAAAGATTATCAAAATTAAATCCTGCAAAAGAATTAATACTACCAATAAATTGGCATTTATATCAAATTTATAATAGTCAAGAAAACCAAGAAAAAGCAACTATTCATAAAACTATAATTTTAGAAGAATATCCAGAAACAATTTTTGCACAAATAATTCAAAACCCAGATGCAGAAGTGACCGACAAAGAAGAAGTTGATGATGTCGAAACTACTTATAAAGAATATTATTATCTCTATAAAGAAGATAAATATGAAGAGGTTATTGCTAATATAGACAACTACATTATATCTATACCAAATTCAGAAATGCTTGCAAAGTTCCATCTCTTAAAGGCATTGGCGATTGGTAAATCAAAAGATAAAGAAACCTATAAAAAAGCATTAGAATTTGTTTTTGTTAGCTATGGAAACACAGATCAAGGAAAAAGAGCAAAAGAAATCTTAGATAAATTAAAGAGCAAATAAATAATTAGAAATGGAGAGAAATATAATTGCCAAAAAAACGACAATTGTAGGAGATATTAATTCTGAAGGAGATTTTAGAATTGATGGTACTTTAGAAGGTACTTTAAACACAAACGGAAGAGTTATTATAGGAGCATCGGGTATTGTAAGCGGAAAAATTGACTCATTAAATGCAGATATAGAAGGGAAATTTTCGGGTAAATTAGAAGTGAAAAAAACATTGGCATTAAAAGCTACTGCAGACATTTCTGGAGAAGTTATTGTTGGTAAATTATCTGTTGAACCAGGAGCTGCTTTTAATGCATCTTGTGTAATGAGGGTTTTATCAGAGGAGGAAAAAAAAGAAAATGATAGAGAATCGAAAGCCAGACAAAAAAAATCTAGAAAATAAAGAGAACAAATCAAAAAAGCCTTTAAATAAGGCAATTCAGCTTTCTGGAGCGGGCTTGCAAATGGGTTTAACCATTTATCTTGGTTTCCTTTTGGGAGAATGGTTAGATCAAGTTTTTGAAAAAACATTTTTAACAGAAGCAATCACTTTACTTTCAATATTTTTGGCAATTTATTCATTGATAAAACAAGCAAGCAGAATTAATGATTAAAAAGTTCATTTTATATACGTTCGTTTTTTTTACATTGTTTTTATTATGTTATAATATTCATGAATATATTCTTTTAAAAAATGAAATTTATTTGCCTTTTTCTTTAAGAAAAGTATATCTTTTTCATGCGGGTTTTTCATCTTTAGTTTGTATAAATTTCTTACTCCTTTCTACTGTTAATAATTTTTTTTCTCAATTAGGTTTTCTCTATTTAGGAGTTTTGTTTTTGAAAATTATATTATTTTGTATAATCTTTTATGAATCAATATTTAGCGAACAAGAATTGCTCTTTTCTTCAAGAATTTCTTTATTAATTCCTGTTTTAATTTTTTTATTAACAGAAGTCATTTTCGTGTCAAAAATCTTGAATCAAAAAGAATAGAAAAAATACCTAAAAAAGAGTTTGTAGTTCTGATTTAATCCGTAACTTTGCGCGAAATTTAGAAAGCGTATTTTTACAATGAAGATTGCACAAAAAACAATCCAATTTCTTACGATAGCAATAGTAGCCCTTTATACGACTACAGTTTTTGCTTCTGCTACAGATAAAAAACACGATAATCAGAATGACGGTGAGCGTGTAAATACGAAAGAAGAAGTAGATGCATACATTCAACATCACATCAAAGACTCTCATGATTTTGCATTATGGTCTTACACAAATGACAATAATGAAAGAGTGCATGTTGGTTTTCCTTTACCAGTAATTTTATGGACGAGTGAAGGTTTAGTTGCTTTTATGTCTTCTGAGTTTCATCATAATGATGATGGGCATGTAATTGTTGAAAAAAAAGGGTTGAAATTTGCAAAAATTCACTCAAAAATTTACGAGTTAGATAATGGAGCTGCAACAGTTTCTTTTGATGAATCTCACCACGCAACTAATGCACACAAGATTTTAGATTTTTCAATCACAAAAAGTGTTTTCGGTATTTTATTAGTTGGCTTGTTTTTATTGCTTTGGTTTTCAAGATTGGCAAAACAATATAAGACGAAAAAGATTCCAACAGGTTTTTCAAGAATTTTAGAGCCTTTAGTTATCTATGTGAGAGATGAAATAGCAAGGCCAAATATTGGAGAAAAACACTATAGAAGATTTACAGGTTATTTATTAACAGTATTTTTCTTTATCTGGGTTTTAAACTTACTAGGTATGATGCCTTTTGGATTTAATGTTACAGGTCAGTTAGCTGTAACTGCTTGTTTAGCGATATTTACTTTGGTGATTTACTCATTTAGTGGTACAAAAGGATATTGGATGCATATGATTTGGATGCCAGGAGTTCCTGTGTTAATAAGGCCGGTATTAGCAATTATAGAATTAGCTGGTGCACTATTAATTAAGCCTTTTTCTTTATTAGTGCGTTTATTCGCAAATATTACTGCAGGTCATATTGTAGTAATGAGTTTGATAGCAATTATGTTTACACTAAAACAGACAATAGGTGTTGCAGGAGCAACATTCTTATCTGTAGTGTTATCATTTTTAATAATATTAATTGAGGTTTTAGTGGCTTTTTTACAAGCTTATATCTTTACAATGCTTTCAGCATTATTTATCGGTTCAGCTGTAGAAGACCATGATGACCATCATTAATACAAGTTTGTTTAATTTAATATAAATACAATTATTATGTACAATTTAATTGGAGCAGGATTAGTAGTAATCGGAGCAGGATTAGGATTAGGTCAAATTGGTGGAAAAGCAATGGAAGGTATTGCTCGTCAGCCAGAAGCAGCTGGTAAAATCCAAACAGCAATGATTATTGTTGCAGCACTTTTAGAAGGTTTAGCATTTGGTGCATTAATCTTAGGAAAAGGTTAATAGAACCCAAACAAAACTTAAAATAGGATTCTGTAACGGTTGGTTACAGAACCTATTTTAAAAATTAAACAAAAAAACAAAAAAATATAAATTTTAAGTTTATAAAATGGAAGCATTATTAAATGATTTTTCACCAGGATTATTTATAGTTCAAACAGTTTTATTATTGGCTTTAATTGGTTTAATGGTAAAATTTGCTTGGAAACCGATTATGAATTCTCTTGAAGAAAGAGAATCAGGTATTGAAGACGCTTTAGCTGCAGCAGAAAATGCAAAAAGAGAAATGCAAAATCTACAAGCAGATAATGAAAGACTTCTTAAAGAAGCTAGAGCTGAAAGAGATGCAATGATGAAAGAGGCAAGAGATATTAAAGATAAAATGATTTCTGATGCCAAAGAAGATGCCAAAGAAGTAACAACAAAACTAATTGAAAGTGCGCAGGCTTCAATTCAGCAAGAAAAACAAGCGGCATTAGCAGAGTTAAAGAAAAACGTTGCAGAGTTGTCAATTGGTATAGCTGAAACTGTAATTAAAAAAGAATTGTCTTCAAAAGATGATCAACTAAAATTAGTTGAAGAAACTTTAAAAGACGTTACTTTAAACTAGATTTATGAAAGACGCAAGAGCAGCATTACGTTATGCAAAAGCAATTTTAAACCTTGCTAAAGACGCAAAAGTAGAATCTGTTGTAAATGAAGATATGCAATTAATTGCAACTACAATATCTGAAAATCAACAATTAGATGTTGTGCTAAAAAGTCCCATAATTAAGTCTGCAGATAAAATGAATGTTTTAAAGTCTGTATTTACAAAAAATGTAAATAACATTAGTTTAGGACTTTTCAATTTATTGCAAGAAAATAAAAGAATTTCGATGTTAGTATCTATTGCAAAACAATATACTATCATTTATGATTTTTATAAAAATACTCAAGTCGCTAAAGTAACTACTGCAGTTCCATTAACAAAAGAAGTGGAGGCATTAGTTTTAGATAAAATAGTCTCTTTAACTGGAGAAAAAGCAAATTTAGAAAACGAAATTGATCCTAATATTTTAGGAGGATTTATTTTACGTGTAGGAGATGTGCAATATGATGCAAGTATCTCTAACCATTTAAATGAATTGAAAAAAGAATTCGATAATAGCGATTACATACCAAAAATTTAATTATACATCAAATTAGAAAAGATGGCAAGTATTAAACCAGCTGAAGTATCAGCAATTTTAAAAGAACAATTAACAAACTTTGAAGCACAAGCTTCTTTAAGTGAAGTAGGAACTGTATTACAAGTGGGTGATGGTATTGCTCGTGTTTACGGTTTATCTAATGTTCAATATGGTGAATTAGTAGAATTTGAAAACGGTTTAGAAGGAATCGTTTTAAATTTAGAAGAAGATAATGCAGGTGTTGTATTATTAGGTGCTTCAACTTCTATTAAAGAAGGTTCAACTGTTAAGAGAACAGAAAGAATTGCATCTTTAAGAGCTGGTGAAGGAGTTGTTGGTAGAGTTTTAGATACATTAGGAAATCCTATTGATGGTAAAGGGCCAATAAAAGGAGAAACTTTTGAAATGCCTTTAGAGCGTAAAGCTCCTGGAGTTATCTATAGAGAGCCAGTAACAGAACCATTACAAACAGGTATTAAATCTATTGACGCTATGATTCCTGTTGGAAGAGGTCAAAGAGAATTAATTATTGGAGATCGTCAAACAGGAAAATCTACAGTAGCAATTGATACTATTCTTAATCAAAAAGAATTTTATGATGCTGGAGAACCAGTTTTCTGTATATACGTTGCGATAGGACAAAAAGCTTCTACAGTAGCTGCTATTGCTAATATGTTAGAAGATAAAGGAGCTTTAGATTATACGACTATTGTTGCTGCGAATGCTTCTGATCCTGCGCCAATGCAAGTATATGCACCATTTGCAGGAGCTGCAATAGGGGAATATTTTAGAGATACAGGAAGACCTGCTTTAATCATTTATGATGATTTATCAAAACAAGCAGTTGCATATAGAGAGGTTTCTTTATTATTAAGAAGACCTCCAGGACGTGAAGCTTATCCTGGTGATGTTTTTTACTTACACTCAAGATTATTAGAAAGATCTGCAAAGGTAATTAACGATGATACAATTGCATCACAAATGAATGACGTTCCAGCTTCATTAGTTGGTAAAATAAAAGGAGGAGGTTCTTTAACAGCTTTACCAATTATTGAAACTCAAGCAGGAGACGTATCTGCATATATCCCAACAAATGTAATTTCTATTACTGATGGTCAGATCTTCTTAGAATCAGATTTATTTAATTCAGGTGTTCGTCCAGCAATTAACGTTGGTATTTCTGTATCTCGTGTTGGAGGTAACGCTCAGATTAAATCAATGAAAAAAGTATCTGGAACATTAAAATTAGACCAAGCGCAATTCCGTGAATTAGAAGCGTTTGCTAAGTTTGGTTCTGATTTAGATGCTGCTACAATGAACGTTATTTCTAAAGGACAGCGTAACGTTGAAATTTTAAAGCAAGCTCAAAACGATCCTTTCACTGTTGAAGACCAAATTGCAATTATATATGCAGGTTCTAAAAACTTGTTAAAAGACGTTCCTGTTAATCAAGTTAAGAAATTCGAAAAAGATTATATCGATTATTTAAATGCTAAACATAGAGATGTTTTAGATGTATTAAAGTCAGGGAAATTGACTGATGAAGCTACTTCTACATTAGAAGCTGCAGCTAAAGAGATATCTAAACATTTTGCATAATAAAATAGACGTTCGCTTTTAGTTTATCATATAATTAAAAGCGAACAACTAACAACTATAGTATGGCAAACTTAAAAGAAATACGTAACAGAATTACCTCCATTAAATCTACAATGCAGATTACTTCTGCTATGAAAATGGTTTCTGCTGCAAAATTGAAAAAGGCGCAAGATGCTATTGTTGCAATGAGACCTTATTCTTCTAAATTGACTGAGCTTTTACAAAACTTAAGTGCAACTTTAGACGGAAATACAGGAGGCGCTTATTCTACACAAAGAGAAGTTTCTAAAGTCTTATTGGTTGTAGTAACATCAAATAGAGGTTTATGTGGTGGTTTTAATTCTTCTATAACTAAGGAAGTTGTAAAAACTATCAATGAAAAATATTCTAATGTTGATGTTGACTTATTTGCAATAGGTAAAAAAGGTGGTGATTTATTATCTAAATCATATAATCTTGTTGCTTCTAGAAATGATATATTTGATGAGTTAACTTTTGATAATGTTGCATTAATTGCAGAAAAGTTAATGAGTTTATTTGTAGATGGTAGCTATGATAAAATTGAATTAGTATACAATCAATTTAAAAATGCAGCGACTCAAATAGCACAAGTTGAACAATTTTTGCCTATTAAACCAATTGAAGGTGGAGATGCTAATGCTGTAAACTCTGATTATATTTTTGAGCCATCAAAAGAAGAAATTATTGAAGCTTTAATTCCAAAATCTTTAAAGACCCAATTATATAAGGCTTTAAGAGATAGTTTTGCTTCAGAACATGGCGCACGTATGACAGCAATGCACAAAGCAACAGATAACGCACAAGAATT
>JBELHK010000049.1:0-8946 GCA_042091415.1 Polaribacter sp. | reverse complement strand
TGTTAAGGGTACAAAAGTTATTATAAGCTTCAAAAACACAACAAATATTGTTTTTTCTAAACTCTATTTTCAAAATAAAGAAACTGTTATTGATTTAATCGAAGAAAAAGAGTTAAAATATATAGTAGCAAATTTTACAGAAAAACAAAAAGAGGATTTAATTCTGAATAAAGACTCTAAAAGTGAATTTGAAAATAATTTACTAGAATTGAACAAATATCCTTTTGAATTAGAAGAGAATGAGGCTGTTTTATTATACAAAGAGAAAGGAAAAAATAAATACTTTAAAATTAGAAATATAAAAAAGCTAGACACAGATTATTATCAATAATAAAATAGAAGGTTTTAATAAATTTATAGTTTGGCACACAAATTGAATATTCATTTGCATAACCATCATTATAATGCTTATGAAATCTTTAAAACTATTTTTTACTATTCTTATTTCAGGATTTTTTTTAAGTTCTTGTTCAGGTTCCTATGAAGAAGAATTTATTATAGAACCAACTTTAGAAGATGTTCTTACAACTTACGATTTATGGTATGTAGATTATCACAGAACTGTTGGTTTTGGAGATATACCCTTTGTTTCAAGAGCGTTTACATTATCATTCAATAATGGTATTTTATATGCAAATAATAATATTGCTGATATAGGTTTTACAGGAAATGGCTTGGGAATTGATGTTGGGCTTTACAATACATTTAATGGTTTTTTAGAAACGAATCATGATATTGACGGCATTGTTAATTTTGATGTAACAGTTATGTCAAATAACGAAATCCGTTTATACAATTATAATCAGAATGTAAGCTACTATTTAATAGGTTATAATGTGAATAATTTTGATTATGATAAGTTATTCTATGAAAACATAGAGTATTTTTTACAAGAATATATTGCATGGGAGAAAACAGGAACTTTTGAAGATGTTTCAAATCCATTTGATAATGAAAATTTTTTGCAATTTACTCCAGAAAATATAACAACCTTTTATAGTTCACAAGATTACTTTGGCACACAAGTTGATTATATTAATTGGGATTATGTTGGAGCTTATGAAATATTTGATGTTAATGGATATGAAGATTTAAAAATTTTAACATTGAATTATGATGTTGGAGATATAGAAGAGTTTGAATTAACCGTTACAAATGATAATAATATCCAGCTATATCATTTAAACTCAAATACAACATATGATTTTACGGGCTTAGGTTTTATACAATATTTAAAAAACGATAAAAACAGTAAAAAAGTTAAGACTGCTAAAGATATTGTAAGAAATAACAATAGAAAAAGAATTAAAATAAGTAGAAAAGTTAAAAACAGAAGATATATAAAGTAAAGTTTGGTTAGTTGATTTTTGATTGGCTATTTCTCAAATAGCCAATTGAAAGAGAAACCACCCTTTTTAGGGTGGTTTTTTCTTTGTTAATAATTGATGAAAATTTTACTAATAAAACCCTGAACAATGCCACTTCTTTTTATAATTTTAAAACACAAATATTTTTTAAATGAAAACAGCATTCATTACAGGAGCAACATCAGGAATAGGTAAAGCAACATCAGAATTACTTGCCAAAAATGGATTTAGACTTATTTTATGTGGGAGAAGAAAAAATCGTTTAGAAGAATTAAAAGATCGATTAGGTAAACAAACAGATGTAACAACCTTACTATTTGATGTTTCTAAAAAAGAGCAAGTAAATAATGCGATTAATTCTTTGCCTGAAAGCTTTAAAAATATAGATATTTTAGTTAATAATGCAGGGAACGCTCATGGTTTGTCAACTATACAAGATGGTAGTGTAGATGATTGGGATGCAATGCTAGACATCAATGTAAAAGGCTTATTGTACGTAACCAAAGCAATTCTTCCAAAAATGATAGAAAATAATACTGGTTTTATTGTAAATATTGGTTCTATCGCAGGTAAAGATGTGTACAGAAACGGAAATGTGTATTGTGCATCAAAGTTTGCTGTAAATGCTTTAAATAAGTCAATGCGATTAGATTTAAACGAATATAATATTAGAGTTGCAGGTATTCACCCAGGATTAGTACAAACAGAATTTTCAGATGTGCGCTTTAAAGGCGATAAAGAGAGAGCTAAAACAGTTTATCAAGGCTATAAAGCATTGCAAGCAGAAGATATAGCAGATATCATCCATTTTGTAGTTACAAGACCTTATCATGTTAATATTGAGGATTTAGTAGTGTACCCTACAGCTCAAGCAAGTGCTACAATGATAAATAAAAGTTAAAGTGAATTTAAACTCAAAAATTATTATCGGTTGTATGTCTTGGGGAAAATGGGGAAAACACTTCTCTATTGATGAACAAGTTGATATGATTGAATTTTGTTTAGAAAAAGGAAATTCAGTATTTGATCATGCAGATTTATATGGAGATTACACTACAGAATCTGAATTTGGAAAAGCTTTAAAAAAAGGAGGTTTTAAAAGGGAAGAAATATCGATTATTACAAAATGCGGAATTCAAAACCCAGGTCAAACAAGAAATAATAGCATTAAACATTATAATTATTCTAAAGATTATATCATTTGGAGTGCAGAAAATTCTCTAAAAAATCTCAATACTGATTATTTAGATGTTTTTCTATTGCATAGACCAAGTCCTTTAATGAATCCATTAGAAATTGCAGAAGCGATATCAATATTAAAAGATGAGGGTAAAATTATCAATTTTGGAGTATCAAACTTTACGCCTGAGCAAGTAGATTTAATAAAAGCAGAAGTTCCTGTTTCAGTTAATCAGATAGAGTTTTCATTGATAAATAATTCTGCAATGATTAATGGAAACCTTGCACATATGCAAAATAATAATATTCAACCTATGGCTTGGGGTCCTTTAGGGAAATATTTTACAGAAGACAATGATCAAACTAAAAGGATAAAAAAAGAGTTATTACATTTATCTAAAAAATACGATGTTTCTGAAGATACCATTTTATTGTCTTGGATAGTAAAACATCCTTCAAAAATTTCACCTGTAGTAGGTACTACAAATAAGCAAAGAATAATTCAAGCCAATAAAGCTTTAAAGCTTCAATTAGAGTTAGAAGATTGGTTTTCTTTATGGCAAGCTGCCTTGGGGAGAGAAGTAGATTGATATGATTAATAAACGCTTACTTATTAAAAATTTGTTATCTCATAATGATGAGAATAGTTTTTATGATAAGAAGCAAAAATTATCTTTAAGTTCAAAAGAAGGAAAGGCTAAGTTTTTAAAACATATTTGTGCATTATCTAATTCAAATCCAGAGAACAACTCTTATATAATAATAGGAGTTAGTGATGAGGAAAATAAAATTCTAGGTGTCGATTTTTTTGATGACAGTAAAATTCAAAATTTAGTAAATGCTTATTTAACAAATCCACCAAAAATTCAATATGAAAATGTTCCTTTTCCAAGATTAGCGAAGCATAAAGTTATTGGCTTGGTAACAATTTACCCCAATCATAAAATATCATCGTTATTTAAAAATGCCTGGAAATACAGAAAAAACTCAATTTTTTACAGAAGAGGAAGTAATTCAATGCCATTTTTAGGGATTAAATTTGAACTAAAAAATACAAATAAGAATCTTGTTGAGTCAATAGAGAAAAATGCAAGTAACAATATTGAGCATACTCTAAATGGTGTTTTCGATTTTATAAATAATCATAATGCAATATATAATCCTCAATATAAGGTTTTTAATGAGCAATTTGTAATTTGCTGGGCAGGTGAAAAGAAAATAATTAATGATGAAATCTATTTTTCTAGAGTAGATATCGAATTAATTAATGAACAAGTTCGCTTGTTTTTTTCAGCTTTAGATGATGTAAAAATAAAGTACAATAAAAACTCTTTTATTATTACCGAATTTATCTTTTTAGGAATAGATAATCAAGAAAAATACTATCCATTAGAAAAAACTATTATTCACTTTAAAAACAATGGCAAACACGATATTATAAAAGAATTCTTATTCAATCCTCCTAAATATGATGCAACAATAATAAACCATATTTATAGTAATATCAAAGAGATTGTAGCTAAAATTGAACAAAAAGAAGCATTATCT
Source organism: Polaribacter sp. (assembly GCA_042091415.1). Taxonomy (GTDB): domain Bacteria; phylum Bacteroidota; class Bacteroidia; order Flavobacteriales; family Flavobacteriaceae; genus Polaribacter. Next base: position 4,852 of record JBELHK010000049.1, on the reverse strand, counting down.
GTTACCCAATATGAAGATGTTTTTAGGTTGCCTACCAATTTTCTGTTATGTTACTTAAACGGATTTTTAGATGCTCCAAACGAACTAAAGAAGGCAAAGTTTTATATCAAAAATTTAAAAGATAAAACTACTTATCTAAAATATAAAGAGGCTATGAGAATAATTCGAAAAGTAAAGTACAATTAGTTTTTACTGTGACTAAATTAAAGAAAAATAAAACACCTTGGCCCACAAATAAAGTGATGGAGCAAATCTACGAGATGAAACTTTGGGGAAATAATAACTCAAAATTTTATTCTGGAAATGGTTCTCATAATCCTACAATTATAAAGCCATATATTGAAGTTGTATCTTCTTTTTTAAACTCTTTTAAAACACCCTTGGTAGTTTGTGATTTAGGGTGTGGAGATTTCAATATTGGGAAAAATTTTATCGAATATGCAAAAACATACATTGCTGTTGATATTGTTTCAAGTCTAATTGAATTTAATTCGAAATTGTATCGAAAAGATAACTTAGAGTTTCATTGTTTAGATATTTCAAAAGATGATTTACCAAAAGCAGATTGTGCAATAATTAGGCAAGTATTGCAGCATTTGTCTAACAATGAAGTTAAAAAGATAATACAGAAACTTAAACAATACAAATACATAATTCTAACAGAGCATTTACCTAAAGGAGATTTTATTGCAAATAAAGATATTATTTCAGGACAAGGTATACGTCTAAAAAAACAAAGTGGATTACAAATAACGAAACCTCCTTTTTTATTTAGTTTTAAAGAAAAAAGAGATTTATTAACTGTAGATTTAGAGGGAGATAAAGGAAAAATTGTAACAACTCTGTATACAGTTTAGTTATATAATCATATACAGAGTAAAGAGAATTGTGTAAATACTCAAGTACAGCCTGTAGAAGTTTCTATGCTTAATATATTCCTTGTTTTTTGGATAGATATTTCCAAATAATCCTTTTAATTCTTTTATAAATAAAGGTTTTATATTGATTAACCAACTATCTGTTTGATAAACGATTTTCCGAAAACGACTTCTATAAATTCCTAAAGGTAATCCCCAAAGGATAAAAAGAATAAACCAGATATTTTCACTTAAAAAATGTATCATTTTAGTTTTTTAGGAAACCAAGGAAAAAAAGAGTTTGTTGTTTTGATATAATTTTTATATTCAATTTTAGAGCTTTTTAGTGTCTTTTCTAACATAGCAACACCAGAAACTTTAATAATTAGAAAAGTCATAATTAAAGAACCTACTATTTGCCAATATCCACCTGCGGCAATGCTAAATAGAGCATAAGACCACCATACTGCTGCATCACCAAAATAATTAGGATGTCTTGTATATTTCCAAAAACCTGTATTTAAGACTTTACCTTCATTTTTAGGATTTCTTTTAAACTGATACAATTGATAATCGCCACCAGCTTCAAAACTAAAACCGATAATCCAAAGTAAAAGAGCAATGTAATCTAGCCAAAATAAATCTCTAGAGGTTTCACTAAAATGAACTCCGAAAAAAGGTAAAGAAACAATTAAAATTAAAGCACCTTGTAACAGAAAAACCTGAAAATAACTAAACCACCAATACCGATTTACTCCATAGTCTTTTCTGAATTGTTGGTATCTATAGTCTTCTCCTTTGCCAATATTTCTAATAGCTAAATAAAGTGTTAATCGTAATCCCCAAATTGTAACCAATACAAGCAATAATAAATTTCTTGGGCTTACTTTTTCTAAATTATAAACATAAAAAGCATCAACCACTACAAAACCAAAACCCCAAAATATATCAACAATACTTACATTTTTAATTAGAATACTCCACAGCCATAATATGGTAACTAAAAACCAAATAATTATTGCAGCTTTAAAGAATATAGACATTATACACTTAGTATTTATAATATCATTTTAAATTACAATTTTTTTAAGCATAAAATCAGATAGTTAGCTCTTTTTCACAAAAAAATAACTTTTAAGTTGTTGTTTTATAGTTAAATGTGAAAATTATCTAAATTTCATAAAAAAACCAGTTCAAAAGAACTGGTTTAGTATATAAGATTGAATTTATCTTTTAAAGATCAAATTTAATTCCTTGAGCTAAAGGTAGTTCATCGGAATAGTTTATTGTATTCGTTTGGCGTCTCATATAAACTTTCCAAGCATCAGAACCTGATTCACGTCCGCCACCAGTTTCTTTTTCTCCACCAAAAGCTCCACCAATTTCAGCGCCAGAAGTTCCAATATTTACATTAGCAATACCACAGTCAGATCCTGCAAAAGACAAGAACTTTTCTGCTTCTTTCATTTCGTTCGTCATAATTGCAGATGATAAACCTTGTGCAACACCATTCTGTTTTGCAATCGCATTTTCTACTTCACCAGAATATTTCATCAAATATAAAATAGGCGCAAAAGTTTCATGTTGTACAATTTCGAAATGATTTTCAGCTTCAATAATCGCTGGTTTTACATAACATCCAGATTCATATCCTTCACCAGATAATACGCCACCTTCAACCAAAATATTTCCACCTTCATTTTTAGCTTTTTCTATAGCGGCTAAATATGTATTTACTGCATCATGATCAATTAGAGGACCAATGTGATTTTTTTCATCTAAAGGATTTCCAATAACTAATTGCTTGTAAGCGCCAACAATAGCATCTCTTACTTTATCATACACAGATTCATGAATAATTAATCTTCTTGTAGATGTACATCTTTGACCACAAGTTCCTACAGCACCAAAAACAGCTCCTGGAACAACTACTTTTAAATCTGCAGTTGGAGTTATAATAATAGCGTTATTTCCTCCTAATTCTAATAAAGACTTTCCAAAACGTTTTGCAACGGTTGCACCAACAATTCTCCCCATTCTTGTAGATCCTGTTGCAGAAACTAAAGGAATTCTAGTATCAGTAGTCATATATTCACCTACTTTATAATCTCCATTTACAATACAAGAAATACCTTCTGGTAAATTATTTTCTTTAAGAATATCAGCAATTATATTTTGGCAAGCAACAGCACATAAAGGAGCTTTCTCAGACCCTTTCCAAACACAAACATCACCACAAATCCAAGCTAAAGCAGTATTCCATGCCCAAACAGCAACAGGGAAATTAAATGCTGATATAATTCCAACAACACCAATTGGATGCCATTGCTCTCTCATAACATGACCTGGTCTTTCAGAAGGAATTGTTTGTCCGTTTAATTGACGAGATAAACCAACTGCAAAATCACAGATATCAATCATTTCTTGAACTTCACCATAACCTTCTTGTAGAGATTTTCCCATTTCATAAGAAACCAACTTTCCTAAAGGCTCTTTTAAATCCCTAAGTTTATTTCCAAATTGACGAACAATTTCTCCTCTTTGTGGAGCAGGCATTTCTCTCCATGATAAAAAAGCTTTTGTGGCAGCACTCATCACTTTATCGTAATCTTCTCTTGTAGAGGTTTTTACTTTTCCAATTAGTTTTCCATCAACAGGAGAATAAGATTCTATAATTTCACCATTTGAAAAATTATTTGAACCTGTTGATGTTCCATTATTAATATCTTTTAACCCTAAATCCTCTAAGGCTTTCTCCATTCCAAAATCAGTCATTTTGTGATTATGTTTTAGTTGTTTAAATTCGAGGAACGAAAATACAAATAAAATAAGAACTAAATAAATTTAACAAAAAAGCAGCATTCTGTTTAAAATAAAACAATATGAAAAAAATACTTTTTTTACTATTCTCATTAATTGTCCTTTTTGGTTGTAATTTACAATCTGAAACTTCAAGTAATCAAAAGACTAACGAGTTTGCAATAATTATTCATGGAGGAGCTGGTACAATTTTAAAGAAGAATATGACACCAGAAAAAGAGAGTGAATACAAAGCTAAATTGACTGAGGCAATAAAAGTTGGATATAAAATTTTAAAAAATGGAGGAACAAGTCAAGAAGCTGTTATGAAAACAATTCAAGTAATGGAAAAATCTCCATTATTTAATGCAGGTAAAGGAGCTGTTTTTACAAATGCAGGCACAAATGAGTTAGATGCTTCTTTTATGGATGGAAAAACTTTAAATGCAGGAGCTGTAGCTGGTGTCAAAGATGTAAAAAGCCCTATTGAATTAGCAATAAAAGTGATGACAGATTCAGAACATGTTATGCTTTCTGGAGAAGGAGCTTCTATTTTTGCTAAAGAAAAGGGACTTGAAATTGTTGATCCAAAATATTTTTTTACAGAAAAACGATTTAATTCTTTACAAAGGATAAAAGATAGAGAAAAAACAGAGTTAGATCATGATGATAAAACGGCAAATTTTTATGATTCAGACATAAAAAACGCCAAATTTGGCACGGTTGGTTGTGTTGCATTAGATAAGGAAGGTAATATTGCTGCTGGAACTTCAACAGGAGGAATGACAAACAAACGTTGGGGTAGAATTGGCGATGCACCAATTATTGGTTCAGGTACATATGCAAATAACAATACTTGTGGAGTTTCATCTACAGGTTGGGGAGAGTATTTTATTAGAAGTCAGGTTGCTTATGATATTTCTGCACAAATAGAATATCAAAATAAAACTTTAAAAGAAGCGACAAGTAATGTTATACAAGATAAATTAACTAAACTAGGAGGTACTGGAGGTGTTGTGGCTTTAGATAAAAATGGTAATATGTCTTTTGAGTTTAATACATCTGGTATGTATAGAGCATCAATGAATGATAAAGGAGAGCTTATTGTAAAAATTTATAAGGATTAAAAAGGATGCTTTTTATTTAAATTTCATTTGTTCTAAATTTTAAAAGGTTATTTACTAATAGATGCAATA
>JBELHK010000048.1:11718-18418 GCA_042091415.1 Polaribacter sp. | reverse complement strand
AAAGAAAAAAATACTATTTTTTTTGATGGACAAAAGTTTATAGTTCATTCAGAAAATTTAATTCAAGTAATACCTCAAGATAGTATTTCTCAATTTAAAAATGATAACAGCTTTACTTCTTTTCAGGTTGATGAAGTTGAAAATCAATTAATAATTAGTACATCAAAACAAAAATTTATTTACACAAAAAGTAGCAGAAATATTCTAGAAAGAATTTTGGTTGAATTTCAAAAAAACGATGCTACAGTTTCATCAACAGTAAATAAAAAAGATTTACAAAACTTAGGAGGCGTTATTCAGCGTGCTGATAGAATGGACGGAAGACTTGAACACAAAGATTACAATACTGCTTCTCAAACAACTCCAAAACAATTTCCTAATGGATTATTAAGTCAACAAGGGTTTACAATACTAAAAACAGTAGATCAGAGATTAGTACATAATGATACAGAAGGAACCTCTTCTGAATACTTTTTCTTTATTTATGGAGATGATTATAAAACAGCTTTAAAAGATTTTACAAATTTAAACGGTAAAATACCAATGCTACCAAAATGGTCTTTAGGGAATTGGTTTTCAAGATATCAACCTTTTAAAGATAGAGACTATGTAAATTTTGTCAACAGATTTAGAAAAGAGAAAATCCCTATTGATGTTATAGTTCCTGATATGAATTGGCATAAAGATGGCTGGTATGGAACTCGTTTTGATGAAAACAACTTCCCTAATATGCCAGAATTCCTAAAATGGACTAATGAAAACGGAATTCGTGTAGGGTTTAATCATCATCCAGGAGCATTAATTCCTGAAGACCCTAAATCTGTGTTGTTTGCAAAAAAAACAGGTATAAATATCGATAGTTTAGTTAAAAGAACTGATTCTATTTATAAAGTTACAAAGTGGGAAAATATAAAAGGCACAGGACTTTATGGTGAAGAAAACCCAGCATACATAAAACCTTATTTTGATACTTACTTGGCTCCTATTATGGATCTTGGTCTAGATTTTCATTGGGTTGACGGCACTCCATCTCTTGAAAATTTAAAAGAATATTATTTGGCCACAGAAAATTACAACAAACAAAGAGCAATTGTTTTAACACGTCAAGGCTCAGGAAGTTTTGATCATCATAAATATCCTATTGGTTTTTCTGCAGACACCTATATTTCTTGGGAAAGTTTGGCTTATAATATAGAAATTACACTAAAAGGAGCTAACAATGGAGTTTATTGGTCTCATGATATTGGCGGACATATGGGGAAAAATGATGATGATTTTGATAAAAGTGAATTATTTACACGATGGATACAATTCGGTGCGTTAACTCCATTCAATAGATTACATGCAACAGGAGGTGTAACTTTAGATGATAGAAAAATGCATATAAGAAGACCTTGGTTATGGAATTCTACAGTTTTGAAGTCTGCTAAAAAGATCATGCAACTCAAATATAAAATGATGCCTTATATATACACTCTAAATAGAAATGCATATGATAAAGGATTAATAATGACGCAAGGGATGTATATTAATTATCCTAGCTATTTAGAAGCTTATAAGTATTCTGAATCTCAATACATGATTGGAAAAGATATTTTAGTTGCACCAATTACAAAACCATCTGAAGACGGACAAGGAATTAAAGGTTTAGGAAACAAAAATTTATGGATTCCTCCAGGAGTTTGGTATGATTATTTTTCAGGTGATGAAGTTAAAGGGCCTATAGAAACTATGGTTAAAAAACCTATTGATGAAATGCCTTTATTTTTCAAAGAGGGAGCAATTATTCCCACAAGAACTTATTTAAATTATACAGATGAACTTCCATTAGAAAATTTAGTGATAGAATTTTATCAATTTTCTAAAGCTGATTATTCGTCTTTTGATTTTTATGAAGATGATGGAAAAACTCTTGAATATAAAAAAGATAAATACCGATGGACAACAATTGATTTTTCATTATCATCAACTAATGAAAATAAAATTACGATTTATCCTACAAATGGATTTTATGAAAATAATGTTACTGAGAGAAATTATAACTTAATTATAAAGCATATTGATTATTATCCTAAAACAATCAATATTAACGGTAAGAGATTAGACGCAAAATTTTGGTCTTATCAAAATAATATGCTTGCGATAAATGTTAATTCTTATTCTGTAAAAGAAAAGTTAGAAGTTATTGTAAAATGAAAAATAAGTTCATACTAATATTTTTAACAATCTCTATTTTAAGTTTTGAAGCATCTTTGGGAAAAGAAATTTTACAAACTGGATCAAAATCAAATTTTAAAAATACAGCAAATTCATTTTTAGTTAACCATGATAGTATCACTGTTATCTCTTATAATATCAGATATGATTCACCTAATGATGGCAAAAATAAATGGGAGTTTAGAAAAAATGGTTTAGCCAAGATGTTGAAAAATTTGAATCCAGAAATTATTGGAATTCAAGAGGGTTTAAAGCATCAAATAGATTTCTTACAAAAGAAATTACAAAACTTTGATGTTGTTGGTATTGACAGAGACAATAATTTTAAAGGAGAATATTCATCAATATTTTTTAATAAACTTACATTCAAGTTAATTTCTACTGAAACATTTTGGCTATCACAATCACCAAAAACTACATCCAAAGGTTGGGATGCATCATATCCAAGAATTTGTACTTATGTAATTTTAGAGCATAAAATTTCACAAGAAAAAATTTATGTTTTTAACACACATTTAGATCATATTGGAGCTACATCAAGAATAAAAGGTTCTAAACTAATTATCCAAAAGATAAAGGAAATTACACCTAAAAATGCTAAAACTATTCTTATGGGAGATTTTAATGATAATGAAAATAGTGAAACAATTTCGTACATAAAAAGCTACCTAGTTGACGGTAAAAATAAATCGCTAAAAAATATCAATACGCAAAAAGGAACATATAATGGTTTTAACGTTAACTCAGATTTAAAATACCGATTAGACTATATTTTTTCTAAAAATATAAGATTTAAAACTTATATGCACATTAAGAAAACATTACAAAATGATCTTTGGCTTTCAGATCATTTACCTGTATTGGCTTCATTTGAAATGTAGCTTTAAAATTCGAATGAAAAGTATCTTTTAAAACCTTATTGTAAAAAAGAAAGCACTTGTTAAGTGCTTTCTTTAATCGTAATAGATATTTAGAAAATCTATTATCTATCAAAAAAACATGAAAACTATTCTTTCAAAATGAAACTTTCTTCTAATTGAGTTTTTGAACTACCTCCAACAAAGACTTTAAAATCTCCTGGCTCCGCAACAAAATCATAATTATTATTATAAAAAGAAAGCATCTCTTTATCAATTTTAAATGAAACTTGAGTAGATTCTCCTGGTTTTAATTCAACCATTTCAAATCCTTTCAATTCTTTAACAGGTCTTGTAACACTTGCAAAAAGATCTCTTATATATAATTGCACAACTTCTTTACCTTTATATTTACCTGTGTTTTTTAAGGTTACCTTTACATCTAAGGAATTATCTTTATTTAATGAATTAGAACTAAGTTGTAAATCTGAATACTCAAAAGTTGTATAACTAAGTCCATAACCAAACTCATACAAAGGATCATTGGTAATATCTTGATAATGAGACCAAAAAACTTGCCCTGGACTTGTACTCGGTCTTCCTGTATTTTTATGATTGTAATAAATGGGAACTTGCCCTACATTTCTTGGAAATGTCATTGGTAATTTCCCAGAAGGATTATAATCTCCGTACAAAACTTCTGCAATGGCTTTACCGCTTTGAGTTCCAAGTTGCCATGCTTCGACTATCGCTGGGATGTGTTTATCTGCCCATTCTATCGCTAAAGGTCTTCCATTTAACAATACTAAAACAATATTCTTATTAACTTTATAAACTGCTTCTAATAACTCTTGCTGAAAACTTGGTAATTGTAAGTTACTTCTGCTTCTAGCCTCTCCTGATTGAAAGCCATGCTCACCTAGAACCATCACTACAACATCTTTATTTTTAGCGGCATTAACAGCCTCTTTAAATCCTGATTTATCAGTAGTATTAATATTTACTTCTGTTGCAAATTCAGGGTTTCCAGTGAATAATTTTGGTCCAGATTTGTACGATATATTATGCGTTCCTTTTTCATTTAATCCCTCTAGTACAGAAACGGCAGTTTTATCTTCAGCCGCTATCCTCCAACTTCCTAAAGGACTTGTTTTATCATCTGCCAAATCACCAATCACCAACATATCTAATCCATTTTTTTTAAGGGGTAAAATATTATTTTCATTCTTTAATAAAACGATGGATTTTTTTGCCATATCTAGTGCATCCGCATGTAAATCTTTGTGGCCAACTAATTCTTTTTCTCTTTCCTCGTTACAATATTTATAAGGATCTTCAAATAAACCTAACTCAAATTTCACTTTTAAAATACGTCTTACCGCATCATCAATTACAGATTCTTTTACCTTATCTTTTTTAACGAGATTTACTAAGTAATTCACAAAGGCATAAGATTCCATATCCATATCAGAACCAGCATTTGCAGCTATTTCAGCAGCATGTTCATTGTCTTTTGCATGACCATGTGTAACCATCTCCCCAACAGAGTTCCAATCTGAAACAACAAAGCCATCAAAATCCCAAGCACCTTTTAAAATATCTCTTAAAAGAAATTCATTTCCAGTAGCAGGAATTCCATTTAATTCGTTAAAAGAATTCATGTAAGTTCTTACACCAGCATCATTTGCAGCTTTAAAAGGAGGTAAAATAACATTATAAAGTGTTGACTTACCTACATCTACAGTATTATAATCTTTTCCTGATTCTGAAAAACCATAAGCAGCAAAATGTTTTGCAGTAGCTGCAATTGTATTATGTGCTGATAAATCATCTCCTTGAAATCCTTTTATTCGAGCAACTGCTATCTTACTTCCTAAATAAGAGTCCTCACCTGCTCCTTCCATTACTCTTCCCCAACGAGCATCTCTAGAAACATCTATCATCGGAGCAAATGTCCAATTAATTCCTTCAGCAGATGCTTCGATAGCCGCATTTCTTGCTGATTTTTCTATAGCTTCTAAATCCCAACTTGCTGATTCTGCTAATGGAATTGGCGACAAAGTTTTATAACCGTGAATTACATCAAAACCAATTATTAAAGGAATTCCTAATCTTGTTTTTTCTACAGCAATTTTTTGCACTGCTCTAACATTTTTAACACCCCTTACATTCAGCATAGAACCAACCAAACCTTGTTCTAAGTGCTTATACTTTTCAGCAGCATTACCTTCTTTAGGAGTTGGACCAGTAACATTCCAAAAACCGTTATACTGATTCATTTGACCAACTTTTTCTTCAATCGTCATAATACTTATCAAAGAATCTACTTTCTTGTCTATAGCATTTTGGCTTTTTGTATTTGTTTTTTTATTACAATTAACGAATGTTAGAATTAAAACTGTAATTGCAATATTTATATATTTTGTACTTTTCATTTTATTAATTTATTGATAAACTCGAACATAATCAACTTCCATAATTGATTCTGTAAAATCAGAATCAATTGAAAACCAACTTCCTCCCATAGCAACATTTAGTATGATAAATTGATCTGCTTGATAAGGCCAATTATCATTATTTTTAGTTTGAGGCCTGTATTTATACTTATACTCATCGTCTATTAAGAATCTTATTTCATCTTCTGTCCAAACAATTGAGTATACATGAAATTCTGTATCATAATCTGTTAAAATTGTTTTCCCAACAGTAACATCTCCACAACCACCATGACAGGCTGTATTGTGAGTTGCACTAGAAACTTCTGTTGGTTCATGTCCCCAATGCTCCATAATGTCAATTTCTCCACAAGCTGGCCAATTAACTTGATCTATATTTGCTCCTAAAGTCCAAATAGCCGGCCAAGTTCCTTGACCTTTTGGCAACTTTGCTCTTACATCAATTTTGCCATAAGTAAACTCAAACTTGTCTTGCGTGTTAATTCTTGCAGAAGTATATTCTTTCGTAATATTTTCATTTCTACTATTTATAAATGTGTAAGTTTCTTTTTTTGCTACAATTTTTAAAGTTCCATCAGAAACATAGGCATTGTCTAATCTGTCTGTATAATGTTGTTTTTCTCCATTCCACCAATTTACTTGATTGTCTGGAGGAACGATTTCTGCTGTCCAATTATCGGCATTTATTGCTCCATCAGTATCAAACTCATCAGACCAAACAAGGCTTAACGGAGGTTCTTCTACATAAATGGAAAACCCTTTGAACAATGATACTGAATGACCTGTTGATGAATAAGCGTATGCAGTTACTGTATAATTATTTACTCCGGTTTGAGAATATGTATAATTAATTGTACCACTTGTTGACTCAATTTCATCTCCTGAACCTGTAATAATTTTATATTTTTCAGCATCATTTGCTGTTACTTTAAAAATTACCATTCCACTTCCATCTCCATTTGGATTATTACTATCTGAATTAACAACATCAATTTCTAAACTCAAATTACTAGGAGAAATTATATCATCAATTATATCTATATTTTCATCATTTGAATCACCTCCACAAGCAACGAGTACAAGAAAAATAAATTTGTAAAAAATATTTACTTTTAAGTGTCTAAAACTAATCATTCCAATTTCTGTTTATTTGCCTTGTTAAAATTCCGG
>JBELHK010000048.1:0-11618 GCA_042091415.1 Polaribacter sp. | reverse complement strand
TCAGGATCTATTTCTCTTATTGCTGATATTACTTTTTCTGCATATGGTTTTATGGTATCATCCCATGAAATATCTAATGGTTCGTTATAAATTTCATAAATAATATTGTTATACTCACCATACTCAGTAGCCATTTCTTGAAAAAACGCAATAGCTTCATCTTCATAATTTTCAGCATGATGTGAATGCCAGTCAATAATTACATATATGCCTGCATCTATTGCAGCTTCCACGATTGTTTTTAATCTTGATTTATTAGCAGTCTTATCTGATAAATAACCTCCTGTATCGTCTACTCCCATTGCTGCTCTTACAATCGTTGTATTCCAATCTATCTTTAACCAATCTACAACAGAGGCTTTGTAAAATCGATGTCCTCCCCAATTATTATTGCTCCAAAAAAAACTGTTTCCAGCTAAACTAACCGGTTCGTTATCATCACCAACTATTTTATTCCCTGAGACTTTCAACAATCCATGTTTTTCAACAATTGTTCTGTGTTCATCTTTACGGAATTGAACTTGATAATCTTTTTGAGTAGTTCCATCCTCTGCTACAACTGTTAAATTAAAAGATTGATTTGATACTGAAATAAACTGCCCTACTTTAACGTTCACTGTTGCTTTTGATGAAATTGACAAACTGTTTATTGTAATTTGTGAAGCTTCAAAAGGTAATTTTCTATCACAAATAACATTAACTCCATCAATAGTAAAATTAAATATTGAGTTTTTATAAATTGCTTCTAGGCTTATTAAATCTGCAGATGAAGATGCATTCAAAAACTCTTCATCATCTTCATTACTAGTTGAAGAACAAGAAAAAAAAATAGCCAACATAACAAACAAAAACAAATGATTGATTATTTTCATTATATAGATACTTTAAAATGTGAAATTAAAAAAAGAGGACTTTGATTAAAAAATCCTCTTTTCATTTGGAATTAATTCAAATAATTAACAATTAAAAATTCCTTAACTTATTGTAGTTTGAACTGCCAAGTCCAACCACTATCACCTGCTACTGTTTGAGGTGTAAACAAAATCATTTCAGTTTCAGTTAAAGAGATGATCTGAAATACACCATCAGCAGGAAGCCTACCTCCATCTTGACCTCCTAAAATAGGAGCCCCTGTTACCGTTAGCGTTTGATTAGTAACATCTAAATTAAAAGTTCCAGTTTCTGGAGTCGCTCCAACGTCTGCGAAATATGTATAGTTTGCACCTCCATTTAAATCAAATTTCATTTGACCATTCGCATCAGCTAAACAACATGTCCAAGCATCCCACCACAAACCAGTCCAATCTCCTGGATTAGCCATATACCAAGGCGCATTGTCAGAAAACACCCATGTTTTACCACCTGAAGTATCTTGACTTACTAAATTGTAATAGTCTTCATCTAATGGATTATCTAATACATCAATTTGCACATCTACAGTTTTAGAGAAGAATTCAGCCCCTAAAGTTCCATTAAATGTAAATGTAGTAGCTCCAGGAATTGGGTATATAAATTGAACTTTATCTGTAAAAGCTTTTCCTAAATTATAATCCCAATGACCTGTGATTCCTGGTGTAACTAATTCTAAAGTAATTAAATTACCACCTTCTGTACTCTGAGTAGCACGTAATTCAACTCCATCTAACTCGATTGAATTTACTAATTCATCACTTTCTACAATTGGTGAACAAGCAACTGTAAAAATGAGTGTTGCGAGTATTAAAAAGTTTTTTATTTTACTTATCTTCATTTTAATATGTTTTAAGTTTTTAATAATTACCAACCAGGGTTTTGTTCATATACTCCATTGGAGAGATTAATTTCAGTCTCTGGTATTGGAAGCAATCCCTTTGTTTCCGGTCTATAAGTTACACTGTAAGTTGCATCTGCACCGTAATTTTTAACATTGATTGATCCATTATAAGCAGTATTAACATCTCCCCAACGAACAAGATCAAACCATCTTAAACCTTCAAAAGAAAATTCATGTAAACGTTCTTCCTTAATAGCTTCAAGTGAATATGCTACAGGGTCTAAACCCACTCTTGCACGCACCAAATTCAAACCGGTATCAGTACCTGTAATTTCAGAATGCATTAACAATACATCAGCATAACGCATGTATATAAAATCTTGCGCTGCCCATAATTGAAAAGGATCTCCATTAACCATATCATATAAGTAATAGAACATCCCTTTTACACCATCTGCACCATCGTGCTGAATAGTAGTATATTTTTTGTTAAAATAGCCCGTTTCATGATCCCCTTTAGCACCTTCATAACCCGATGTGCCTTGCTCAGAATCACCTATTTGAACTATAGAGCCAACTTTCCTTGGATCAGTATTATCCCACTGCAACCAAAGAAGTGGATTTACCGTTCCCCATCCCCATCCTTGACCAAATGGTACCATTGAATTATCTCTAATTCCAAAAAATAATGGGACTCTATTATTATATTGCTGACCCCAGCCCCAGTCTGAAGTTGAATATCTCAAAACAAACATAGATTCATTATTTCCTGTTCCAAACGTTGGTGAATGACCGTCTTGTCCTGCCCAAGCCAAACCTTCTGTATCAGCCCAAGGTAATATTACGCTGCCTGCACTTTCATTCGCATAAGAGTATGGCCATAAATTTCTAAAATCTGAAACTAATTGATGACCACTATTTGATATACAATCTTGCAAATAATTTGCTGCGTCTGATTTAGAAATAATACCTCCATCAACTAAAGGTAAATCCGCAGTTGCCTGACCTTCAATATTTGACATATAACCAGTATAAAATAAATATACCCTACCTAAATAAGCTTCTGCAACCCATTTATTAGCATGTCCATATTCAGATGAAGGAATTGCGGTTTGGTTTGCTGTAGGAAATGTTTCTATAGCTCTTTTTAAATCCGAAGCAATTTGAGCAAAAGTTTCAGGCATTGAAGATCTAGCAACATCACGGGGAGCATCTGTTGTTAAAATTAAAGGTAATCCTCCAAAAAATTTAGCTCCTCTAAAATAAAAGAAGGATCTCATAAAATAAGCTTCTCCTAATGTTTGAGCTTTAAAAACCTCGGCTTCTGCTGGAGTATCAAAATGTTGACTGAAGTCACCATTTTCAACTGCTTCAATAATTGCATTTGATCTATAAATTCCAGAATAATTTTGAGTCCATAAATCTCTGTATGTATCAACATTTGGATCTGTAAAGCCATCTGCATTTTTTGCAGAAATATCATCTGCACCACCTCCCGCTAACATCATATCAGAAAGTAAATTTGCTGTTACATGTTCATTACTATGAACTCCTCCTACATAAAGGGCGTTATACACTCCTGACATTGCATCTTGAATATCTTGAGGCGTTTGATAAAAAGTCTCCAGACTCTTTTCATATAAATTTTCTGTATCTAGAAAATCTGTGTCACAACTAGTTAACCCAACTAGTAAAATTAACGAAGTAATAATTATTTTTTTCATTTATATAATTTTTTCTATTATAAACCAACATTTAAACCAAACATAAATGTTCTTGGTAATGGATATAAACCTAAATCGACACCAGATGCCCAAGTAGTATCTCCACCATAACCAACTTCTGGATCCATTCCATTATATCCAGTAAATGTATACAAATTGTTAACCGCTGTATAAATCTTAAGTTCAGATAATAATTTCGAGTCTTTAAAATACGACAATAAATCGAATCCAACTGTTAAATTATTAATTCTTAAATAATCAGCATCATGCATATAAATATCAGAAACCCAACTTGTATTTCTGTTTGTCACCGAACTTAAACGTGGAATTCTATTAGAAGTTCCTTCTCCATGCCAACGCTGAAAAATTTCAGTGGTATAGTTTTCTGAGGGTCTATCTGCAAAAGAACGGTAGGATTTCATTACTTGCATTCCGAATTTACCAGACATAGTCATATTTGCATAAAAACCTTTATACTGAGCATTTAATTGAATTCCTAATTCAAAATCTGGATTTGGATTCCCTAACATTACTTTATCATCTGCATCAATAATACCATCTTGATTTTGATCAACAAAACGCACATCTCCCGGCCTTTGATCTGAAAAATAAGGTGTTCCATTTGGGGTTACATAGGCATCTACTTCATCTTGATTTTGTAGAATTCCATCTGTTTTATAACCATAAAAATACCCAATAGGTAAACCTACAGAAGCTCTAGAAATAAAATCAGTTCCCTGAGATAAAACATTAGGATTTCCATTTATTACACCATCTGCATTATCAATTCGGGTAATCTTATTTTTATTGAACGCTCCAGTAACTGTTGCTCCGTAAGAAAAATCTCCGAGATTATCATTCCAAGATGTAGTGAATTCAAAACCAGTATTTTGAATATCACCTCCATTTACGAAAGGAGCTCCTGCTCCAGCTGTTCCTTGTATTTGGGCAAGAACTAACCAATCTTTAGTAGTTTTTTTATACCAATCTAAGGTTAAACCTAACTTAGAACCAAATAATTGTGCATCTAATCCAAAGTTTAACTGTTCTGATGTTTCCCATTTTATATTTGGGTTTGGTACTCTAGCTGGAAATGCCGTATCACCAGATACAGGTTTCGTATCTCCAAAAAAGTATCCAGGAAATGCATAAGCAATTGTAGAACTATATATAAAATTAGGAATCGATTGATTTCCGTTTTGCCCCCAACTTGCTCTTAATTTTGCATAATTTAAAAAACTCGATGTACTTTCTGACATGAAATCTTCCTGAGTCATTACCCAACCTGCCGAAAAAGAAGGAAAATAACCCCATCTATTATCAGAAGAGAAGTTTGAAGACCCATCTGCTCTCATAGTCGCAGAAAATAAATACTTCTCCTTGTAGTTGTATTGTGCTCTTGCAAAATAAGACAATAATCCGCCACCTCCTGCGGCCCAATCAGCGCCAGAAGTTCCTATTTGATTCACGTTATCAGGTGCCCCAAAATTATTTAAATAAGCAAAATTCGGATCACCGCTATATAAATATGTACCAGACTTATTACCAGAAACATAAGTATTTAATTCATTCTTAAACATTTCAACACCAACCAATCCATCTATTTCATGATCTCCAAATGAGGTTTTATATGATAAAGTATTAGTTAAAGTAGTATTTAATCCTTGATATTGACTTTGACCGACGCCTTCAACAGTATTCGAATATAAAACTCCTAATCCATAAGTAGGTGAATATGATCTTGAATGCCCAAACCAAGAATCAAATCCATAAGAAGAACGAAACTTAAGATTTTTTATAGGCTCAATTTCTGCATAAACATTACCAATAATTTGATTTCCTTGATTACCTAAATTAGAGAAGTTATGTCTGTAAAACATTACTGCTAATGGATTTGTCTGATTATTTGCAATACCATCTAAAGTAGGTGTAAATCCATATTGATTAATATTATTATCAATCGCTGGCTGCCAATAAGCAGGCATTAATGGATTTTGTACTAAAGCATTGTGTAAGTCATTATAATAAATATTACCAGTAGCAACTGAACGATTTTCAGTATTCGTATATGTTAAATTTTGACCAATGGTTACTATACTGTGATCATCATTCTTAAAAAGGGTATGCTGGCTATTCATTCTAGCTGTTAGTCTTTTATACCCTGAATCAGTAATATGATTTCCAATGAGACCCTCTTGCTCAAAATAAGAAGCCCCAAATGCGTAAGTACTATTTTCACTACCACCATTTATGTTTAAAGAATGACTTACTTGAGCTGCATTTTCTGTTACCATTTCATCAACCCAATTGGTTCCTTCCCATCCATTTTGTAAAAGATCCCAAACCTCATTACCTAATTGAGTTCCAAAGTTACCTGGAATCTGATTATCAAGCCAAGCATTATTTTTTATTCTTGACTCCCAATCAGGAAGTGGTCTTCCATCATTGGCATATGCCTCTTCATTGATATATAGGTATTGTTGGGCATTTAAAGGAGTAACCGTTTTATAAATATTTTGGATTCCATAAAATGAATTATAGCTAATATTTACTTTACTATTTTTCTTTCCCTTTTTTGTAGTAACCAAAATAACACCATTAGCGGCTCTAGAACCGTAAATTGCTGCAGAGGCGGCATCTTTTAAAACATCTAAACTTTCAATATCTGAAGCATTTAAATAATCTATACTCCCAACCGCAACTCCATCAACAATATAAAGAGGGTTTGAGTTACCGTTAGTACCTAAACCACGAATAACAACTTTAGTCCCTGCGCCTGGCTGACCATTGTTTCTAGTGACACTAACCCCTGGAGCGATTCCTTGAAGCCCCTCTATTGGAGTAGTTGTATTTAAAGACTGTATTTTCTCTCCTTTCAAGTTTACATTAGCCCCAGTAACTAAACCTTTCTTTTGAGTACCATAACCAACTACAACAATTTCATCAAGAGTTTGTAATGAATCTTCTAAAACAACATCGATAACAGTCTTGTCTCCTATTTGAACAATTTTAGTTTTAAAACCTAAAAAAGAAAACTCCAAATTATCTGAAGCGCTCACGTTAGAAATTGTGTAATTCCCATCAAAATCTGTTGATGTAGCATTATTTGTTCCTTGAACGAATACAGTTACCCCAGGAATTGGTTCATTGGAAACATCCAATACTTTTCCAGTAATTGTCTTTTGTTGAGAAAAGACATGTTGCATGTAAAAAAGCATACATGCAATAATTGTAAGTTTTAGTTTAAACTTCATACTTAAAATTGGTTAATTAATAAATTATTTTTCTGTGTAAATCTCTCTTTCGCAAGTATTATTGTGTTAAAAAATGGTGACAAAAAAAACTATAACAAGAGCTAAAATTGCAATCAGCAAAATTTCCATTATCAGCTTTTTTGTTGAATTTCTCACACCCATACTCGCTATGATTTACATCAAATTTAACAATGATTTAACATCTACTCTAGCATTCTAAATTCATAAAATAGAACAAATGGATCTATTTGAAATATCTTTTATAATCTACAACATTTGATTTATTTGATGCTACATAAGTTATATGCGAAAGGATAATTAGATTGATTTTCAATCAAATAGACTAAAATCAATACCAATAAATTTGCATCCTATTTAAACAAAGGACTTGTTTTATTTAGACTTTTACCTTTACCTCAGTAGGTAACATTCCAAAGTAAGCTTTAAAACATTTAGAAAAATAGGAAGGTGTTGCAAAACCAACCTTATAACATGTCTGACTTATATTTGCGCTTCCGTTTTCAATAATCTGTTTTGCTTTTTCTAAACGCACACGTCTTATAAACTCATTTACAGTTTGCCCAGTTAATGCTTTTACTTTTCTATAAAGCTGACTTCTGCTCAAGTTCAGTTCCGCAGATAAATCCTCTACACTTAAATTAGAATCGCTAATACGATTATTAATGTATTCTAATAATTTCTGAATAAATTCTTTATCTAATGATGTTGTGTTTGTAAGATCTTTAGCCCCGCTAATCTCTCCAAAATATTTATCAAAAACCATCTGTCTACTCTTTATTAACTGACTTAATCTAAGTTTGAGTAATTTTAAATCAAAGGGTTTTACCATGTATGCGTCTGCACCAATTTCTAAGCCCTCTATCCTATTTTCAACACTTGTTTTTGCTGTAAGCATAAGTATAGGTATATGACTTGTTGAAGGATCTGTTTTAATAGCTCTACAAAAATCGAAACCATTCATTTCAGGCATAATAATATCTGTGATAATTAAATCTGGAAATCTTTCTCTCACGATCTTTACCCCCTGAACACCATTGCTAGCTTCTAAAACTTTATATTCTTTATTTAATTCGGCTTTTAAATATTCTCGTAATTCATTATTATCTTCTACTAAAAGGATTGTCTTCCCTTTAGATTCAAGTGCTTCTTCAAACGTATCTTTTTTATCTGTAATTAATGGAGGAGCTCTGAATACTTCTTTTTTGAAACTAATATCTGTATTTTCTACACTTTCAATTAAGTCCTCTTTACTAAAATGAGCTTTCCCTGTTGGTAGATAAATTTTAAATGTAGTCCCTTTCTTTAACTCACTTTCTACTTCAACCTTCCCTTTGTGTAATTCTACAAATCCTTGAACAACCTCAAGCCCTATTCCTGTTCCTCCAAAATAAGTTTTATTCTCTCGTTCAACTTGATAAAACCTTTCAAATATTTTATTTACCTGATCTTTCTTAAGACCTGGACCTGTATCTGAAATTGCAATTTCTATTACATCATTGCCTCCCTTTTTATTTAATAGCGGAAGTACTAAAGCTTTTTGATTTATTGAAAGGTCTACATTGATAGCACCTCCTTCTGGTGTAACTTTTAATGCATTAGACACAAGGTTAAATATAATTTTTTCTAACATATTTCGATCTCCCCAAACGGAAATATCAGGGGTATCTGCATCTACACTTAATAAGATATTCTTATGACTTGCTTCTTCTTTAAAATACGAAATAATTTCAGTTGTAAATTCAATTAATTCAATGGATTCAGCTCTAACTTTCATCTTTTGTAAATCCAATTTTCTAAAATCCATTAATTCATTAATTAATCGATACAATCTATTCGTATTTTTATATATGATTGATAATTTATTCCTTGCGTTTTGAGGAAGATTTAATTCGTTATCAGAAATAATATCTTTTAAAGGATTTATTATTAATGTTAGCGGTGTTCTAAACTCATGAGAAATATTTGTAAAGAATTGAATTTTTCTTTTATTCAAATCATCCTTTTGTTGACGTTGAAATCTTTCTACATTTAAGAGTTCTCTTTCTTTAATTCTATTTTGAGTAAAATAATTGAGTAAATAAATACCAAATAAAAACAAGGATATGTATATGAAAATAGCGAGTTTTGTTTTCCACCAAGCTGGCAAAACTTTTATGCTAAATTCTAAAGGCTTTTCATTCCAGACACCATCATTATTTGCAGATTTTAATTTAAAAGTATAATTACCTGCATTTAAATTGGTATAGGTTGCACTTCTTTTATGCCCAACGTAGTTCCATTTATTTTCATAACCTTCAAGAAAATATGCATATTGATTTTTCTCTGGTCTTGTAAAATTTATTCCTGCATAATCAATAGTAAAAACTGATTGAGAATGATTTAAAACGATGTGATCTGTTTCTGAAATAACTTTTTTAATTGGTGAATTGTCTGTGTTAGGTAATGTATTTTCATTATAAATTTTAAAATTTTTTAAATATAATGCTGGACTATTATAATTTTGATTATCCGCTTTAGGATCGAAAAAATCAACTCCATTTACATTTCCAAAATACAAATAACCATTAGAATCTTTTAAAACAGAACCAAAATTAAAATCGTTTGTTAACAAACCTTCTTCATAAGTGTAATTGGTAAAATTATTATTCAATACATCAATTTTGGTTAACCCACTATTTCCGCTAATCCAAAAAATATGATCATTTTGTTGAACAATCGAAGCAATATTAACCTCTTCTAAGCCATTGTCTTTATTATACCATAAAAATTCATCTTGTAATTTATCATACTTACACAATCCTGCTCCTTGCGATCCTATCCAAATATTTCCATTTGAATCCTCTAAAAGTGATAAAATAAGATTCGCATCTGCAGGGTTTTTATATTTTTCAGTCATTCTCTCTTCTAAAGAAGAGACGTCAAAAGAACCATTTTTTGTTTTAGTAATTTTGAATAATCCGATTGAAGATCCAATCCAAATATTATTATCCTTATCAACAATTATTTTTCTTACATCTGCATTATGAATATTCTTTTCAACAAACTCTTTAGATGCATATCTTGTCATCTTTTTTGTTTTCTGATTGTATGAATGTAGTCCCTGAAAAAAAGTACCTACCCAAATAATACCTTCATTATCTTCTGCGAAAGACATAATTGTATTCGATGCTAATTCACGAGTATTATTTGTATTGATATTTATAAAATTTCGTTTCCCTTTCTGCAAATAATAAATTCCTTTATCCCAACTTCCTGCCCAAATATTCCCGTTAGAATCCTTAAATAAGGTTTCTATATAATCAGAAGTTAATCCTGAGTAAAACTTATAATTATTGCTATTTATGTGATTTATTTTATGCGTATTTTTATCATAAACATCAATCCCTCCACCATCCATAGCAATCCAAATTGAATTCTCATCATAATCAAGTAAACTCATGACAGAACCTATTTTAAGGGAGTTTTCATTGTTTTTAATGCTTACAATATGGTTAAATTTATCATAAAGAGGATCACTAACCGCTACTCCACTATTATAATACCCTAGCCAAATTCTATCATCTTTATCTTTAAATAAAGACCAAATAGAATTATGGAGAATACTTTTTTCATCAGAATTACTAACCACATAATTTTTAATTAGTTCCCCATTATCTTTGATATGAAAAAGACCATCATTTTCTGTTCCGATCATTATAGAATTATCTGATAACTGAACAAAGTCCATTATTTTCTTTTGAGAAAAAGCGTAACTTTCAATATTGATAATATTGTTATTTACATCGTCGCTAAGTTCACATCTAAAAACACCTTTATCAGTTTTAGAACCAATCCATAATTGACTCTTTTTATCAATAAATAATTTTTCTATGGGTAAATCAAAGGAATTTTTATTTTGAAGAAAAAGTCTACTGTGTATTAATTTATTATTAACAAAATCAATCTCTTTTAAACCATCATTCGTTCCGACAAATGTTTTTCCTTTCGGAGCATGTTCAATACAATTTATTTCTAAAGGATCACCATTCTTACTTATTAAAGACTCTTTAATTTTTATTACATTAAAATTGGTAAGATCTATCTTAAAAATTCCCAATCCGTTTGTTCCTATTAATAAATTATTAGAAGAATCTTCCTCTAAAGAAAGTATATGCTCTCTTCCTTCATTTATACTATCAAATACAATTTTTGTAAAATGATTTAAATCTCTGTTGTATAGGTTTAGTCCATTTTCGGTAGCCACCCACAATCTCCCTTTTGAATCTAATAGAATATCTTCAATTCTACTATTGCTCAAAGAGTTTTTATTATTTAATTCATGTCTGTAATTAACATAATCATTACCATCGAATTTATAAAGCCCAGTTCCAACACTACCGATCCAAATAAAACCTAACTTATCTTGAACTATCGCTGATATCGCTGTGTTAGAAACTCCTTTTTTAATGCTTTTAAAATGAAAATCACTATCCTGTGATTTCAAGTTATGAATTAAAATAAAAATTAAAATGTTGAGAAGAAGCCATTTTTTTTTCATAGAAAACAAAAATTTTACTTACATATTTTTTATGTAATTAGAAATTAAATCTAAGCTATTTAGCAATTTTAAAGCGACACATTTGTGCTATTGAATATAACAAATGTTGCAAAAAAAACTTGATAAAAAAAATGAATTCATTTTTTTTGAATTAGTAATTTTCAATGTAATGCTTATATTTTCACTCAATTTAAACCAGCAATATTTGACTTTGAAAAAAAATATAATTTTTAGTTTAAAAATTGATTTAAGCGAATTATATTTGCAAACTCAAAAAAAAGCCGATGTAGCTCAGCTGGCTAGAGCAGCTGATTTGTAATCAGCAGGTC
>JBELHK010000047.1:0-18586 GCA_042091415.1 Polaribacter sp. | reverse complement strand
TAAAGTAAAAGCGTGTTCTCTACCTCCAGAACCTAAAATAAGTACATTCATTTTTGAATCTTTAATAGCTACAAATATATTTTAAAAAACATCAGAATACTAAAATCCCCACTTTAAAAAATATTTTATTGCGGATGAAATATGGAAAAATAATAATCTTATTTTTTTTGAAGATCCTTTCTTTAAAACATGTATAATTTGCTCATTTGGATCGTAAAGCTTTTTTTTACCAATCTTATCAATCTTTCTACAAATATCAACATCTTCCATATATAAGAAATAGCGATTATCAAAGCCTTCCATTTTTACAAAATCACTTGTTTTGTACACTTGAAAACAACCAGTTATATATTCAGGGCTAAAAGGTTTTGACAAATCAATATCTCTATATTCACCCTTTTTAACAGTATTAGCAAAGTAAGGTTTTAAGACTCCAAATCTTCTAACAATCAACTCGAAAGGAGTTGGATATCTCCTACAAGAATATTGATGTTCTCCATTAGGAAAAATAACTTTAGGTGCTATCATTGAAATGTTAGAATTCTTTTCTAATTCTAAAATTAAATTTGGAATAACATCTTGCTTAAATTTTACATCAGGATTTAAAATTAAATGGTATTTAGAAACATTTTCAATGAATTTAATTATTTTATTATGTCCTGAACCGAATCCAATATTTTCTTCTATTGCCAAATACTCTATTTCTTTATCTACAAACAGATATTCAAAAAATCTATTTGGTGTATTATCAATTAGAAACAACTTTTTAGACAAAGGTATTTGAAGGAAGGAATCAATGGTTTTATGTAAGCCTGAGAGATTTTCTTTAAAAACAACTACAGAACATGTAATTACAAACTTTTCTTTTATCATCGTTAGTAAGCTTTTTCTTCTTTTACAAAAACATTAAAAATTGTTTGCATAATTATTTTTATATCCAAGAAAAATGACCAGTTTTCAATATAAAAAATATCTAATCGAACTCTATGCTCAATATCAGATTTTTTAATAACCTCTCCGCGATAACCACTAACTTGAGCTAATCCACTAATCCCTGGTTTCACAGAATGTCTTACAAGATAGTTTGAAACCTCTTTTACATATTTTTGGGTCTGGAAATTAACATGAGGCCTTGGACCTATAATACTCATATTACCAATTAAAACATTAAAAAATTGTGGCAGTTCATCTAAACTTGTTTTTCTTAAAAATGCGCCAACTTTAGTTATCCTTTTATCATTTTTTGATGCAGATATTTTATCAGCATCAAGATTGACTCTCATTGACCTTAATTTATAACAATAAAACTCTTTACCATTTAGTCCATCTCTTTTTTGTTTAAAAATTAATGGCCCCTTAGAATCAATTCTAATAAAAATCCATATAAACGGCAAAAACCAAGATAATAGAAAAAGACATATTAACGAAGAAAACAAAATATCAAAAAGTCTTTTTACTATATGAGTCTCTATTCTTTCAAAAGGTAAAGGTTTTGGTTTTAGTATAGGTATGGTTCCGAAATGCTCTAAGATAAAATCTTTACTATAAATTGCTTTGGTTTCTGGTATCAAACTGAATTCAATTTTATTTTTATTACAAAAACTCCTTATTTCTTTTAATTTATCTCTAGAAATTGAACTAACTTCACAATAAATTTCATCTATATTATTTTCTATAGAATAATCTAAGCCTTCTTTGATTAAACCTAAATATTTAGTTGAACTAATTCGTTTATTTGAAAAAAATCCACAAAAACGATATCCTAAATCCTTTTTGTTATCAAATAATAAAGCAACATTTTGAGCCGATTTACTTTCACCAAAAACGATTACATTTCTGTAATTTTTCCCATTTAATCTGTAGTTTTTTAGAAGAAAAAAGAAAAAGAACTTAAAAAAAGTGATAATAACTATAAGTGACAAAACAAAAAAAGACTGTCTGCCAAAAACCTCTCCCTCTTTAAAAATTGTGAAATATGCAAAGAAAGCTAATAAAAAAATAAAGAATTGAAAAAGTATTAATCTTATTAATTTTAAGAGATGAGTGTACCTGTAAACATTGTAAAATTTTGTTAAAAAAGAGATAAACAACCAAAAAATTGTGAGATATAATATAAATTGAGTGTTTAAATATTGTCTATCAGACATAAAATAAATAACTCCATTAATAATTATCAAATCAATGATAATTATTAATGGCCTAATTAATATGGATTTCTTTTTTTTCAATTTTTGATTTTTTAAGAAATAACAAGGCGGTAGTTATAAAAAAAACCATACCTCTCTGTCTCCACAAGAAAGACTCTGTAAAACAAACTGTAATTATTAGTATGATAAAATATAATAAGTTAAAATCTTCATACACTATTGATTTTTTAATTAAAAAATACAACATCAACAATATCAAACTCAAACCAAAAACACCTAACTCTGCTAAAACTTGTACATATTGGTTGTGATAATTATAATTGAAAAAACCTGGATACAAATTGTATTCTAAATATTTTTTATTTAAGCTATCTTGAGAATTATTTAAACCAAAACCAAAAAGATATTTGTTCTGTTTTGTCATCGTCTCAAAAAAAACCCTCAACTGAAAAAGCCTTAAACCTGCACCCGTCCATAAATAAACATGCCCAAACTCATTTTTATGCAATACTTCTTCAATATTTGTTTTATTAAATTCTTCTTTCACTCTATCTATGACATTGGTAGATGCTACTAAAAAGCCAAGAAATAGTCCAAAAACAATTATTAAGCTCTTATGATTTAATGCTTTAAATTTTCTTTTTTTTAGAAAAACGATTACTAAAAATAAAAATGTAAATGTTATAATTATTTTTGATGAGAGTAAAATTAAGAAAAAAGCCAAAATTACTAAACAAAAAAAATCTAATTTAGATTTATTCCTTTTATTAAATAATAACCCAATCCCAAAACTTACTAACACAGATAAATAAATTGCATTCATATTTGTTAAATTGTTACTTAAGTTATGGTAAAACATGTAATTTATATCTGTATGCTTATAAGTATTTATTACTCCAAAAATCAAACAATATAAACTATAAAAAACCAAAGACTTTGAAAACAAATTAAAAATTTCTCCACATTTTTTTGTAGATATATTATTAAAAATAAAAGCAATTGGTAAAATTATATATGGCAAAAAACGAGTTAAGCCTGTTAATGTAGTCGATAAATTATCTGACCATAGCAAAGAAAGTAAACACAATATATAAAAACTAACTAACAGCAAAACTAGCCTATTAACAACTTCAATTTCTTTTAGAGTTACAACTTTATAACAACCGAATAAAAAAAATAAAAAAATACTTATGCTATTAACTGCAAAACCGAGTGGTAAAGTAATTAAAATTAATGTTAATAATATTTTAGAGATAATATTTAATTTATCTTTTATCAAGACACTCATAAAAAAAGGTTAGGTAACTGTTGTTTATTTTATTAATATCATATTCATTCTTAATTTTAACTTTATTATTATCAATTTTACTCTTTTCATGTTTTTTACTAATTCTTTTCAAGTAAAAACTTACATCTTTATATGTATAAAAATAATATGCATTTTCTTTAAGAACTGCTTTATTGAAAATATTATTATGAGCTATTATTAAATTGCCAGATCCCATAGCTTCAAGCAAAGAAGGGTTTGTTCCCCCAACAGAATGACCATGAAAATAAAGATTACAGTGGTGTCTTAAGCAATTTAAGTCATCATTATTGTAAATACTACCTAAAAAAATAATATTTTTATTTTCATTATATTTTTCTTTTATTTTTTTTCCAAAACTATTTTTATTGTAATCTCCAATTACCAAAAAAGGTGTTTTTGTTTTACTAAAGACAACTCCATCTAATATTGTTTCAATATTATTTTCTGGTTCAATTCTAGCAATCAACATGTTATATTCTAAATTTTTAAGTTTGAATTTTTCTAAAATTGAATCATCTACTTTAGAAACAACTTGACTACCGTAAGCAATATATTTTGAACTTTTATTATACTTATTATTAATATATTTCTTAATTCCATTAGAATCTGCAACAAGAAAATGGCTATTCTTTATTGCTAAACTCTCAGCGTATTTCAAAAACTTTTTAACAAAGAAATTGTATTTACTTCTTTTCCATTCTAAACCATCCATATTTGTAATAATTAAAGCTTTTTTAGGAAAAAGAAATGACCAAATTGAACTACTTGTATACCCTAATTGTAAAATTATATCTAAGTCTCTTTTTTTTGTATCTAAAATGCAATTTAAATCATATATAAATTGGCCTATAGTTCCCATTTTTTCTTCTGGATCATTACAGTGAACAATATGAACTCCTTTAAATAATTTTTCTTGAAAAGGATGATTTGATGAATTATAAACATATACTTCACAACCATTTTTCACTAAATAAACTGCCAAATATTCAGCAAATTGTTCAAAACCTCCATAATGATTTGGAATGCCTCTCGTTCCTATTATTCCAATTTTCATTTCTCGATCAGTTTATTTTCATTATAGTCGCTAAAATACAAAAGTGCACCTAAAATAAGAACATAAAATTCACTAAGATTATATATCCCTGTAACAATCAATGTTGTAAATAAGTAGTGAATTGCTAAACCTCCAATTAAATTGTATATAATTTTTTTTTGAGGGTTTTTAGTTTTAATATTAACTCTTAAATATAGCAATAGTAATAAAATTAGATATAAAATAACACCTAAAATTCCACATTTAAAAAAAATATTAACATAACCGTTATGAAGAATAGGAATATATCTTATATTTTTTTCACCAAGGGGTGCTGCAAATTTTAAATCTACTAACGTTCCTAAACCTTTGCCAAAAACAAAACTGCCATAAGAATCAATTTGATTTATAGCCATACTTGCTTCATACGCTCTCCATCTATCCCATAAATTTGCATGATTCTTTGTGTCAATAGTTTTGGCAGGTAAGAAAATTTCAGCAGGAGCAATTTTCATCTTATATAAAAAAGATTCAAAACCAGACTGATTTCTTTTTATATCTGCATTGAATAAATAAACATAAAATAATCCAAAAAATAGCAATACTAAAGAAGCATATTTAATTCCTTTATTTGTCACTCTTATATAACCAAAAAAAGCCAATAATAAAATTATTAGTGAAACAATCATGGTTCTAGAAAAATAAAGAGTAAAAGAAATAATCAAAATAGTTAAAATGATTTTTTTGTAAAAGGTATTTTTAATCACATTTATATTTTTAATCTTCCTAGAAGCTATTAAAAAGGTTATTGCAAGTGCTTCAATTTCATTTGATATTCCACCTACATTTCTTAAATCACTGACTGTAGCAGTACTAAAATCAACATTAAAAAGAATTAATACAATATGATATATTGCAGACACGAAAGAAATTAAAATGATAGTTTTAATAATGTCTTTAAAATCATTAATTTTTTTTGCGATTAAAAAGCCTGCTAAAACACCTATAATAGGTTTAGTGAAATAAGTAAAATCCTTAACCCAATCATATAATTTAAAATCATTAAAAAAAGAAGAAACTACCCCTATCAGAACTATTAAAACTAAAAAAGAGATTACATCAATAATTTTCTTTGAAACCTTTGCGTAATATATCAAACAGGTTGCTAAATACAAGAGATAGTGTAATTCAAAAATCGGAATTGAAATTAATAGGAGTAACACAATTCCTAAATAACCATTATGTATATTTATTTTAATCAATGATGACATTTATTTTTTCTTAGCTATAGCTTGCATTAAAATTTGGGATGACTTTTCCCAACTATATTTTTCTTTAATGTGATTTTGGATTTTTACTAAATTTTCTTCGTTTTTATCATTTAGAATTTCAATTAACTTATTTTTTAATAAATCAATATTATCAGCAGCAATATGATATGGTTCAAAAAATTTAAAATCATATAGAGCTGTATTTTTAGAACAGATTACTGGAATTTTTAATGCTCCTGCTTCTAGAGGAGGAATCCCAAAACCTTCAGCAAAAGTTGGATATATGAATACTTTAGCCGCTTTATAAAACTCTAAAAGATCATCGTTAGAAATTGAATCAAAAAAATGAACTCTTTCTTTCAAATCTGCTGATAAATTATCGTACTCCTTATCAAGAATGTTGTTATTTATAGTTTTATTTCCAATAAAAACGATATTTAAGTTAAGATCTTCTAAATCTGGGAACATAGTTAATAAAGCTTGCTGATTTTTTCTAGGTTCTATCCTACTTACATATAGAATGTAATTATCAACTCCATATTTTTTAAAAATATAATCTACGGATTCTTGTTTATCGTAATTTTTCAAAAAATCCTTATTTACAGCATTAGGTGTAATAAATATTTCTTTTTGAAATAAATTGTAAACTTGCTGTATTCTATATTTTGAATATTCTGAAACTGTAATAAGGATATCAGATTTCTTAGCACTATATTTAAACAAAAAGTTACGTTTTAAACGATATATAAAAGAAAAATATTCTGGGAAATCATTAAATAAAATATCGTGAATTGTAACAATATAACTACAAGTTTTTAATCTAAATAAAGGAATTACATACTGAAAGTGAGCATAGTTAAATTTATATTTATAAATTAATTTAGGAATTTCAAAAATCATCCTGAAGGCCCTTCTTGAATATTTGTAATAGATAAATTTAACATTATCATATTTGCTAAACTCAATTCCTAAAGATTTATCCTTAAAACATCCTATGTAGATTAAAAAATTAGGGTTATTTTTAGCAAACTCCTTATAAAGCTCAATTATGTATGTTTTAGTACCTTGATGCTCTTTATTAAGAAGATAACCATCAACAAATATTTTTGATTTTTCTTTTGTATACATAATTAATTTTCAATAAAATTTTGGCTAAAATACTACTTACTAAATTAAAATGTTTGTCGCTATATAATTTATAACCTGTAATTAATTTAATTTCTCTTGACTTGTTGAAACCAACAAAATGTATGTAGGTAATATCTGATAAAAAAATTATTTTTTTCCCAAGGTTACTAATTCTTTTACATAAATCAACATCTTCTACATACATAAAAAAATCCTCATCAAAACCATTAATTAGGTTCCAATCTTCCCTTTTTAACATCATAAAAGACCCAGAAACCCAATCTACTTTGTACCTCTTTTTTTTAAAACTACCTGTTAAAAATTCTTTTCTTTTTTCGTTTAAATTAGACAATTTCAATAAATCTAATGGTCTTGGAAATTTTCCTACTGAAGGAGTATATTCTCTATTTCCATTCAACATTTTTACCCCAACAGCACCAATATCACTCTTTTTTAATTCTTCAAAAATAGGTGTAATATCTTTTAGGAGAATTGTATCATTGTTTAACAAAAGTATGTTTTTACCTTTAGCTTTTTTTACTCCTAAATTATTCGCTTTTCCAAATCCTAGATTTTCTTTTTCTGCAAAAAGTCTGACTTCTGGATAGTTTAATCTTATAAACTCCTGACTCCCATCCCTTGAGTTATTATCTACTACAATAATTTCATATGAATTAGACGAACAACATTTCTTTATAGATTCCAAACAGTCTTTGAAAAAATGTTTACCATTATAATTTACTATAATTATAGAAAGATCCATTTAATTTAAAATTTTAAGGTTGGAAAAAAATTGAATTAAACCCATTAAAGTGATTTTTTTAAATTCAAAATATTACTATTTACCAATATTTGTTTTTTAAACTATTCATTATAGAGTCAAAAATAAAAAAGATAATTAACCAAAATGATAAAATCTTTTCTTAATACTTATTTATATAGGTTTAGAAAAATTTACATTTAAACATAGTTGTCTAAAATTTCAGCCCATTTCTTTGATAAATTATCTTTATAGAATTGCTGAGCCATATGTTGAGTATTTGCAATAAATTTCTTGTCTTTGAAAAACCTCTCTTTTAATATTTTAGTTGCTTCTTCTACACATTTACTTTCATCAATTAAAAATCCATTAACATTATCATTAATAATCGATCGTGGTCCGACATGATTTGTTGAAATTGTAGCTACTCCACAATACATTGCCTCAATGATAACCATCCCAAATAACTCCTCCCAATTATTCTCATTTGTTTTTTTGGAAAATAGGATTTGAACATCACTTTGGCAAAACAAATCGAATAGTTCTCTTTTAGAGTTTATATGACCTAAATATTCAATATTTGAAAACGTGTTGGAAGCTTCTTCAACAACTTTCCTCATAGGACCATCGCCAATAATTTTTATTGAAAATATCCCTTTATCAAGATTTTTAATTAAAGTTAATAACTCTTTGATTCCTTTGTTTTTGATTAATCTACCTACGTATATTAAATTAACCTTGCTTACATCTCTATTATTGATAGCTAATTTGTTGATAGGAAATGAATTATCTATCGAATGATTAACGACAACTATTGGACAGGTTAACTCATAGTTGTCTTGAATACTTTTTGCAGAGGTATTTGTAACACAAAAAACTCCTTTGAGATCATTTTTAAAGAAATTAGACCAATTTTGCTTTATAAATCTTGAATTACTAAATTTCTTTTTTGGAAAAAAACTACCAGACCAATCACACCATGATGTGAAATAAAATATAATATGTTTTCTTAAAAAAAACCTTAAAATTGGCAAGTAAAAATCTAAAGGAGCTATGCCAATAACAACATTCTTTTTCTTAGAAAAAAATAGAGAAATAAAAAATAAAATATTTTTAATTTGTTGAATAAAAAGCATAGCATCTAATTTCACTATACTTTTTACTAAATACCTTAAAATTAAAAACTCTCTATACTTAATTTCTATGTTTTTATGCAAAGCATAATGTTCTAAAGCAGTAAAATGCTCTTTTGTACTTCGTTCATGAAGTATATAAATTAATTTTTCCAATACTATTTAGTTAACAATTTTAATATAAAAATCATGTTGCCTTTATAAATCGTAATTTAACATTTAACTCTCTTAATTTTTAATAAATAGTTAACAATAAATAAAAAAACTGAGAGCTCTGCAAAAACTAAAGCAATTGCAGAACCAATAGCTCCATAATCTTTTGATAATAAATAACATAATATTAAATTAATTAAGCCTCCAATTATTGTAGCCGTATTAAAACGTTTTTCTTTGTTTAAATTGACTAAACCTACAATTCCTAATAGGTAATTTAAACTTCCAATAACAATTACAGGGAGTAAAATATAAAATACATTTGAAAAACTATCATTATTTGTTATGTCTAAAAATCTTTCAATGAAGTTTTCAAATAAAATCAATAATAAAATTAAAGAAAATAAGGGCGCCAGATAATATTTTGATAGTTTGAAAAGCTTAGAAATAGATTCGTGTAATTTTAATTTAGAAAATTTAAGACTCATATTAGGATAAATTGCTTGAGACAAAGGAGCTATCAAAGATTGTACTGATTTTATAATTTTTTCTGCTGCTGAATAAACACCTACTTCAATATTAGTAGACAAAAAACCCAATATAACAACATTGAAGTTTTTATAAATACTAAGCGATAATGAAGAAAAAAACATATGTCTATTACTTATTAACATCTTAGTGATTTCTGAGGTTTTGGGAATGATAAACTTTAAATTAAATTTACTGTAAGCAATATAAATTGATAATATACCTGCTAAGGAAAAACTAATTGATTGCGAAGCTATTGCAAAGTTTATATCTTCAGGCTCTTTGACATAAAATAAAATTAGAAGCATTGCAATTACCCTTATAATAAGATTAACAATGGTTATAAACTTCATTTTTTCCATACCTTGAAAAAACCAAACAGGTATAATCGTTTGACCTATTAATATACCAAATGATAAAAAAAATAGTTCTTTATTTATAGATAAAACATCAACAAATAAAATCGCTAAAGAGTACAATAGTAAAACTAAAGCTAGGATAATTATCTTAATTATTTGTATAGAGTGAAAAATACTACTAACCTTATGTACATTATCTCTATGAACTGAAATTAACTTAACCCCTGTAAAACCAAAACCATAATCGGTAACTATTACCAAATACATACTTATAGCAAAAGCGAATGAATATGAACCATAACTACTTATGCCTAAAACATTAATTAAATATGGCATTATTAATAGTCCAAGTAAAGTATTACCTAACTGTAATACCACTAAAGCACTAAAGTTTTTGAATACAACAGTTTTAGTCTGAGTTTTTATTTTTTCTTTTATTTGTTTTAACAACATTTATCTTCTTGTATTTAACACTAAGAATTATGGTCTACATAGCCTTTCCTCTCGAGAGAGCTTACTAAGCCTATTTAAAAATCCGAAAAAATCTATTAAACAACAGCTACAATAAGTATACGTATTCAATCAGTTATTATTTTAAAAAACCCAATTTTGAGTCTTTCCCCGAAAGCTCTATCTCTTCATCTCTTAACATCCAATCGATATTCAAATCTTGATCATTAAATTTAATCCCACCTTCGGAACTAGGATAATAATAATTATCACATTTATAAGAAAAAATAGTATTATCCTCTAAAACAGCATAACCATGAGCAAATCCTCTTGGCACGAATAGTTGTTTTTTATTTTTTTCAGATAAAATAATCGAAAAATACTTCCCAAAAGTTTCCGATTTTGGCCTTATATCTACAGCTACATCTAAAACTTTACCTTTAATTACCCTAACTAATTTAGCTTGTGCATAATCTCCTTTTTGGAAATGTAAGCCTCGAAGTACGCCTCTATTTGAAAAAGCTTCATTATCTTGCACAAAGTTCACTTCTAGATTGGTTAACTCTTTAAACTTTTCTTTATTAAAGCTTTCGAAAAAATAACCTCTATTATCTATAAAAACATTTGGTTCTATTACAAAACAATCTTTAAGCTGAGTTTCTTTTACCTTCATTTCAATTCCATTAAATGTTTTCCATATCCACTTTTAAGATAAGAAGTGGCAAGTTCTCTTAATTTTTCTATAGAAATTAATCCTGCTCGAAAAGCAGCTTCTTCTATCGATCCTATTTTTAACCCTTGTCTTTGTTCTATAACCTCTACAAATTGACTAGCTTGCATTAAAGAATTGAAAGTACCTGTATCTAACCAAGCTGTCCCTTTATCTAAAACAGAAACTGATAATTGTTTTTCATTTAGATAGGCAATATTAATATCTGTTATTTCTAATTCTCCTCTTTTACTAGGCTCTAGGTTTCTTGCTTTTTCAACAACTGTATTATCATAAAAATAAATCCCTGGAACAGCGAAATTTGACTTTGGTACTTTGGGTTTTTCTTCAATAGAAATTGCATTTTGATTTTCATCAAACTCAACAACACCATATCTTTCTGGATCATTTACATGATACGCATAAACAATTCCTCCTTTTGGGTTGATATTGTTTTTTAAGAGATTTGACAAACCTGTGCCATAAAAAATATTATCTCCTAAAATTAACGCCACACTTTCTTTACCAATAAAACTCTCTCCGATCAAAAAAGCCTCAGCCAACCCATTTGGTTCAACTTGTGATTTATATTGAAAACTACAACCAATTTGACTTCCATCTCCCAATAACTTTTGAAATAAAGGTACATCTTGAGGAGTTGAAATAATTAAAATCTCGTTAATTCCTGCAGAAATTAAAGTCGAAATAGGGTAATATATCATGGGTTTGTCATAAACCGGCATAAGTTGCTTACTTACAGCCAATGTCAATGGATGTAACCTTGTTCCTGAACCTCCTGCTAAAACAATTCCTTTCATTTTATTGATATTTATTTAAATACCATGTTATGGTTTTCTCTATTCCAGACTCAAAATTCTCATCCGCTTTCCAACCTAAATCATTTTCAATTTTTGATGCATCAATTGCATATCTAAAATCATGACCTAACCTATCCTTTACAAAAGTAATTTGGCTCTTATATGATTTCTTTTGAGGTCTTAACAAATCTAAAATTTCACAAATTCTATTTGCAATATAGAGATTGGTTCTCTCGTTTTTTCCTCCAATATTATAGGTTTCACCAATCTTACCCTTTTTAAAAACTAAATCAATTCCTTTACAATGGTCTAAAACATACAGCCAATCTCTTACATTTTTCCCATCTCCATAAATAGGTATTTCCTCTCCAGAAATTGCCTTTCGAATAATAGTAGGGATCAATTTTTCATCATGTTGTTTGGGACCATAATTATTAGAGCAATTTGTGGTAACAACATTTAACCCATATGTATGAAAATAGCTACGAACCAAAAAATCTGAAGAAGCTTTTGATGCACTGTATGGGCTATTTGGTGCATAAGCAGTACTTTCTTTAAATAAACCTTTTTCTCCTAAAGTTCCATAAACCTCATCTGTTGAAATATGATGAAATCTAGCATTTTGAAATTCCTTTTTATAGTTATTTGAAGAATCCGTCCATAATTGCCTTGCGACGTCTAATAAATTAAAAGTTCCTAATACATTTGTTTTTACAAATTCATCTGGGCTTGAAATTGAATTATCTACATGAGACTCTGCAGCAAAATGAATGACTCCTTTAAATTGATACTTTTCAAAAAGGTGTTTGACCGCATTTTTATCACAGATATCACCTTTAACAAATTCATATCTTTCGTTGCCTTTAACCTCAATTAAATTAGATAAATCTCCTGCATAAGTCAGTAAATCTAAATTTACAATTTTAAATGAGGGATTGTTTTTTAAAAAAAAAGGTATAAAATTAGCCCCAATAAAACCTGTACCACCAGTTACTAATATAGTTTGCATTAATTTTTTGTATAATTATTTAAATACTTATTTATTTTGTTGAATAACAAAAATAAAACCATTAGTGCACCTCCTAAAATTCCTAAAAGCGAAATATAGTTTTTTGTGATGCCTTTCACCTCATATCCAATAGGTTGAAAATTGGATATAACATTAATTATTTCATAACTATTTGCTTTTTTAAGAGCAATATCACCAAGGTCTGCATTTATGCTCTTATTTTTTTCAAAAAGCTCTAATTCTTTTGTTGTTCTGTTTTGCCCACCTAAATCAATACTCGTTCCAGCTGTAGTCTTTTTAGCCTCTTCTATCATAACCTGCATGTACACCTTCCTTAAAGAATCAACTTGAGATAAACTTTTACGATACACAGAATCAGTTCTATTTAAATTTTCATTTGTTAACTTTTTAAGTTTCTTAAAATAATCATTGTTTGTAACAGATGAAAGAATAACATCATCAAGCTTAAGAAATACATCATTTTTTTCTGATATAACACTTATTTTATGAATTCTATAATCTAATTCTGTAAATGCCTCTTTAAAATCTTCAAAAGAATAACTTTTAATCGCGGTTGTATCTACACTTTCTGTAAAGCTATTGTAAGAGTTAATAATATCATTTTTATTATTAACAGGCTCAATTGAAAACTTTTTAAGAGAAGCTGCAGTTTCTATATCTAGATTAAAAGTTTTAGCTAAACCAAGTGTATCTTTTTGTTTCACCAAATCATTAAAATAATTTACATTATTGTAAAGCTGTTGCGTACTTTTAAAATTTGGAGCAACTAGCAGGTCTGAAGCATAAGTTGGATTTTTTTTAAATTCCTTAAAACTACCAATAGCCGCACCTAAAAGTACAGCTAATGAAATTTTTAAGGCATTAGTTTTAAAAAACAGTAAAACTAAAATGAAAAAGTGAAAAATTCCCTTAAAAATACCTCCAATGAAATTGAATAATTTTGAAAAACCTTTTCCTATAAGGATAAATAAGGAACCTAAATCTACTTCTTCTTCGTTGGTTTTTTGATTTGTTGACATTATTTACTTGATTAAAATCTGTTTTTATTATTGAAAATTTGTTCTAATATTTTTTGAGTGATGGCATAAGTTGGAGTAACTCCAGTCATACCTAAACCTCCTGAAGCTAGCGTTGCTCCTGTTTCTAACGGATTATCAGAAGCATAATAAGCGTATCGTACTTTTACATCTTGAGAAATATTACCTCTTATTCTTGATGCAGATTGAATTGCTTTTTGATAATGAGCACCTTCCATTTCGAGCCCAATTACATTCCAAGTTGAGTCATGGAAAAACTTCAGTAATTCTTTATTTTGCAAAGATGTTCCTAGAACTGAAACCATAGTACCTTCAAACACATTCACTCCAAAACCTTCTAAATCTGTTTTTTGCAACTCATTATCGAAAGGATAATTATCTGCAGTTCCTTCAAAAATATGTGCACTAGGAATCATAATATCCCCTTTACCTCCTTCTAAAATACCTGCTTTACCCATAATAGAAATAGACTTCACATCTAAATGAGTATTCTTATTTGCCTTTTTATAAGGCTTTAACAACTCATCCATCGTTTCGTAAGCTTGCTCTCCAAAAGCATAATCCATAACAATAATTACAGGGTTTTCTTTTTCATTCGTTTCATCTTGTAACGAAAATGAAT
Organism: Polaribacter sp.; assembly: GCA_042091415.1. Lineage (GTDB taxonomy): Bacteria > Bacteroidota > Bacteroidia > Flavobacteriales > Flavobacteriaceae > Polaribacter. The sequence continues at coordinate 4,099 of JBELHK010000047.1, read as the reverse complement.
TCCTATTTATTTTATTGGTATCAATTATTTGTACATCTATGTTTGTTCCTGATTGATCTTTTATGTAAATCAACCCGTTTTTAGAGGCAAATTCTTTTATTTTCTTTTGTAGAGGTCTACTATTATCTTCACTTAACAATTGAAATAATTCAAAATTATTTTCTGTTTTAACTTCATTTGGCAGCGCTTTTTCAGCATATAAAGTATTTAAAACACTGTGCATATTTGCACTAATTATATGAATCGATCGTTTTAAAAGATTATTTTTTTCTAATATTTCTTTTATATTATTTGCCCATATTTCACCATATATATGATGCCCTATTTCTTCAATTAAAACGGAGCTAAATGTGATGGATCGTTTTTTCCCCTTGAATTCTTCATTAATTGCTAATTTACCTAACCAATATATTAAACTAAAAAATTTATTTGGATTTTTCTCTGACGAAAAGGTGTTATAAATTGCAAAAACCTCATCAAAAGTTCTCCCTAAAATATTTCCTAAATGAGCTATTAAAACTTCTTTCTCTTTTATTGAGATTTCTTTTTTGTGAAGCACCAAATCTTCTAAATGCTTCCATTCTCTAATGAAATCTTTTCCATCGTTTAAAGAAACTCGCTCTTGAATCTTATGAGATTCTATGACTAAAAAAGTAAGATGTGTAAGAATATCATAAATTTCAGATTTCCCTCTCGTTATCTCAATATTCATTTGATCCTTATCAATTCTATAGCAATTCCTTCTTCTTTTTAAAGGGATTATTGATTTAAAATTAGAATTTTTAAATCCTTCATCTGCAGTCAAATTGATAAACTGGCATTCTTCAATACCTTCAGGAAGCCTTTCAATTACATAAACTAAACCATCTAACTCTATCTTTTTTTCTGCAATAGAACCATAAATTTCAGGACGTAAAAGCAATAGTGATTTACGTAAAGTTTCCCCTGAAATACCCATAGGCTTGTAAAAGCCTCTACTAAATAAATGACGCATAGAAATGTATAATTTCTCTATCGCATTTGTAGATTCTTGAGCCCTTGTGATTTCTATGTTTTTAGATGGATGCATTTATATTAAGTTAGAAAACAAATATAAAATTATTTAACGGATAATATTTGATTATATTTTTCTAGATCTTTTAACAATTCATTGGCTCTTAAAATATTTTTATCATTTTTAAGATTATATTTATAAAGCCCTTCTTGATAAGCATATTTTAGAATGATTTCGTCATAAATAGCTTTCGAAATTACATCCTTATCTTTTGAAATAGATTCTATTTTATTATCAAATAATGTATTTTTAATTTTTTCATAATCTTTTGCAATTGTTTTCTTTTTCGACAAAGAAAAAGCTTTTTTAAATAACTTTTCTTGTTTATTTAAAAAGGTTGAATCATTTTTTAAAAATTTTGCAAAATCATTAAAAATAGTTGGTGATAATTTTAAATCGTCAATATTTTCAATTTGGCTATTTTTATGATAAAAATCTATCGAAAAATTAAAAAGTGCCTTGCTATTTAAAAGGTTTTTAGTTTCATCTGTTTTATCAATTAAATCAACTTTTACATCTGGCAAAACTCCTCCTCCATCATAAACGATTCTTCCATTCTGAGTTGTAAACTCATTGATGCCATTATCTGAAAATTTTGGCACTTCGCCAGTTTTGTCATCTCTATTTGTATAGTCTAACTCCTGAATACACCTTCCGCTTGGAGTATAATATTTAGAAATCGTTAATTTCAATTGAGTTCCGTAAGTAAGTTCTTTTTGTCTTTGCACTAATCCTTTACCAAAAGATCTTTCTCCTAAAATTACAGCCCTATCATAATCTTGCAAAGCGCCACTTACAATTTCTGATGCGGATGCAGATCTGTTATTAATTAAAACTACAATTGGCATTTCTAAATCTAAAGGATTGCTAGAAGCTTTATAGGTATTGCTCCACTTTTTTATTTTTGCTTTAGTTGTTACTATAACTTTGCCTTTGGGCAAAAAGAAATTAGATATTTTAATTGATTCTAAAAGAGATCCTCCAGGATTAGATCTTAAGTCAAAAATCAATTTCTTCATCCCTCTTTTTTTCAATTTATTAAACGCTTTTTTTACTTCTGATGAAGCTTTATTATTAAAACGCGTTAGAACAATATATCCTGTATCATCATTAATCATTTCTGAAAATGGAACTGGATTTACTTCTATTTTTTCTCTTGTAATTTCTTTTTCAATGATTTGCCCTTGTCTTTCAATACTCACTAATAAAGTACTATTAGGCGTCCCTTTTAGCAACATTGAAAGTTCATCTCTCTCCATATTTTCTAGAGATTGATTATTTACAGACACGATTATATCACCTGCTTTTAAATTGGCTTTATCGGCAGAAAACCCTTTGAAAATCTCTTTTAATTGTATTCCTTTTTTAGTGTAATAAACTGAAACACCAATACCTCCATATTCTCCTTCTCTTCTAATTTTTGCATCCTCAACATCTTGTTCATTGTAAAAGTTTGTGTAAGGATCTAAATCTTTTAAGGTATTTTTAATTGCCTTATTGGTTAATTCTGCAGGGTTTATTTCATCAACATAATACATATTCAACTCCTTAAATAAAGAGTTATAAATTTCTATTTGTTTTGCAATCTCAAAAAAATTTGACTTAAAAGAATAGAAAGAAAAAGTAACGGCAACTACAACTAAAACAACTATTTTTTTAGATACTCTATTCTTCATTTGTGTTGCTTTTTTGTGTTTCGTTTAAAAATAATAACAATAATTTTCTCATTTTTTTATGCAATTCATTGTAACTCCATTCTTCCTTTCCAATATAAGAAATCATAAAAATATAAGGTTTATCAAGATTTGGATAAATAATTTCTTTTTGCAACCTATAAGCTTCACGCATCAATCTTTTTATTCTGTTTCTATCAACAGCTCGTTTAAAATTTCTTTTTGACACAGAAAAACCAACTTGAGCAGGAAAATTCGATGTGTGTTCTTTCTCTAAAAAAACCATTCTTAATGGAAAAGATTTTATCGCATTTCCATCAATATAAAGTTGTTCTATCAACTTTCTACTTTTTAATTTTTCGTGTTTCCCAAGAGTAAACTTCATAAAACAAACATAAGAAACTTAATGTTATAAAAATATGGAAGCAATAAAGTTATTTATTTTAAGCACTATATAATTTTGAGTAATTTTACTCTCATAAAAATCAACTTTAAAATTTGATTATTTGTTATTTTTCAAACAATAATTGGTATTTTTGTTAAATATTTATACTGAAAATTAAAGAACTTATATGAAAGCAGATTTATTTCAAGCGCCAGACTACTATAATATTGATGATCTTTTAACTGATGAACATAAGTTAGTTCGTGAGTCAGCTCGTGAATGGGTAAAGAGAGATGTTTCTCCTATTATAGAAGCATATGCTCAAAAGGCAGAATTCCCAAATCAGATAATTTCAGGATTAGCAGATATTGGTGCTTTTGGTCCTTATATTCCAGAAGAATATGGAGGCGCTGGATTAGATCAAATTTCATATGGTTTAATTATGCAAGAAATTGAACGAGGTGACTCAGGAGTTAGATCTACTGCATCAGTTCAATCTTCATTAGTAATGTATCCTATTTATAAATATGGTAATGAGGCACAACGTAAAAAATACTTACCCAAATTAGCTTCTGGAGAATGGATGGGTTGTTTTGGATTAACAGAACCCGATCATGGATCGAATCCAGGAGGAATGACTACAAATTTTAAAGATATGGGAGATCATTATCTTTTAAATGGAGCAAAAATGTGGATTTCAAATGCTCCTTTTGCGCAAGTTGCTGTTGTTTGGGCTAAAAATGAGGAAGGAAGAATTCATGGTTTAATCGTGGAACGTGGAATGGAAGGTTTTTCTACACCAGAAACTCACAATAAATGGTCTTTACGTGCATCTGCAACAGGAGAACTTATTTTTGATAACGTAAAAGTACCTAAAGAAAATCTGTTACCAAATAAATCTGGGCTTGGAGCTCCTTTAGGATGTTTAGATTCTGCAAGATATGGAATTTCTTGGGGAGCAATTGGCGCTGCTATGGATTGTTATGA
>JBELHK010000046.1:0-19364 GCA_042091415.1 Polaribacter sp. | reverse complement strand
TCTTCTCCAGTTACATCAATTATTTTTGTAGACATTGTTAAAACCACATTAGCACCTAAAACAGCTTCCCTTTCAACTCTAACACCTTCGACCACAATACATCTAGAGCCAATAAAAGCGCCGTCTTCAATAATAACAGGAGCTGCTTGTAAAGGCTCTAAAACACCGCCAATACCAACACCTCCAGACAAATGTACATTTTTTCCAATTTGAGCACAAGAGCCAACAGTTGCCCAAGTATCTACCATTGTACCTTCATCTACATATGCACCTATATTTACATAACTAGGCATCAATATTGTACCCGAAGAAATATAAGCTCCATGCCTTGCAACCGCATTTGGTACAACCCTTATTCCTCTTTCTTCATAATTTTTCTTTAAAGGTATTTTATCATGATATTCAAAAATTCCAGCCTCTAAAGTTTTCATTTTTTGAATTGGAAAATATAAAACTACAGCTTTTTTAACCCACTCATTTACTTGCCATCCATTTTCTACTGGTTCAGCTACTCTTAGCTCTCCTTTGTCTAACAAGTCTATCACTTTTCTAATACAATCTATGGTTGCCTGTTCTTTTAACAATTCACGATTTTCCCAAGCAGATTCAATAATTATTTTAATGTCTTCCATACTTTTGTTTTTAACGAGACAAATATAATTTTATTATAATTCTAACAATAAAATAAAAAACTAATATACACTTTTTAAACAGATTTAAATAAGACGTTAAATTTCTTATTTTTGTGAAAATTTTAAAAATATTGGGACGTATTTTAGCCATAGATTTTGGAAAAAAAAGAACAGGAATAGCAGTTACAGATGAACTGCAAATTATTGCTTCAGGATTAAAAACTGTTGAAACTAATGCATTAATACCTTTTTTAAAAGAGTTTATTTCAAAAGAAAATGTTGAACTTTTTATTATTGGTAAACCCAAACAGATGAATAATTCTGATAGCGAAAGTGAAGCGCTAATTATTCCGTTTATTAAAAATTTAAAAAATAAAATTCCTAATATTCCAATAAAAAGGGTTGACGAGCGGTTTACTTCTAAAATGGCTTTTCAAACAATGATTGATGGTGGACTTAAAAAGAAACAAAGACAAAATAAAGGTCTAATTGATGAAATAAGTGCTACTATTATCTTACAATCTTATTTGTATAATCAATAATTGATTATTTAAAATCCTTTTTCAAAAAATTCGCATTTAGTTTTTTGATGTTGTACTTTTGCAGACAAAATTTTAAAAATGATATTACCTATTGTTGCTTACGGAGATCCTGTTTTAAGAAAAGTCGCAAAAGAAATTGACGCAAACTACCCTAACTTAAAACAATTAATCGCTAACATGAAAGAAACAATGTATAATGCTTCTGGAGTAGGTTTAGCAGCCCCTCAAATAGGTAAAGACATTCGTTTATTTGTAATCGATGCTTCTCCTTTCGCTGATGATGACGGATTAAGTGAAAAAGATAGAGAAACTTTAAAAAAGTTTAATCGTGTTTTTATAAATGCTAAAATTTTAGAAGAAAGTGGAGAAGAATGGACTTTTAATGAAGGCTGTTTAAGTATCCCTGATGTTAGACATGATGTTTATAGACAACCTAAAGTAACATTTACATATCAAGATGAAGAATTTAATACTCATACAGAAACTTTAGAAGGTTTAGCTGCAAGAGTTTTTCAACATGAATATGATCATATTGAAGGTATTTTGTTTACAGATAAATTATCATCTTTAAAAAAGAGATTAATTAAGAAGAAATTAGAAAATATATCAAAAGGAAAAATAAGAGCAGACTATAGAATGCGTTTTCCAAATTTAAAAAAATCAAAATAAGTCTTAAATCAGACAAAAAAGAATATGAATTTTAGTAAAATTATTTCAATTACAGGTAAGCCAGGTTTATATCAAGTTATTTCACAATCTAAAAATGCAATTATTGTTGAATCGCTTACAGATAAAAAAAGAGCTGCAATAAACGCTACTCAAAATGTAAGTTTGTTAGAAAATATTGCAATTTACACTTACGAAGAAGATATGCCTCTATTAGATGTATTTAAAGCGATTTATAAAAATACAGATGCTAAAGCTGCAATTTCTCATAAAGAAAGTGGAAATAAATTAAAAACTTATTTCTCAGAAGTTTTACCAAATTATGATGATGAAAGAGTTTATACATCAAACATAAAGAAAGTAATTCAATGGTATAATATACTTATTGAAGTAGGTTTCGATTTTTCGAAAGTTGAAGAATCTTCAGAACAAAACACCGAAGAAACAGAAAATATATAATTTGAACGATAGAAAAGAGCAGCTTAAAGCAATAAATAGATTGCTTGATATAATGGATGATCTTCGAGAGAAATGCCCTTGGGATAAAAAACAAACTCTTGAGAGTTTAAGGCATTTAACAATCGAAGAGACTTATGAGCTTGCTGACGCTATTTTAGATAAAGATTTAAATGAAGTAAAAAAAGAACTAGGAGATGTTCTTTTACACATCGTTTTTTATGCTAAAATTGGGAGTGAACAAAATGCTTTTGATATAGCTGATGTTGCAAATTCTATCTGTGATAAATTAATAGAAAGACATCCTCATATTTATGGAAATGTAAAAGTTGACAATGAAGAAGATGTTAAAAGAAATTGGGAACAACTAAAACTAAAAGAAGGTAAAAACTCTGTTTTAGAAGGAGTTCCAATAAGTTTACCAGCCTTAGTTAAAGCGAATAGAATTCAAGATAAAGTAGCTGGCGTAGGTTTTGATTGGGAGAAACCAGAGCAAGTTTGGGCAAAGGTACAAGAAGAACTTTCTGAATTGAATTCAGAAATTGAAAAAGGGAATAAAGAAAACATTGAAAAAGAATTTGGTGATGTTTTATTTTCAATGATAAACTATGCTCGTTTTATTGGAGTGAATCCTGAGAATGCTCTTGAAAAGACAAATAAAAAGTTTACCAATCGTTTTCAATATTTAGAAAAAGAGGCCAAAAAAGTAAACAAACAATTATCAGAAATGACTTTAGCAGAAATGGATGTTTATTGGAATGAAGCTAAAAAATATTTTTCCTAAAATATTTTAATACCATATTAAAAAAGCCTCCAAATTTGGAGGCTTTTTTTATTTAATCTAGCTTTTTAGCATTTTTCACTTTTTGTTTGGTAAGTGCAATTTCAATAACTTGTTTCATATCTGTAACGTAATGAAAAGTAAGTCCTTTTAAATAACTCTCTTTTATTTCTAAGACATCTTTTTTGTTATCTTCACAAAGAATAATTTCTTTAATATTTGCTCTCTTCGCTGCTAATATTTTTTCTTTGATTCCTCCAACAGGCAATACTTTACCTCTTAAAGTTATTTCGCCTGTCATTGCAAGCTTACTCTTAACTTTTCTTTGCGTGTAAGAAGAAACTAATGATGTTAACATGGTTATACCTGCACTCGGACCATCTTTTGGTGTGGCTCCTTCAGGAACGTGAATATGAACATTGTATTTTTCTAAAACTTCTGGTTTAATTCCAAATTCTTCAGCATTAGATTTAATGTATTGTAAAGCAATTGTCGCTGATTCTTTCATTACAGTTCCTAAATTACCTGTAATTGAAAGTGCTCCTTTTCCTTTAGATAAAATTGATTCTATAAAAAGGATATCACCTCCAACTCTTGTCCAAGCTAATCCGGTTACAACTCCCGCAACATCATTTGTTTCATATTTATCTTTATTTCTTGGAGTTCCTAAAATATCTTCGACCTTTTCTTGAGATAAAGTAACGTCATATTCTTCTTCAAGTGCAATAGATTTAGCTGCAAAACGAACTAATTTTGCAATCTGTTTTTCTAAACCACGTACACCAGACTCACGAGTATAGCCTTCAATAACCTGTTCTGTTTGTTTTTTACTAAGCTTTAAATCCTTAGCTGAAAGACCGTGTTCTTTAAGCTGTTTCGGTAATAAATGTCTTTTAGATATTTCTACTTTTTCTTCAATTGTATAACCGGTAACATTTATAATTTCCATTCTATCTCTAAGAGCCCAAGGAATTTGACCTAAATTATTCGCTGTAGCAATAAATAAAACTTTAGATAAATCATAGCCAACTTCTAAATAATTATCATAAAAAGACTCATTTTGTTCAGGGTCTAAAACTTCTAGCATTGCTGAAGAAGGATCTCCTTGATGACTTTGACCTAATTTATCGATTTCATCTAAAACAAAAACAGGATTTGAAGTACCTGCCTTTTTTAAATTTTGAATTAAACGGCCTGGCATTGCTCCTATATAAGTTTTTCTATGCCCTCTAATTTCTGCTTCATCTCTTAAACCTCCTAAAGACATTCTAACATATTTACGTCCTAAAGATTCTGCTACAGATTTACCTAAAGAAGTTTTACCAACTCCTGGAGGTCCATAAAGACATATAATAGGAGATTTCATATCTCCTTTTAACTTAAGAACGGCTAAATGTTCAATAATACGATCTTTCACTTTCTCTAATCCAAAATGATCTCGATCTAAAACTTTAGTTGCGTTTTTTAAATCAAACTTATCTTCTGAATAAATACCCCATGGCAATTCTAATAATAATTCTAAATAGCTTCTCTGTACTCCATATTCAGCTGCTTGCGGATTCATTCTTCGAAGTCTACCTAACTCTTTATCGAAAGTTTCTGCAACTTCTTTTGTCCATTTTTTTGTTTTAGCTTGCTTTCGCATTTCTTCTAATTCTTGATCATTAGAAACACCGCCTAATTCTTCTTGAATGGTTTTAAGCTGCTGATTTAAATAGTACTCACGTTGTTGTTGATCTAAATCTTCTCTTGTTTTTGATTGAATATCATTACGAAGTTGAAGTTTCTGTAATTCTTTATTTAAATTTTTAAGTGTTAAAAGAGCTCGTTCTTTTAAATTATCTTTTTCAAGAATTACTTGTTTATGCATAACACTCAAATCCATGTTAGATGCAATAAAGTTCACTAAAAAAGAATTCGATTGAATATTTTTTATAGCAAAAGATGCCTCAGAAGGAAGCATAGGGTTTTCTTTAATAACTTCTAAAGCTTGCTCTTTAATTGATTCTATTATAGCTTCAAACTCTTTCTCATCTTCTACATCTCTATCCTCTATTGCTTCTTTAACGTTTGCTCGTAAATAGGGTTTTTCTTGAATTATTTCATCAATCTCAAAACGTTTTTTACCTTGAATAATAACAGTGGTATTTCCATCAGGCATTTTTAAAACACGTAATATTTGAGCAACAACACCTGTTGTATAAATGTCTTTTAACTTAGGTTCTTCTTTCTCTTCATTGCGCTGAGCTACAACTCCAATAATTTTATTTCCTTTATTTGCATCTTTTATCAACTCAATAGATTTATCTCTTCCTGCAGTAATAGGAATTACAACACCTGGAAATAAAACAGTATTTCTTAATGGAAGAATTGGCAATGTTTCTGGAACACTTTCTTTATTGATAATTTCCTCATCTTCAGGAGTCATTAAAGGAATTAACTCAGAATCCTCATTCATTATATTCTGAAAAGACAAACTGTCTAATTTTATAAACTTTCTTTTACTCATAAATTATATTTCTGTCATTATGACATTGACTATAAAATAAGTACTAATCAATATCATTTTTATATTAATAAACAACTGTATAACAGGTGTTTAAATTTAACTATCTTTTAATTAATCCTAATAAGTCAATTGTTATGCCAAAAAACAACTATTAAAAAAAAATTATATTTATGATTTTAAAAGTGTAACAAAAGGAAAACCAAAATGTCTTTAAGTTAGAAATGTTTTATTGAAAGCAAATCAACAACATATTAACCAACTTGTAAAGCGCTGTAAAAAGTCTGATAAAAACGCTCAGTTAGCATTGTATAAACTTTATTATAAAGCAATGTATAATAGTGCATTAAGAATTTTAAAAGATAGCTTTGAAGCAGAAGATATTATGCAAGAAGCTTTTCTAACTGCCTTTACTAAGATAAATATGTTTAAAGGTGAAGTTACTTTTGGAGCTTGGTTAAAGAAAATAGTTGTGAATAAAAGTTTAACACAACTCAAAAAAAACAACAGATATGAGGAAGTTAAGTTAGAAGCTGTAAGAAATGATGTTGATGAAAATTATGACTTAAATTACACTATTTTATCACCAAAAGATGTTTTAGAAAAATTACAAAAATTAAAAGATAATTATAGAATAATACTAACTCTAAATTTAATTGAAGGATATGATTATGAAGAAATTGGCCAAATTCTAAATTATTCGAATGAAAATGTAAGAACCACAATTTTTAGAGCAAAGAAAAGATTAAAACAATTATTAGAGGAAAATTTAAAAATGAAATCTTATGGAAGATAAACTAAAGAGTTTTTTTTTAGAAAATAATTTTGATTTTGAAGAACCAAACGTTGAACATATACAAAGATTTGAAAACAAGTTAAATTCCAAAAATAAAAATCACAAAATTTCATATAAATGGCTAACAGCAGCTGCTTCTATAATCTTAATTTTTGGATTTTGGCTTGGTACTAATCATCAAAAAAAACAGTTCAATTTAGCTGATGTATCTCCAAAAATGGAAGAAGTTCAAACTTATTTTGTTAACACCATCAACCTAGAACTAAAAAATATTGAACAAAATAGAAACTTAGACACCGAAACTATTATTGAAGAAGCATTAGATCATCTTGAAGAATTAGAAGAGGAGTATAATGTATTTTTAACCGAAATAAACACTAACGGCAAACAAACTAAAGTGATTAGCGCAATGATTAAAAATTATCAAAAACGCCTAGAAGTTTTAGAAAATGTACTTGAACAAATAGAACAAATTAAAAATCCGAAAATCATAAATAATGAAATCTATATATAAATTAACTATTATTTTATTTTTTGCTCCTTTATTGACTTATGCAAATAATATTAAAGAAAGGCACGAAAAAAACAAGACAATAAAAAAAGAATTCAAGGTCAATAAAAATTCAGGGTTAGAAGTTTATAACAAATATGGAAATATAAAGCTTACATCTTGGAATAAAGATATTATTGAAATTGAAGTTACGATAACTGTAAAAGGAAATGATTTAGATGAAGTTGAAAATAAAATTGATGATATAGATGTTGAATTTGAGTCTAACTCTGATTTAGTATCGGCAAGAACTCTATTTTTAAAGGAAAATAGTAGCTGGTCTTTTTGGAAAAAAAATAGTAAAATTAGTTATCAAATAAATTATCTAATTAAACTCCCTGAAACTAATTCTATTAACATTGATAACAATTACGGTAATATTTCACTTGACTATTTATCTGGAGACGCAAAAATAAACTGTGATTATGGAAGCATATCAATAAGTGAATTAACGTCAACTAATAATTCTATTAATCTTGATTATTGTTCTAATTCAAATATTGGTTTTATAAAAAATGGAAAATTAAACTTCGATTATTCTAAAATTACGATTGAAGAATCAGAAAATCTAAAAATTAACTCAGATTATTCAACTGTAAACATAGAAAAAACAGGTTCTGTAGATTTTAATATTGATTATGGAGCTATAAAATTAGATGAAGCAGTAAATGTTAATGTAAATTCTGACTACACTAATATGAAATTCGGAGAAATTAAAAAAAATCTAATAATTGATTCAGATTATGGAGGAATTTCAATAAAAAAGATGGTTGAAGGATTTGAATCGTTAGATATTAATAGTCAATATACTGGTATAAGAATAGGGCTAGATACTGAAACTAGTTTTGATTTCGAAATAGATTTACAGTATGCTTCTTTTAAAGGGGAAAGTGATAACATGGAAATCTTTACAAAGATATCTAAGCCGACAAAAAAATATTACAAAGGAAAATTTGGTAAAGGGAATTCTACTTCTAGTGTAAAAATAAAGTCTCAATACGGAGGTATAACGTTTAAAATAAATGACTAAATAAAAAAATCCAAAAAATATTTTTTCAGTTTTTTTTTATTCTATTTTAGTAATTTCGATACTGTTTCGTAAGTTCAAAGACATGTTCTAAAATCCTTTTTTCTACATCATCAAAAGTTAAATTTCTCCTCTTCATTACAACATCTGCAACTTCAAATACTTTATTGGTTTTGTACTCAGTAAAGCCAGAACTACCTCCCCAACTAAATGATGGAACGAAATTTCTTGGAAATCCGCTTCCAAAAATATTTGCAGAAACACCTACAACAGTTCCTGTATTAAACATTGTATTTATTCCTGATTTAGAATGATCTCCCATAATTAAACCACAAAATTGCAATCCTGTTTTGGTAAATCTATTTGAATTATAATTCCATAGCTTTACTTCTGCGTAATTATTTTTTAGATTTGAATTATTAGTATCTGCACCCAAATTACACCATTCTCCTAAAACTGAATTTCCTAAAAAACCGTCATGACCTTTATTCGAATATCCCATTAAAATTGAATTATTTACCTCTCCCCCAACTTTACAATAAGGGCCTAGCGTTGTAGCTCCATAAATCTTTGCAGATAATTTTAATACAGAATTCTCACACATTGCTAAAGCTCCTCTAACAACGCATCCTTCCATAATTTCGGCATTTTTACCAATATAAATTGGCCCGTTTGACGCATTTAAAGTACAAAATGTTAGTTTTGCTCCTTCTTCTAAAAATATATTTTCTGGATTTACGGTATTTACAGTTTTAGGTATTGGCTGTGATTTTCTATTCTTTGTTAGTAAATCAAAATCTTGTTGAATAGCCTTAGCATTTAAAGAAAATAAATCCCAAGTATTTTTTATTTGAAGTAAATCTCCTTCAAATTCAATTTGTTTATAATTATCAAAATCTACTTCTTCTTGAGTGTTTGTTGTAAAAAATGCAATTACATCTTCTCCTTTAAAGATGACTTCATTTTCTGATAAATTTTTTACCATTTCTGATAAATCTTCATTAGGACAAAAAGATGCGTTTAAAAGAATATTTTTTTCCATTTCTACCATTGGAAATTTTTCTTCCAAATATTCTTCTGTTATCGTAGTTGTGGTTAAACTTAAATACTTTTCCCACTTTTCTCTTATCGTTAAAATACCAACTCTTAAATCTGCAACTGGTTTAGTGTATGTAAATGGCAATAGCGAATTTCGAACATCTCCATCAAACAAAATATAATTCATAGTTTTTATTTAGAATAAAGCAAATTTACTTTAAATCAATCACTAAAAAAACTGATTATAAAAAATTGCAATTGATTTTTTATCAATAAAATTTTAGAAAAAATTCTATTTTAAAAAGTTCTAGAAATATTAAAACCAAAATGAATATCTCCGCTAAAAAACTCTCCTGTATTCTCTGCGATAAAACCTTTTTCTATCATGGTTATGGCATTCGATAAAATTAGTTGAAAAACATGCCCTCCTGTTTCAATATCAACACCAAATGCAAGAGAATTTTGAGAATCTATAGAAACTGATTTGTTAAAGAGATAATAATATTCGCCATTTAAAGAAACTCTATTACTCAATTTAACACGTGTACCGAATCCTAATGCAAATACATCATGCGGATCTTCAACTATTTCAACCGTATTTCTATGAATATATGTTGGAGTTATTTGGTATGAAAATTTAGTACTTACCTTTCTTGCAATTAGAACCTGAGTTGTATACGCTAAGCTCTCTGCAAAAGTTCTCTTATCTTCTGGCGGATAATCTTTAAGTGTTTTAACCGCAACACTACCAAATAATGAAATAGCAAATGGAAATGAATTTTCCCTTACTTTTTGCTTAATTAATCTATATTTTAAGTAAGAATCGTATGTTTTTTCATAACTACTTCTACCAAATCCTGCTGTTAAATTATCATTTACTCCATATTCTAAAGCAAATCTAATATTAGATTGATCTAACCCAAATAATTCGTCAAAACCTAAATTAACACTTCCAAATCTATGTGAAATTAAAAATTCTAATTCTCTAGATTTTCTATTTTCTATAGAATGACCATTTAAAATTCTTGTTCCTTTAAATGTTGCAGAAACAACTTCTTTTTCTTGTATTTTTTGAGCTTCTTCATCTAAAATATCTAGTAAATCATCTTGACAAAAAATAGGCTTTGAAAAAATAATAAAAAAGAGGATTAATGAAGTTCTTTTTATCGTATTCATTATTTATTGTAGGGTTTATGGTTTAGGTTGAAAGTAATTTTTATCTCTTTGGCGATTTTTTTTGAGACAACCGAAGGAATCTTTACATCAAAATCATCTAAATTCACAATAAACTCACCTTCCACTAAAATTGCTTCGTTTGATTTAGTAATATTTGCTTTAACTGTCTGATCTTTTGAGATTCCATGAATGGTTATCACTCCTTTTACCAAAGCTTCTTTTTCTGTATCTCCTATTTCTTGAAATTCTTCAATAGTTCCTTTAAAAGTCGATTTAGGGTATTTATCTGATTCAACATAATTTTCATTAAAATGCTCTTGCATTAATGCTTTTTCAAACAAAAATGATTTCATTAAAATAGAAATTGCCATTTTACCTGAAGTAACATCAATAATACTCAATACTTGATTATTATCTGCCGTTATATTCTCAATTGGTGTTTCTGAAAAGAAATTAATTTTCCCTGTTTTCGTTAAGTATCTTTCTTGACTATAGATTGATCCAATAGTAAGAAATAAACAAATTGCAGTAATTATAAATTTCATAATTTTTAGGTTGATTTAATTTAATATTTCTGATTTAACTAGTACAACATCCATAAGATAACCTGTACAAATTCCTTTTAAAGTGATAATATTACCTACACTCAATTTTTGAATATTTTTTGATGAGTTTTCAGATAAGTAACACATTACACTTGCAAAATCATCTCTTGTTTTTAAAGACACGACTCCTTTATTATCTTCAAGAATTATATTGATAATTTCCCCTTCAACTTCAATGATTTTATCTAAGTATTTTTCATTAGCATTCGTTTCGTTTAGAGAGAACTCATTGAATAATTTTTCTGCATTAATTTTAAAATTTGGCGAAGTTTTTTTGACATCAACATGAGGTTTATTGTAAAATTTATAGGCTACAAAAGAGAAAACTACAAATATTAAAATAACAGATACTGTTTTTTTTCTATTCATAATTTTAATTGTTTAAAGCTCCAGAATCTACCCAACAACTAATTGCATCAATTTCTACTTGACTTAAAGAACCTCCAATAGGCATAGTTCTAGCAACAACTTCAGACTTAATCCTTAATGAATTTGAACTAACACTGCTAAAAGTTGTTAAATCTGGAAAATTACCTCCTGCTCCATGACATTCAATACAATTCGCCTCTAAAATAGGTTGAATATGAACTGAATAAGTTATATTATTACAAACGTCTGGAGGAACATCCTCAAATTGCTCTTCTACATTTGTTAAACAAGAAAAGAACAAAAAACTACACAATAACAGAACTAATTGATTACTAAAAATTAGTCTACTAAACATTCTAATAGAATTTAAAATTATGTCCTTAAGTTAATAAAAATATAGGAATATGAGTTGCTTCTATACTTTGTAAATAAAAAAAAATAAAAAATCATATAGATTATCGAGTGTATTTCTATGTTTTAATCAATTTTATTTGAGTCTAGCTAATAGACTCTACTTGTAATTAAGTGGTTAATATTAAATTTAATAAGGTATTTGAAGTAACTAAATCGATCTATAAAATTAAGACAACAAGAAGAAAAGATTTAAAATAAAAAAGCACCTTAATTAAGGTGCTTTTTTTATTGATGAAATAGAGTTATTTATTTACTCAAATACATTTTTCTTCTAGAATAAAGATCGTAAAAATCATCATCTTTTAAACTATCAATAAAAAGTATACTTTCTCCTGTAGATTTCATTTCTGGACCTAAACGCTTATCTACATTCGGGAATTTATTGAATGAAAAAACAGGTTGTTTTATAGCATAACCATCTAACTGAGGATTAAAATTAAAATCAGTTACTTTCTTTTCTCCTAACATTACTTTTGTAGCATAATTTACATAAGGCTCTTTATAAGCTTTCGCTATAAAAGGAACTGTTCTAGAAGCTCTAGGATTTGCTTCAATTATATAAACCGTATCATTCTTAATTGCAAACTGAATGTTTATCAACCCTACAGTTTTTAATTCTTTTGCAATTGTATTTGTATGATCTATAATCTGTTGCATTACTAAATCACCCAAATTAAAAGCAGGTAATGTTGCATTAGAATCTCCTGAGTGAATACCACAAGGTTCAATATGCTCCATAATTCCAATGATATAAACATTTTCTCCATCGCAAATTGCATCAGCTTCTGCTTCAATAGCTCCGTCTAAATAATGGTCTAGAAGTAACTTATTGTTTGGTATTTTCCTTAGTAAATCAACTACATGTTCTACCAACTCTTCTTTGTTGATTACAATTTTCATTCCTTGTCCTCCTAAAACGTAAGACGGTCTTACCAAAATTGGAAAGTTTAACTCATCTGCCAAAGCCAAAGCTTGATCTGCAGTTTCTGCAACTCCAAATTCTGGATAAGGAATATTGTTTTCTTTTAATAAAGTTGAAAATCTTCCTCTATCTTCTGCTATATCAAGTGCTTCAAAAGAAGTTCCAATAATTTTTATACCATATTTAGTAAGTTTTTCTGCCAATTTTAAAGCTGTTTGACCTCCTAATTGAACGATAACACCTTCTGGCTTTTCATGTCTGATGATATCGTAAATATGCTCCCAAAAAATTGGTTCAAAGTATAGTTTATCTGCAGTGTCAAAATCTGTTGATACAGTTTCAGGGTTACAATTAATCATAATTGTTTCATAACCACATTCAGCAGCCGCTAAAACCCCATGTACACAACAATAATCAAATTCAATTCCTTGACCAATTCTATTAGGTCCAGAACCTAAAACAACTACTTTTTTTCTATCTGAAACAGTACTTTCATTAGCTACTAATTTTTTTCCATCTGCAGTTTCAATCTCACTTTCAAAAGTCGAATAATAATAAGGTGTTTTTGCTGTAAATTCTGCAGCACAAGTATCAACTAATTTATAAACACGTTGAATTTTTAATTCTTCTCTTTTATTATAAACTTCACTTTCATAACAATCTAACATATGGGCTATTTGCCTATCTCCATATCCTTTTTGCTTAGCTTCTAATAATAAATCTCTTTCAATTGTTTCTATAGTGTAGGTAGAAATCTCTTTTTCTAATTGAAATAATTCTTCATATTGTTTTAAATACCACATATCAATTTTTGTGATATCATATATTTTAGATAAAGGAATTCCCATTGCAATTGCGTCATAAATAGCAAAAACTCGATCCCAACTTGCATTTGTTAGTTTATCTATAATTTGATTATAATTTTTATAACCTTTACCATCTGCACCTAAACCATTTCTTTTAATTTCTAATGATTGTGTTGCTTTGTGTAATGCTTCTTGAAATGATCTTCCAATTCCCATTACTTCTCCAACAGCTTTCATTTGTAACCCTAAAGTTCTATCTGAACCTTCAAATTTATCGAAATTCCATCTTGGTATTTTTACAATAACGTAATCTAAAGTAGGCTCAAATAAAGCTGAAGTAGATTTTGTTATCTGATTTTCTAATTCATCTAAAGTATAACCAATAGCTAATTTTGTTGCTACTTTAGCAATTGGATAACCAGTTGCCTTACTTGCTAATGCAGAAGAACGAGATACCCTTGGATTAATTTCAATGGCAATAATATCTTCTTTTTCATCTGGTGAAACAGCAAATTGCACGTTACAACCTCCTTCAAAATCTCCAATAGAACGCATCATATGAATTGCCATATCACGCATTTTTTGGTAAGTCTTATCAGACAATGTCATTGCTGGAGCAACTGTTATAGAATCTCCTGTATGAATTCCCATCGGATCCATATTTTCGATAGAACAAATAATTACAACATTATCATTTTTATCACGTAACAATTCTAATTCATACTCTTTCCAACCCATCATGGCTTTGTCAATCATTACTTCATGGATTGGTGATGCTTCTAAACCTCTTCGTAATAATTCATCAAAATCTTCTGGTTTATATACAATTGATGCACCTGCACCTCCTAAAGTATAAGAAGAACGAATAACTAATGGAAAACCAAATTCTTGAGCAATTTCTTTACCTTTTAAAAAGGATGTTGCTGTAGCTTGAGGAGCCATTGGAACCCCTATTTCCCCCATTAATTCTCTGAATTGCTCTCTATCTTCAGTTACATTAATGGCATTAATATCAACACCTATTTGTTTCACTCCAAAATCTTGCCAAATTCCTTTTTCATCTGCTTCAATGCATAAATTTAAAGCAGTTTGTCCTCCCATAGTAGGAAGTACAGCATCAATCTGAGGATGCTCCTTTAAAATTTGAATGATGGATTTTGTTGTTAATGGCAACAAATAGACATGATCAGCCATTGATGGATCTGTCATAATTGTTGCAGGGTTAGAATTGATTAATATTGTTTCTATACCATCCTCTCTTAAAGAACGTAATGATTGTGAACCTGAATAATCAAATTCACAAGCCTGCCCGATAATAATGGGTCCTGAACCAATGATTAAAATGGATTTAAGGTCTTCTCTCTTTGGCATTCTTGGTAATTGTATTTATTAGTTTTGCAAAAATAGTTAGTCAATATATAAAAAAAAAGGTGTTACTAAAAAAAGTAACACCCTATATATTAACAATTGTTAATTCATTTATCTTTTTGGTCTAGATTCAGATGAAACAGACAATTTTTTTCTTCCTTTTGCTCTTCTACGAGCTAATACTTTTCTACCATTAGCAGAAGCCATTCTTTCTCTAAAGCCATGTTTATTTCTTCTCTTTCTTTTCGATGGTTGATAAGTTCTTTTACTCATATCTATTTATCTTAAAATCTTCTGTTTCTTAATTAAATCCTTTTAAAATCTACTTATTTAAAAGCGTTGGCAAATATACAACTGTTTTTATTTCTAGCAAATAGATTTTTAAAAAAAATAAAATTATTTTTTAACTCCTAAAAAAAGAAAGTTAAGCTACAATATAAAGATATTATTATCAATATGATAAATATATTATATTTCTAACTCTATATTTAAAACTACAGACTTTTTCTTTTGAAAATAAATCTATTGATTATGTAATATCTTTTAAGCTTTATAAATAAAAATATTATATAATGATAAGTTATAATAATATATATTATAAAGAATTATTAAGTGTTTTTTTTAATAAAAATACTTTCGATTTTATTTGTGATGTATTCTAGAGTTAGTACTTTTGCTCAAACCTAAAAGAACCATGCAAAACACAAAATACGTTTTTGTAACAGGAGGCGTAACTTCATCCTTAGGAAAAGGAATTATAGCAGCTTCACTAGCAAAACTTTTACAAGAAAGAGGCTTTTCTGTAACTATTCAAAAATTAGACCCTTATATAAATATTGACCCAGGAACTTTAAACCCTTATGAACATGGGGAATGTTATGTAACAGACGATGGTGCTGAAACCGATTTAGATCTTGGTCATTACGAACGTTTTTTAAATATCCCTACAAGTCAAGCAAACAATGTAACTACTGGTAGAATTTATCAATCTGTAATTAACAAAGAAAGAAAAGGGGAATTCTTAGGAAAAACAGTTCAAGTAATACCTCATATAACAGATGAAATTAAGCATAGGATTCAAATTTTAGGTGAAACTGGAGATTACGATATAGTAATTACTGAAATTGGAGGAACTGTTGGCGACATCGAATCTTTACCTTATGTAGAATCTGTTCGTCAAATGTTATGGGAAAAAGGAGAAGAAAATGCTATTGTTATTCACTTAACCTTAGTACCTTTCTTAGCAGCTGCGGGAGAATTAAAAACAAAGCCTACGCAACATTCTGTAAAAAGCTTAATGCAAAGTGGAGTAAGCCCTGATATTTTAGTTTGCAGAACTGAACACGAAATTTCTGAAGATATAAAAAGAAAATTAGCTCTATTCTGCAATGTTAAGAAAGAAGATGTAATACAATCTATAGATGCAGAAACAATCTACGACGTTCCAAACTTAATGTTAGATGAAGGTTTAGATGAAGTAGTTTTAAAGAAGCTTAATTTAGCATCAAAAAAGAAACCTGCTTTAAAAAAATGGAGCGAATTCTTAAAAAAACATAAGAATCCAACTTCTAAAGTAGAAATTGCTTTAATAGGTAAGTATATAGAATTACAAGACTCGTATAAATCTATTACAGAAGCTTTTATTCACGCTGGTTCTTCTCAAGAAACTAAAGTAAAAGTTAGATGGGTACATTCAGAAAGTTTAAATCAGGAAAATTTAGAGGATAAACTAAAAGGTGTTAACGGAATTTTAGTGGCTCCTGGTTTTGGTGACAGAGGAATTGACGGTAAGATAAATGCAGTAAAATATGCTAGAGAAAATAATATTCCTTTCTTAGGAATTTGTTTAGGAATGCAAATGGCTGTTATTGAATTTTCTAGAAACGTATTAGGTCTGGTTGATGCTTTTTCAACAGAAATGAAACTTAATTGCAAAAACCCTGTGATTAATTTGATGGAAAGTCAAGAAACAGTAACAGAAAAAGGAGGAACGATGCGTTTAGGAGCATGGAAATGTGATTTAACAGAAGGCTCTAAAGCATATGAAGCATACAAATCTGAAAGCATTAGTGAGCGACACAGACATCGTTATGAATTTAACAATGATTACAAAAAACAAATCGAGTTAAAAGGAATGAAAGCTACGGGTATTAACCCAAGAACTGGTTTAGTTGAAATTGTCGAAATTCCATCTCACCCTTGGTTTGTTGGGGTTCAATATCACCCTGAATATAAAAGTACAGTTTTAAAACCGCATCCATTATTTATCGATTTTATAAAAGCTGCTTTAAAACAATCTAAAAAATAATTTCGGAACACTATTTGAACTAATTAAACAGAATAATTTTAAAGCAGTAAAAAAGAAAAAAAATCTGCTTTTTAACTACATTTGTCGCATTTTTGTAAAGCAGTATGCTTTATTTAGTGACAAACTGACACAATTTTATATATGGAAAAAAAACGTTTTGACTACAATTCCTTTATTGGAATGATTCTCTTAGGAGCAATTATGCTTTGGTATTTAAATAGTAATAAACCAGAAGTTGATCTAGAGAAAACAACTACAGAGCAAACTACAGACGCAACAAAAAAGACTACTAAAGAAAATAGAATAGCAGAAAAAACTGTTGTTCTAGAAAACGATTCTTTACAAAATGTTGCCTTAACAAATAAATTTGGTGCTTTTGCTTTTAGTGCTATAAACGGAAAGGAAGGTTCTACTTCAATAGAAAATAATTTGGTAAAGCTTACCATAGATAATAAAGGAGGACAAATTTCTATTGCAGAAATAAAAAATTATAAAACATACGATTCTCTTCCTTTATATATGATAAAAGATAACAATGCATCTTTTAATATCAACTTTGGAACAACTGATAATCGAATTTTAAACACAACAGACTTATTCTTTGAGCCTAACTTAACAAATAATGGAGACAATCAAGTATTGTCTATGAAATTAAAAGTATCTGAAAACAAGTTCTTAGAATATCGATATGAAATAAAACCAAATGAATACATGGTTGAATTTTCAATTCGTTCTCAAGGCTTAAGTAATGTTATTAATTCATCAAACCCAATTAATTTAGACTGGAAACTTGATGGCTATAGACATGAGAAAAGTCTAAAAACAGAAAACACAATGTATTCTTATTTTTATTATAAGAATGATGACGAAGTTGATTACCTAAATGCAGGAAATACAGAAGTTGTAAATGATGTAGACTGGGTTGCATATAAGCAACATTTCTTTACTTCTAACCTATTAACAGATACTCCTTTTAATAATGCAACAGTAACTTCTACAGATTTAGTTAAGGATGAAAAAATTGATACAATATATACAAAAAGATATGAGCTTAACACTCAATTAGCTTTAAGTGGCGGCGAATTAAATTATAATATGAAATGGTTTTACGGGCCAAGTGATTATAATTTACTTAAAACATATGAAGGAACAGATTTAGATGAAACTGCAGATTTAGGTTGGGGGATTTTTGGCTTTTTAAATAGAACTGTTTTTTACCCTGTATTTAATTTACTTAAAGGTTTTTTATCTAACTACGGGCTCATAATTATTTTAATGACAATTGTTGTTAGAATTATAATGTCTCCGCTAGTTTATAAATCTTATGTTTCAAGTGCTAAAATGAAGGTGATTCGTCCAGAATTACAAGCTTTAAACGAAAAATATCCTGGTAAAGAAAATGCAATGAAACGCCAGCAAGAAACAATGGCTGTTCAGCGAAAAGCAGGAGTAAG
This sequence comes from Polaribacter sp., assembly GCA_042091415.1. Lineage (GTDB taxonomy): Bacteria > Bacteroidota > Bacteroidia > Flavobacteriales > Flavobacteriaceae > Polaribacter. The sequence continues at coordinate 948 of JBELHK010000046.1, read as the reverse complement.
TATGATGTCTGGTTGTATTCCTGCATTATTACAAATGCCTGTATTCTTTGCATTATTTAAATTTTTCCCGACAAACTTATCCTTAAGACAAGAAAGTTTTTTATGGGCTCAAGACTTATCTTCTTATGATATTATTTTTAAACTTCCTTTTGAAATTCCTTGGTATGGAGATCATATTAGTTTATTTCCAATATTAGCTTCTGTTGCTATTTTCTTTTACATGAAAATGAATCAAAGTCAACAAATGAATATGCAAGCACCTACACAAGAAGGAATGCCAGATATGAGTAAAATGATGAAGTATATGATTTACTTCTCTCCTATTATGATGTTATTTTTCTTCAATAACTATGCAAGTTCATTAAGTTTATACTACTTCATTTCAAATTTACTAACAATAAGCATAATGTTTGTTATTAAGAATTATGTAATTGATGAGGATAAGATTCACGCACAAATTGAAGAAAACAAAAAGAAACCTCAAAAAGTAAGTAAATTTCGCCAAAGAATTGACTCTGCAATGAAACAAGCTCAAGAACAGCAAGCGAAACAACAAAAAAGAAAGTAAAATAGAGTTCTACAATATTTTAGAAACCCGAAACACAAATGTTTCGGGTTTTTATTTTTTAAAAATTGATTATTAACTCTAGAGCAAAAAATTATTGATATAAAATAATCAATAAATTCAATTTTCATACAAATAGAAATATTACATTTATACAAATAATATTGTAAAATGAAAATTAGAAGCTATTTAAAATTTGTTTTTGTTGTATTCTTATTAGGGTGTACTTCAAATGTTAGTAAGCCTTTTGTCCCTCATATTATTCCCAAACCTGTTAGTCAAAAAATTAATAAAGGAAGTTTTGTACTTGACAATAAAACAAGTATTAAAAACAATACTGAATTTAATGATGTTGCAAAATATTTTAAATCTTACATTAAAGA
>JBELHK010000045.1:17339-19542 GCA_042091415.1 Polaribacter sp. | reverse complement strand
CATGCAGATGTTTCTTTTGTAAATTCTTCAGATGAGTTAGATATTGAAGCTTTTAAAAGTTGGAGGCCAGAATTTAATGACGCACAATTTGTAACAGAAGAAGACGGAACATTTAAAGTTTCTAGAGAAGTAGAAAAAATGTCTAAGTCAAAATATAATGTAGTAAATCCAGATTTAATTTGCGAAGAGTTTGGAGCAGATGCTTTACGCTTGTTTGAGATGTTTTTAGGTCCTTTAGAGCAAACAAAACCCTGGAAAACTTCAGGGATTTCTGGTGTGTATTCTTTTTTGAAAAAATTATATAAACTGTTTTATAACGGAGAAAAATTTGAAGTTTCAGATGAAATAGCTACTAAAGAAGAGTTAAAAACGCTACACAAAACAATTAAAAAAGTAGAGGAAGATATTGAGAATTTTTCTTTCAATACTTCAGTTTCAACTTTTATGATTGCTGTTAATGAATTAACAAGTCAAAAATGTAATAAACGTGAAATTTTAGAACCATTATTGGTTTTAATTTCACCTTATGCGCCTCATATCGCTGAAGAATTATGGAGTCAACTTGGGCATGAAGAATCTATCTCTTTAGTTTCTTTCCCAGTTTTTGACCCTAAACATTTGGTGGAAAGTTCAAAAGTTTATCCAATTTCGTTTAATGGTAAAATGCGTTTTACTCTCGAACTTCCTTTAGATATGTCTAAGGATGAAATTGAAAAAATAGTGATGGATCACGAAAAAACTCAACTTCAATTACAAGGGAGAACACCTAAAAAAGTAATTATTGTTCCGGGTAAAATTGTGAATATTGTAGGATAAATTTTATAAAAAAGTAAAAAAAAGCCTCAAAGTAACTTAACGTTATTTTGAGGCTTTTTTAATATAAAACCCTATTTTTGATGAAAAAATATTCCATGACTACAAACAGACAAAATGGAAGTCTTTTCGTAAATATCCAAAACAAAATAGCAACAGTAGAGTTTGGTCATCCTGCAAGTAATTCTTTTCCAAGCGAATTATTAGCAAGATTAGCTAATGAGTTGATGAATCTTTCTAAAAATGATGAGGTTTCGATTATTATTTTAAAATCGGAAGGAGATAGAGCTTTTTGTGCTGGTGCTTCTTTTGATGAATTAGTTGCCATTAAAACTTTAGAAGAAGGGAAACAATTTTTTTCAGGTTTTGCGAATGTGATCAATGCTATGAGAACTTGTGGTAAAATTATAATAGGAAGAGTTCAAGGAAAAGCTGTTGGAGGTGGAGTTGGTTTAGCTGCTGCGTGCGATTATGTTTTTGCTACAGAACAAGCCTCTGTTAAATTATCTGAATTAACCATTGGAATTGGTCCTTTTGTAATTGAACCTGCAGTTACAAGAAAAATTGGATCTGCAGCTACGGCTGAATTAACTTTAGATGCTACAAATTGGAAAAATGCATATTGGGCAAAAGAAAAAGGATTATTTTCAAGGGTATTTGAAAATACAAATGACTTAGACGAGTCATTAGAATTATTGGCAAGTAGATTGGCATCATATAATCCAAAAGCATTGTTTGAAATGAAAAAAGTGCTTTGGCAAAACACAAATCATTGGAATCAGTTACTAGAAGAAAGAGCAATGATTTCAGGAGAATTGGTATTGTCTGAATTTACAAAAAAAGCCTTGGCTAAGTTTTCAAAAAAATAATCCAATGAAAATCATATCTACAAATATTGGAGAAAGAAAAGTTGTAAAATATAAAAACAAGACTGTAGAAACAGGTATTTTTAAATATCCGGTAGATTATCCTATATTTTTAGATGAAGAAGAGGTAAAAGGTGATGAAATTTCAGATAGAAAATATCATGGAGGAATTAATCAAGCTGTATATGCGTATTCTCAAAAACATTATGATTATTGGAAACCTTTATATCCTAATTTAGTCTGGAATTTTGGAATGTTTGGTGAAAACCTAACAATTGATGACATAGATGAAAGGAAAATACATGTTGGAGATACCTTTAAAGTAGGTGATGCAATTATTGAAGCTACACTCCAAAGGAATCCTTGTTTTAAATTAGGGATTCGTTTTAATGATATGAAAATTGTAAAACAATTTTGGAATACTTCAATGTGTGGTGTTTATTTTAAAGTTTTAAAAAGAGGTTTTGTTACTATAGGAGATGAATTTATTCAGCTAAAGAAAAATAAAGACACTCTATCAATTA
>JBELHK010000045.1:0-17239 GCA_042091415.1 Polaribacter sp. | reverse complement strand
ATTTTCATCTAAAAAAGTAGCTTATCAGTCGAAAATATTAGAATAATGAGTTTGTTATTAAAAAAAAGAATATATATTTGCTCGTGGTTTTTTTTAAACCACACTTTTTCTTTTTCATAGCAATTTTCCCACTCAAATTTTGAGTGGGTTTTTTTTGCTATTCAAAAAAAGACAAAACCTATGGTAAATTCATAATTATCAAATATCTTTGCATACTAGTTGTGATAATATGGATACTACAGTAACTTCACATTCAAAACCGCAAATGAAAACAATAATTTCTGATCTAAAGCAACTCACAAAAGTTGGTTTATCTTTAAGTGTTGTTTTTTCCTCTATTGCAGGGTATTTTTTAGCGGTGGAAATTATAGATTACACAACTGTTTTACTGTTAGCTTTTGGTGGTTTTTTTATGGTTGGCGCTTCTAACACTTTCAATCAAATAATTGAGAAGGATACAGATGCAATAATGCAACGTACAAAAAACAGACCTTTACCAACAGGTAGAATGTCTGTAAATTTTGCAATGATATTGGCAATTTCATTTACAGTTGCTGGGCTTTCTATACTTTATAGTATAAATCCAAAGACTGCTTTGTTTGGGGCAATTTCTATTTTCTTGTATACGTGTGCTTACACGCCGTTAAAGTCTGTAACTCCGCTAACTGTTTTTGTGGGAGCAATTCCTGGAGCAATTCCTTTTATGTTAGGTTGGGTTGCTGCAACCGATAATTTTGGAATTGAAGCTGGATTCTTATTTATGATTCAGTTTTTTTGGCAGTTCCCCCATTTTTGGGCAATTGGTTGGTTGCAAGATGAAGAATATAAGAAGGCAGGTTTCAATATGTTGCCTATGAACACGAAAGACAAAGCAGCAGTAAAACAAATTATTTTTTATACTGTAATTACTATTTTAGTTTCTGTGGCGCCAGTATTAAAACTTTCAGGAAGTTTTTATATAAATCCTATTACAGCAGTAATCGTCGCTTTACTTGGTTTTGTGATGCTTTATTATGCTATTGAGCTTCATAAAACAGAAAAAAATACAGACGCAAGAAAATTAATGTTAGCCAGTGTTGTATACATTACATTGGTTCAAATTATATACGTAGTTGATAAATTTCTACATTAAATGATGAAAGAACAAACTTTAGAACAAGAATATATTTTAGCAAAGAAAAAATCTGTTAAGCCAATGCTTTGGATAGCCATGATTAGCATGGTAATGTTTTTTGCAGGTCTTACAAGTGCCTATGTAATCAGTATGAAAAGAGACGATTGGGTTTCTTTTGATTTGCCTCAGTCATTTTATGTAAGTACAATCTTGATTATATTAAGTAGTATTTCATTAATATTATCAAAAAAATATTTAAAACAAGATAAATTACAATTGTCTAGAATTTTACTGTTAGTTACATTTGTTCTAGGTATATCATTTATTTGGCAACAATATGTTGGGTTTAATCAGTTAAAAAGTATTGGTCTTTTTTTTACTGGACCTGAAAGTACTGTGTCTACTTCCTTTATTATAGGAATTAGTTTTATGCATATTTTACATATCCTTGCAGGCATAATTGTACTTTTAGTTGTAATTTATAATCATTTTAAATACAAGTACAATTCAAATGATTTGTTAGGCTTTGAGCTAGGCGCTATTTTCTGGCATTTTGTTGATGTTTTATGGATATATCTATTTTTCTTTTTCTATTTCATTAGATGATGAAAAATGATTAATTTTGACGAACTTTTAAGATTAAATTAAATTTTATATATGGAAGCAAACATTGCTGTACCTTCAGACGGAAAAAACACTTGGGATGGTGGTGGAGTTAGACCATTTGGCGCAAGTTATGGTAAAATGATGATGTGGTTTTTTATTCTATCTGATGCCCTAACATTTTCTGGTTTTCTAGCCGCTTATGGATTAACCCGCTTTAAGTTTATCGATTCTTGGCCAATTGCGGATGAGGTTTTTACTCACATTCCTTTTATTCATGGAGAATTTCCAATGTATTATGTAGCATTTATGACTTTTGTGCTAATATTCTCTTCAGTTACTATGGTGTTAGCTGTAGATGCTGGTCATAAAATGCAAAAGAGTAAAGTGGCTTGGTATATGTTCGCTACAATTATTGGAGGTTTAATATTTGTTGGTTCTCAAGCTTGGGAATGGAATACTTTTATTAATGGATCTTATGGAGCTGTAAAAACTACAGACGGTAAAATGTTGCAATTTGCTTCACCAAAGTTAGATGCAGATGGTAATAAAGTTCTTAATTCTGACGGACAAGTTGTATTTAAACAATTAGCGCTTTCTGAATTTGTTACTGGAGATAGAATGGATGTAAGAGAGCAGCATACAAGAAAAAATGGTTTATGGTGGAACAAAGGAGAAACTCTTACGCAATATTCTGTTGCACAAGTTTTAGCTTCTTACAAAGCAAATCCATCAATACAAATAAGAAGTGAAGAAATTAATTTAGATAAAAAACAAAAAATTGTTTACTCTAGAGAAAAAGGTTTAGCTGAGTTATCTAAAGGGAAAATGGTGGTAGAAGGAGCTAATTTAAAAGTAAACGAGTATGGTAATACTATTTTTGCAGATTTCTTTTTCTTTATAACTGGTTTTCATGGGTTTCACGTGTTTTCGGGTATTGTATTAAATATTATTATTTTCTTTAATGTAATATTAGGTACATATGAGAAAAGAGGACACTATGAAATGGTTGAGAAAGTAGGTTTATATTGGCACTTTGTAGATTTAGTTTGGGTATTTGTATTTACTTTCTTCTACTTAGTTTAATCATATTTAAATAATAACAAATGTCGCACGCACACGAATCAAATGTTAAAAGAATATGGATGGTATTTGGATTGCTATCTATAATAACTATAGTTGAGGTTGGATTAGGTATTGTAAAACCAGATTTTTTACACCTAACTGATTTTTTTGGAACGAGTCCTTTAAATTGGATTTTTATTATTCTTACTTTGTTGAAAGCATATTATATTACCTGGGCCTTTATGCACATGGAAGGTGAAAAGAAATGGTTTAGAAGAGCTGTTGTTTGGTCAGCGGTATTTTTAATATGTTACTTAGTAACACTACTCTTAATTGAAGGAGGGTATTTATACGAAACATTATCGCCACTTGTAAAATGGTAATAAAGTAAAAGGTGGTTTTTAACCACCTTTTTTTGTATCTTTTTGTAATTATTACAATATTTTATTTATGAAGTTTTTTACTAAAAAAAGAATCGTATTATTTTTATTATTCATATTTCCTTTAATCTGTTTTTTAATATTATCTACAGGTGAAAATAATTTTAAAAAATTACCAGTTTTAACTCAGAATATAGATGACTTAAAAAATAATACCAAAGGAATAAATTTAAAAGATAAAGTCTCTGTTATTTGTTTTTTAGGGAACGATATAAATGCATTAGAAGCTGGAGTTTTTAATTTAAATGAAAAGATATATAAAAAGTTTTTTGATTATAATGATTTTCAAATACTTGCTATCTACCCAAAAGAAAATGAAAAGAATGTTCTCATTCTCAAAGAAGATTTAGGTAAGTATACAGATATGCAAAAATGGAATTTTATTTCTCTTGATGATTATGAGATTAATAATTTTTTTAATGCACTTTCAGTTTCAGATACGCTAAATAATCTAGGAATAGCAAAAGCATTCATAGTAGATAAAAATTTAAACCTAAGAGGAAGAAGTAATGATAAAGATTATAAAAATAATCGTTTAGAAGGGTATAATTTAAATTCAGTATCTGAGTTAAAAAGTAAAATGAAAGATGATATTAATGTTCTGTTTTATGAATATTATGCAGCTTTTAAGAAAAGAAATAAGAATAAAGCGGATAGAAAAGAAGTTGGCTTATGAATAAAAAATATTCATACATAGGTATAGTATTTATCATTTTATTATTTGGTATATATGTTGTGCGAAATCTAAGTAATAGAATAGATGAAGACCAATTAATTAAAGATGACCGTTTAAATAATACAGAAAAATTAAAAAAAGAAAGCGGTTTATATAAGTTTAATAAAGTTCCTGAGTTTTCATTTACTAATCAAGATAATTTAACTATTTCAAATGACACCTATGAAGGTAAAGTCTATGTGGTAGAATTCTTTTTTACAACATGCCCAACAATTTGTCCTATTATGACAAGTAAAATGCTTTCTATTCAAAATGAATTTTTAAATCAATCAGACTTTGGGATAGCATCAATATCTATAACTCCAGAAATTGATACACCACAAATTTTAAAAGAATATGCAAAGAACAATGGTATATTTCACAAAAACTGGCATCTTTTAACGGGTAAATCAGATGAAATTGTTTATCAGCTTTCTAATCAAGGATTTAAATTATATGCAGGAAAAGGAGAACAAGAACATGGAGGTTTTGAGCATTCTGGGTTATTTGCGCTTGTAGATAAAAACGGATACATAAGATCTAGAAAAGATAGCTATGGCAATCCTATTATGTATTATAGAGCAATTAAAGAACAAACTTTTCCAGATCAAATTAAAGAATTGAAAGAAGATATTAAACTTTTATTAAATGAATAACATAGCCCAAGAAAAAACATATAAAAAACTTATAACAGCATTATCAATTATCATTCCTATTGCTGTAGCGGCCTTATTTGGTATCAACTTAAGAGAACTTGGTTTTAATGTAAAACCTTTAACCTTTTTACCTCCTGTTTATGCAACTATCAATGGTATTACTGCAATACTTTTAATCTTATCTGTTATTGCAATAAAAAAAGGAAATAGAAATTTACATGAAAAATTGAACTTTTTTGCAATATTGTGCTCTTTAGCATTTTTATTGATGTATATAGCATATCATATGACCTCAGATTCCACAAAATTTGGCGGAGAAGGTTTTATAGTTTACGTATACTATTTTATATTAATAACACATATAGTTTTGTCTATTGTTGTAATTCCTTTAGTTCTTACAACATTAATGAGAGCTAAATTAGAAGAGTTTGAAAAGCATAGGAAAATTGCAAAAATAACTTTTCCTATTTGGTTATATGTTGCTGTAACTGGTGTAATAGTTTATATAATGATATCTCCTTATTATGTTTAAAAAAATAATTTTCTTTTTTTTATTAGTTTCTATTTCTTTTGATAGCTCATCACAATGTGCAATGTGTAAGGCAGTAGTTGAAAATGGTGATGTAGATATGGCTGAGGGAGTAAACAATGGAATAACCTACTTAATGATTTTTCCTTATATTTTAGTTGGTTTTTTATTGTTTGCAATTTATAGGTATAAAAAGCAACTTAAAAATTAACATTTAAATAAGATTTTTATGTTGTAACATATTTTACTTTTGGTCGTCTTAATAATAGTTTATAAATAGAATTATTTTCTAATTTATCATATTGCAATAAGAATCAACCAAAAATAAATACGTTTTGAAATTAAAACTTTCTCTATTTCTAGTAGCTTTTACAACTTTTATAACTTACTCTCAAAAACAATGGACTTTAAAAGAGTGTGTTGACGAGGCATTAAAAAAGAATATTTCTATTCAACAAAATAGATTAACCTTAGAACTTGCAAAAAAAGATGTAGATTTTGCAAAAGGAAATTTTTTACCTAACCTTGGCTTTAATAATTCTCATAGAGGTTCTTTTGGACTTTCTTCAGGTATTAGCGGGGTAAATACAACAGAAGATAGGTATTCAACAAGTTTTAGCCTTAATGCTGGAGGTACAATTTTTAACGGATTTAGAAATACAAATACCTATAAGCAAGCACAACTTGGTGTAGAATCAAGTTTGTTAGATTTACAAAAAATTGAAAATGATGTATCACTACGTATTGTAGATGGATATTTAAATATATTATTTGCAAAAGAGAATTTAGAAGTTGCCAAAGTACAATATCAAATAAGCAACAAGCAAATCGAGGCAGCAAAAGCTAGATTCGAATCAGGTGTTATTCCTAAAGGAGATTTACTTAATGTAGAGTCTACTGCAGCAAGTAATCTTCAGGGAGTAATTACCCAAGAAAATAATTTAGATTTAGCGCTTTTAAATTTGGCTCAGTTGTTACAAGTTTCCATTAATGGGTTTGATATAGTTTCAATAGATGTTGGAACGCCATCTGCTAGCCTTTTTTATAAAAATTCAGATTTTGTTTATGAAAAATCTTTAGAAACAATGCCAGAAATATCTAGAGCAAAGTTAGCAATCGACAACGCTAACTATAATATTGATATTGCTAAAGGTGCTTATATGCCTTCTCTTACGTATTCGGCTGGTTCTAATACATCTTACTTTACTGTTATTGGAGAGCCAGATCAAAGGCTTAAAAGAGATGAAAATGGTAACCCAATTATAGACAATAATAATAACTTAGTATATGAGCCTTTTGGGTTTTCTAAACAGTTAGAAGATCAATTAAGTTATTCAGTTGGTTTTAATTTAAATATTCCAATATTTAATCGTTTTCAAACTAAAAATAGAGTAGCTCAGCAAGAAATAAACAAGTTAATCTCAGAAACTAGATTAGAAAGTGAAAAACTTATTTTAAAACAGACAATTGAACAAGCCTTTTTAGATGTTAAAACTGCATTAAAAGCATATGAGGCTGCAAAAATATCTTTAGAAGCTCAAGACGAAGCTTTCAAAAATGCTCAAGAAAGTTATAATTTTGGAACAACAACTCAGTTTGATTTTGATCAAGTAAGAACTCGTTTGGTGAATGCTCAAGCCACTTTAATTAGGTCTAAATACGATTATGTTTTTAAAACAAAAATATTGCAATTTTATTCAGGAGAATTAGTGTTTGAATAAAACAGAAATATTATTTCATCAAAACCTCATAATTAAAAGTTGTGAGGTTTTTTTTTGAAATACTATCTTTGTAAAAAAGTTAGTTTGAGTATTATATTAAATATAGAAACATCAACAAAAAATTGTTCAGTTAGTGTTGCTGAAAACGGAAAAATACTTTCTATTAAAGAATTAAATAATGGTAATTACTCTCACGCAGAGGTGTTACATCCTTTTATTCATGATATTTTAAAAGAAGCTAACATAGATATTAAAAATATTGATGCAGTTGCTGTAAGTAAAGGTCCTGGTTCTTACACAGGATTACGTATTGGTGTTTCTGCGGCAAAAGGTTTTTGTTTTGCCTTTGATAAGCCTTTGATTTCTGTAGATACTTTAACTTCTTTATCACATTCTATTCAAATCGATAGCGGTTATATAATACCTATGATTGATGCCAGAAGAATGGAAGTTTATGCAGCTGTTTACGATTCTGATCATTTACAAGTAAGAGATATCAAAGCAGAAGTTATAGAAGATGACTCGTATTCTTATTTTTTAAACCTAAATAAAACTTATTTTATAGGAGATGGTTCTGCAAAATGTAAAGAAATAATCCAGCATGAAAATGCAATATTTATTGATAATAAATTTCCTTCTTCAAAAGAGATGGCGGAACTTTCTTATTTAAAGTACAAAAAAAACGACATCGAAGATGTCGCTTATTTTGAACCTTTTTATTTAAAAGATTTTATTGTTATCCCTGAGAAAAAAAAGAGCTTATAATGTATTGTAATAGTTTATAACCTTATTTAGATCTTTTTCTTTTTTAATATTTATTTTATTAGATTTTACAAATGCTTTTATCATAGAAGATTTATTTTCGAAGACTTCGAAAAAACTCTTTTTTTTAGAAGGTAGTTTAATTATGGAGTTTTCTATTGCTATAAAATATTTATCATCTTGTTTTTTAAAGTCTGCTGGCTTATCTTTTTGATAACTTGAAGCTGCAGTTTTACCTTTTACATACTTGACTACTTGTTTTGATAGTAGTTTAGCTTTTCCATTATTATTAAAATTTTTAAAATATACAAGATTACCGTTTTCATTGAATATTTGATAAGTTTTATTTAAATTTTTAAAAAATACCTTTCTACCGTTTATTTTTTTTAAATTATAAACTTTATCCGCCTTTATAAATTCCATTTCATTATTGTACATATTAAATTTTAAATAAAAAATTTGATCGATATTATCAACAGTACTAGCTTCAAAGTCATTTGTAAGATACATCTTATGTTTAATTTTTTCAATATCTTCAGAAATGTCAATTTTGTTTGAAATTTCTATGATGTTATTTGTAGTTCCATCACTATTTATTACTCCAATATTTTGGCAAGAGAAGTTTTGTACTAATAAAAAAAATAAAAGCAGAGAGATATTAAGTCTAATTAGTTTCATAAATTATGTTTTTTTAATATTAACGATTTATATTAATTCTATGCGGGTAAGGAATTTCTATACCAGCTTTATCAAGTTCTATTTTAATTGTTTCTGTAATCTCAAAATATACATCCCAGTAGTGTTCAGTTTTGCTCCAAGGTCTAACAGCAAAATTTACTGAACTGTCTGCTAACTCAAGTACAGTGACATTAGGTTTTGGATCCTTAAGAACTTTATCATGACTATCTAGTATATTCATTAAAACTTTTTTGGTTTCTTTAATGTCTGCATCATAAGAAACACCGATAACTAAATCAACTCTTCTTGTTCCTTCACTCGAATAATTAACAATATTACCATTTGATAAAGTTCCGTTTGGAATAATAATTATTTTATTTGAAGCTCCCGTAAGTTTTGTAGTAAAAATATCAATTTCTTTTACAACACCCATTGACCCTTGTGCTTCTATTAAATCGCCAATTCTAAAAGGTTTAAAAATCATTATCAATACTCCGCCAGCAAAATTACCAAGCGAGCCTTGAAGTGCTAAACCAACAGCTAAACCAGCGGCACCAATAATGGCAGCAAATGATGTTGTTGCAACTCCTAATTGTGAAATAACAGTAATAAATAACAGTAATTTTAAACCCCAACTACCTAAATTAGATAAGAAATTTTGCAGAGTTATATCTACACCTCTTTTTGTCATAATCTTATTGGACGATTTAATTACTATTTTAATTAAAAATAAACCAATAATAAGAATTATTAATGCCGTTGCAATTTTAGGAATGTACGTTTGTGCAATCTCAATTGCCATGTTTAGATATTTTTCCATTTATGATGTTTTTCAGGTAATATACACATTTTTTAATTTTAGATCTCTTCAATAAAAATATTTATTTCAAGAATACATTTTATAAATAAATTTTAAAAATTGTAAAGTATTGAAAATGAGTGTAAAAAAACCCTAATGTTAAATTAATGTTACCAAAAGGTTGCAAAAGAGTTATCAAAAAGTTATATTTGTTAATATAACGTAACCTTAAAAAATTACAGTCATGAAAAAAATTTTAACAACAGTAGCTCTTTGTTTGGCTACAATTGCTTTTGCACAGGAAAGACAACCAACTTTTAAGGCTCAAGGTGATTTAGTTAAAGCAACTTATTACTACGCTGATGGATCAATTAAAACCCAAGGTTTCTTTAAGAATAAAATGTTAACTGGTGAGTGGATTCGTTATGATAAATCTGGTAATAAACTTCAATTAGCTTATTATAAAAACGGTAAGAAGGTAGGGAAATGGTTTCTTTGGAGTAAAGAAACTCTAAAAGAGATAAATTATGAAAATAACAGCATTGCTTCTGTTAATGTTTGGAAGCCAGAATCAAAAGTAGCAATCAATAATGATTAATTAATCCTCCCAATTATTTATATAAATAAAAAAGACTTACTAAAATTAGTAAGTCTTTTTTATTATATTCATTTTTAATTATAGCATATTATTTATTCTACAATTAATGTAAATGGTATACTATATTTTACTCCTACAGCCTTACCTCTTTGTCTTCCAGGTTTCATTTTAGGTAGTTTCTTCATAACACTTACCACTTCACTTTTAATTTTTGGGTGAGGTGCTCTAGCTTGAATATTTACGATATTACCTTCTTTATCTATTTTAAAGCCAATAAAAACTCTTTTTTTACCAGGAGATAATCCTAATTCATTTGGTAAATCTGCGTCAAACTTTCTAGAAAAGTGCTTTTGTACCATTTTACTAAAACAAGCTTTTAATGCATTATTATTTCCTTTACATCCAGGAAATACAGGAACGTTTTCGATTATCATAAAACTAACATCCTCTACAACTTCTTCTACTTCTTCGATTTCTTCGATTTCTTCTACAACAACAGCTTCTGTTTCATCTGTTTCAGTCGATTCGATAACGGTTTCTTCGATTTCTTTTTCATCTTCAACAACTTCAATTTTTTCTGGAGTTGGTGGTGGAGGTGTTTTAGGCTTTTCAGGTTCTATTCTTTCAGTAATAGGAATTTCTTCTTCCATTTCTGCATTCATATTAACAACTCCTAAGTCTCCATAAACTTTGTCATATGTTTTTTGTTCAATTGCAGCATATGTTATAAACAATGCTAATACCAAACCTATTTGCATAAAAATTTTACTAAAATTTTCTAAGTTCGATTTCGGATTTTTTTTAATTTCCATACTAAAGAGTTTAAAATAGTTCGCTAATTTAATTAAATTATTGTGTTAAAAGCAAGTCTAATACATTATTTAATATTATTTTTTCTAAAAAATAAATTAAAGACAACAAGAGCTAATATTACGCCCATAGAATTTGCTAAAACATCTAAATAATCTCCTGTTCTATATATTGTAAGCGTACTTTGTAGTACTTCAATAATTATACCAAGAATAATACACAGAATAACTATAATGTATTTTGTTTGAGATTTTTTTTTAAAAGCAAACAACCAAGTAATACTTAATACAAAATATGCAATACTGTGATAAATTTTATCGATTTGTGCAATTTCAATCATATTTTTAGGAGTCTTTATTAAACTTAAATAAATAATCCCTACAGTAATTGAAACTGGAATTACAATAAAATTATCCTTGAATAAGGTTTTGATATGCTTCAGCATCTAACAAGTCATCAATTTGTGAAGAATCGGTAAAATTAATTTTTATCATCCAACCTTTTCCATAAGGGTCTGAATTTACTAATTCTGGTTCGTCTTCTAGTTCTTCATTAAATTCAATTACTTCTCCTGTTAAAGGCATAAATAAATCAGATACTGTTTTTACGGCTTCTACAGAACCAAAAACTTCTCCTTCTTCAACATTATCATCAAGTGTGTCTACATCTACGTAAACGATATCACCTAATTCGCTTTGTGCAAAATCAGTAATGCCAATAATTGCTGATTCTCCTTCAATTTTAATCCATTCGTGGTCTTTTGTATACTTTAAGTCTGCTGGAATGTTCATTTTTTTAATTTTTTAATTTCCTCCTAAATTATATATAATATTAAACCCTCCATTAATTGCTTGTCTTGGGAAGGTTGTAGATACTGCGTATTCAGATGTTTGGTGATTATAGTAAAAAGAAGCTGTTAAATTGCTGCTTAATCTGTAATCGGCTGTAAATTTAATAGAAAATAATCTTTGTCCACCACTAATTTGGTTATTATCTTCATCTATATATCTAATTTGTGTAATGTTATCTCTTAAAGAAACATCTGCTCTTAAATTAATATCACCTTTAAGCGTAGTTTTTTTACCTGTAAAACTAGTTTTCATTTTTACATTTTTAAACACATAACCAAGGCCAAATATATATTCGGTGCCAGCAATATCTGTTAATGTACTATTATTAAAGTTCATTGTTAGCGTTCTATCTCTTTTCAGTTCTCCTCTAAAAGAGAATGAATTCCGCATTTTCATATCTACTTTAATCAATGGAGAAAACTCATCTACAAGTGTTGCACTTGCTACTAATAAATCTGCTTCGTAATTACCTGCAACATTTAAATTTGCATAAGGATTATCAGCATCATATTGTAAATTATTTGTGAAACCTGAAATAGTATAAGATGATTTATATCCGTGAGAAACAATAAAGTTTGAGAAATTTTTCTTGAACCATTTTAATTTCATCAAACCATTATATCTAAGCGTCCAATTTGGTATTGGAACATCTCTAAATAATCCAGTTTTTACTTTATTCGGATCTTTACCTGAATATGCTGCCATAAACGCTGGTAAAAGTACTTGTTGGCTACTTTCGCCAAAACCTGTAACAGGCGCGCCTGTTTCTGTAGCTAATCTATTTGCGATAGTAGCTCTATAATCTTTCATGGTTTGAAATAAAGCGTCGCCATTAGTAAAAGCTGTAGAGAGCATTGAATGACTTGAACTAAAGTTACCCGTTTCAAAAATTGGAGTATCTTCTAGATTATTATTTCCTTCAATTAAATCTATTTGTTGAGAAATATCTCTTGTTTGAATTTTATTTCCCCTAACATCAATACTTAAATCTCTAATTGGTTTTAAAGCAAAAGTATAATCTAACTTATTATAATGAGTTCTGCTATACGTTTTATTATAATATTCCCCGCCATCAGATCTTGTAACTAACCAGCCATTTTCTAGAGCCTTGTTTCTAATATCTACTTGACTTCCAAAAGCAAAAGCAGTAGGAGCTCCACCTAAAAAGCCAATACCTTGATTGTATCCTTGTAAATATTGTCCGTTATTTTCGGTATAACTTACTTTTCCTTGTTTTACCGATGTAACAATATCCCAAGTTGTTTTTAAGATTTGTTTGCCTAAAGGAAGTTTTTTCTTTGGTTTTATTCTTGATTTATTGCCTGCTTTGGCATTTTTACGTTGTGATTTTGTTAACAGTAATTTTTCAAAGTTGATGGCTCTATAAATTTTTTCAAAAGACCAATTTGTATTTAAATTGTGTGTATTTGCATTTTGAATTACATTTCCAATTTGTGCTACAATGGTTTCATCTTGCGATGATACTTGCCAATCGAAATCTGCAGTATATGAATAATCTGCTTTCACAAAATTTAAAAAAGGAATTTTATCTAAAGGTAATTTATAAGTTCCATTTAGTTTTTGGTGATACTGATTTGGATTACCTGTATTGAAAAAATTATCGAAAACTTGTAAATCTTCTCCGCTACCAAATGCGTCGTAAATATGACTATTGGTTACGTTGAAGTTCAATTGAATTGATTTTGTTAAATCAAATCCGATAGTATAATCCCAATCAAATAAAAATCTTCGTTGCTTTAGTTCTGGTTGGTCTGATAAACCAGGAACTAAGTTTCGAGATTGTTGCTCATTATAAGCTCTATTTATTCTCGAGTTTATCGCTAATGTAGAAGGTACAGGGTTGAAATTAAAATCTTTTAATAGTTGCCAATATTTACTTGTAAAAATAGAATCGTTATTCTTAAAAGGTTCTATAGACTTTGAATTAAAGTTAAAATTATAATTTGCAGAGGCACTTACATTTTCATTAATATATTTTTCAATATTATAATCTCTGTGAAATTCTTTATTATGTGCATAAGAAAAAGCTAGATTTTCTACATCATAAAATTTTGGTTTTCTAGATGTATTTGGGTTTCTATTTTTCTTAACATTATTAAAACTTATACTCGTTCTTTTCGTATAATCTCTAGAAAACTCACTATTGGGGTTTTCTTCAATAGCTTCCTCTAATTTTACATCTTGATATTGAGGGTCAAATTTTGGATCGATAAATTTTTCTCCAACACTATAACTCATCGGTATTTGAATTCCCCATTTTTTTGGCGTAACCACTTTGCCTAAATTAAGAGTTGTAGAAACATCATATTGTTTAGTTTCATCTAAACTTCTTTGATTTACTTTGTCTTCTACATTTCCGAAACCAATGGTCTGTACACTACCTGATAAAGATACATTGGCTACATCTGCAAAGTTGGCATCAGCATTAACAATTGCTGCCCAACTCGGATCGTTATCAAAGCCAGATGCGCGCAACTCATTAAACCAAATTTCACCTGTTTTTGATACAGTACCAGTGTTTTTAAGTCCGAGAACAATGGTTCTTATTTGAGATAGAGTTGGGTTACCTTTTACACTTATTTGGTAAGGAACATCTGCACTAAATTGGTCGGATGTATATAATTCATTTATTGGAGCACCTACGTTATCTCTTTCTAATTTTATTCTACCAAAATCTTCTAGAAAAGCATCTAAATTATTTTCTTCTGGCCAAATATCTAACTGCCCATTTCCTCCAGGACTTACTGTTAGTGGAACTTCTATTTCGTAATAATTTTCAGCTAAGTCTGTTCCTAATCTTATTACTCCAGAAAAATCGGAATCTCCTTCTAAGTGCATAAACATTTTTAAATTTTTAAAACGTCTTAAATCAACACTTATATTTTTGTAAATAGCTCGGGTTTTATTAGGTTCTAAATTTGTAACTTTTAACGTTACAGATTGTTCATTTTGTAATTGTACTGAAGTGCTACCTTGTAAACGTTCGCGTTCAATTCCTGGAGGTTGAATATAACTGCCGTCATTTTGTTCTATACTTACAACACCAACCTCAAAATTTTCTAATTCTTGTTGATTTAAATCTCTATCAGGATTTATATTAGGATCTATAGTTCTAGTATATCTCCTCCAATCTCCACGAACTAAATCGAGTTCGCCAAAACGTAAAACAACAGGAATTTTAAAATTAGTTAAATACATTCTTATAAAACGTATACTATTAAAATCTGTAATTCCGTTAATGGCTGTTCCCGCTCTTATTGGTACTCTAAATTGATACCACTTAGTTTGTTGTGTATTTCCATTTTCTAGAGTTACCGAGGTTGTTTTTTCATCAACAATATAATTTTGTCCTTTAATCAGATCGTTTTTATTCATAGAAACTTTATACTCGAAAAAGCTTTCTACGGTATTCATGGTTTGATCTCTATTAATATCTTCCACGTCAGGATATGTTGTTGATGATGTAGGATATGACTCTGGAGATTGGTTTAAGGTAGGTGAATTCCCTTGAGTATTATTGTAGTTTTTATATCTAGATATTACAGATGCATCTAAAGCATCTAATTCACTACCTCTAAAAAATTGAAAGTCGTCTGCAGCAGGATCTGTTAAAGTTTTATACTTAGCATCAATATCTGCTAAATTTTGTTCTTCATTATTATTAAGTCCGTCAAAACCTAAATCTTGATTTACTCTTGCAGCATCTTCTTCACTAAAAGCATAGATTATTGAAGGATTTCTAGGTACATCTCCCCAAATTGTTCTATTTACATTATTACCATCAATTTTTAAGCCATCTTCAGGTAAACCATTTTCGAACATTTTTCTGTTGTCTTTTACAATGTCCTCTGAAATATTTCCTAGATTGATGTATAAATCACCAACTTGATTAGCAATATTATTAGGGTTTACATCTTGCGGTAATCCTTCAGCTGAGGTTATAGAATAATTTTCATAAGGATCCATAATCCAAAATTGGATGTATTCTACATTGGCAACATCAAAATTATTTGTATTCAGAGGTCTCATTACACCAGCCCAATTTGTCTCAGGATTTGGGAGAAAAGCATCGTCATTTATTATTGTCGCATTTGGATTAAAGTTGTAAGAACCTCTTTCTTCTGGGAAATAAGCCAAATCTAACGTTCTTATTTGTGCATTTTGTGTGATGTCTAATTGTTGATTTGGAAATAATTCTGCAAAATTAATTTGCCTTGTTTCTGCTCTCGAAAGTTCATCTGCATCAACACTATTTGGAGTGTCTCCAAAACCATAAAAAATTTGATCAACACTATACCATGCTAGCTTTGCTCGCTTATAATTGTAGGATAAATCATTGTTAGATCCATTAAATTTATCATTTGTTTCATATCTCGGTGTACTTGCTTCGTACCAATCTAAAGGAGAAATTAAACTAATTGGTATTTGAGATGCTTCAAAATCATCGATATAAGAAGTTGCCGCTCCTGCAACATCTAAACCGCTTGGTGTTCCTGGTAAAAGATAAGCCATATCTGCTCTCACAGAAAGGTTAGAAGGTGCATCTGTATCTACAAAAGGTAACTTATTGGCAAGTTTGGTAAAAAAAGGAACTTCTGAAGAATAATCTACATTTAACCCAAACATTGTGTTATTTATTGGGTCTGAACCGTAATTTACTTTTGGTGTTAATGGCCTTTCAACCACATTTAAAACAGTAGCTCCAACAGTTAATTCCTCAGAAAATGTATGCTCTACATCAACTCCCATAAAGGTTTTTCTTTGTTGATTGAATACTGCATTATTTTCTGTTGATACATTAATTGGTGTACCTGAAGCTTGTAATCCTGGATCGATAATTTGAACACGACCTAATTGATAATCTACAACATAATCGATGCCTTCTACTAATTGTTTTCCTCCTGCAGTAACTGTCACAGAACCTCTTGGTATGTTAAAACCTCCAATAGGAATTCCGCCAGAATTCTCTGATTTAAAATATCCTTTTAAGAAATACTTGTCTTTATTTTGAAAGTTATTTTGGATGTTGATTTTAGTGTTTAAGTATAGCTCATCAAATAAGAATTTTTCATCAGAAGGATTTGTTAAATCACTTTCTAAACCTTGTCCAAAGGGTTCTGGATGAGGAAAAATTACATATCCGTTTTCAGAGTTTATTGTAATACCTTCAACGTAATCAAAAAATCCGTCGGGTGTTCTAAACTGACTTTGATCGAGTTGATCTAAATCTAAAACTTGAATTAAAGGTGTTGTAGGAATTCCTGGAGTACTTGCATTTTGTAAAACATTAGAAGGAATTCCTGTATCATCATCTCTATATTGAATTTCAAAACGAAACCCTTCTTGTGTTAAAGGAAAAGCACCTAAGGCATAAATATTTTTCATCATTAAACGCCAAGTAGGAAAAGCTTCTTCATTTCCTGTAGAGGTATTTGTTCTTTTGGTTTGTAAAATTTCTGATCGTAATAATTTTACCGCTAAATTATTTGGTGCTTGAATTCCATCATTAGAAAATTCCCCGACTTTGAATGATTTTTCTGTACTTCCATTAACAGAGCCAGCAATTGTATATTCATACGCAACAGCTAATACTTCTCCGTCATTTAGCCTTCTATTTAAGCTAATGTATCCTAATTGCGGATTTAATTTATACTCATTTTCGTTTAATTTTCTTGCATTTTCTAACAAAGAATAATCAGTTCCTTGTTGCATTTGAAAGTTAGCGTTCAGAGTATTATCAACATTAGAAACATCTCTTATACCGTTTAATATATTTTGGGCATAAATATTATTGGCGTTATTCTGAGGAATACTTAAGACCTGTCCGTTTGTATTAATTGTAATTTGATTAGCCGATTGAACAAGGCCACTATCATC
>JBELHK010000044.1:13288-19640 GCA_042091415.1 Polaribacter sp. | reverse complement strand
CTCTTTTGCGTGCGATAAAACTTTTTTAAACTGATCTTCTTGTTTTGCCATAATGTCGGCAAAGATAAACGTTTGGTGATTTTTATCAATAAAAAAAATCTTTTTTAATAAAACTCATATTATAAAATAATTACTTACATTTAAATCAAAAATTGCTTGATAAAATGATTCTTTTTAAAGATTTATTTCATCTTTTTTACCCTAAAATCTGCGCAAACTGCAGCCAACAACTTGTAGAAAATGAAACTTTAATTTGTACTATTTGTAGGCATGATTTGCCATTTACTAATATTACCAATTATAAAGAAAATAAAATTGTAGATAGTTTTTACGGAAAGCTAATAATTCATAAAGCCTTTGCCTTGCTTTTTTATAGAAAAGTAAGTGTTACTAAAAACTTAATCCAAGAATTAAAATATAAAGGAAACGAAGAAATAAGTACTTTTTTTGGAAATTGGTTAGGAGAACTACTAAAGGGAAATAATGAATTTTCAGATGTTAATTATATAATACCTGTTCCTTTACACAAAAAAAAATTAAAACAAAGAGGTTATAATCAGGTTACCAAATTTGGAGAAAGATTGAGTTATCATCTTAAAATTCCCTTTTTAGAAAATAAATTAGTTCGAATTTCTTCAACAAAAACTCAAACTCTAAAATCGCGTTTTGATCGTTTTACAAATCTTGATACCAAATTTGAATTAAAGGATGTAAAAAAATTCAACCAAAAGCATGTTTTAATAATAGATGATGTAATAACAACAGGTGCAACTTTAGAAGCTTGTGCAAAAGAATTTACAAAAGCTTCTAATTGTAAAATAAGTATTTTAACAATAGCTTACACAGAGTAAAATTTATAATTCTATATTCAAAAAATTAATCGTTAATTTGTATAAAATTAATTTTTGTGAAAAAAATTTATACTTTTTTCTTAGCTTTTTTCTGCCTAGTTTTTATTAGCAATTGTGCCAGAACAGGCAGACCTGAAGGAGGCCCAAAAGACGAAGAAGCTCCTTTATTTGTAACGGCAAATCCGCCATATGAAAGCATAAACTTTAAAGAAAAAGAGGTTAAACTAAATTTTAATGAGTTTATAACTTTAAAAGATTTAAACAAGCAATTTGTGGTGTCTCCTCCTATGAAAAATCCGCCACTTATTACTCCTCAAGGTTCTCCAAGTAAATTTATTAAAATTGAAATTTTAGACACATTACAAACAAACTCAACATATATTTTTAATTTCGGAAACGCTGTTCAAGACAATAATGAAGGCAATAAACTAGAAAATTTTAAATACATTTTTTCTACAGGAAATTATATCGACTCTTTAGAAACATCTGGATTGACCAAATATGCGAAATCTAAAGAAGAAGTAAAAAGTATAAATGTCTTATTATATAAAATAGACTCCTCTTTTAATGATTCAATCATTTACAAAAAGAAACCAAACTATATAACAAGTACTTTAGATTCGACTTTATTCAAGTTTACAAATTTAAAAGAAGGTAAATACTTAATGATTGCCTTAAAAGAATCTTCAAGTGATTATATTTTTAATCCTACAACAGACAAAATAGGGTTTATACAAGATACCATTCAATTACCTAAAGATAGTATTATAAAAGAGCCTATTATACTTTTTAAAGAAAATCAACCTTTTAAGTTTAAAAAAGGGAAAGAAATTACAAAAGGTAAAATTGAATTTGGCTTTACCGGCAACAGAAAAGACTTTAAAGTTAATTTACTGTCTAAAGTTTCTGATACTTTTAAAAGTGTTTCAAAATTTATGGTAGATACTGATACTTTAAGGTATTGGCATACACCTGTAAAGGTAGACTCATTAAATTTTATAGTTAGCGATAAGGAATTTATTGATACGATAACAGTAAAGTTGAGAAAGAAAAAAATTGATTCTCTAAAAATAGATGTTTCTACTAAAAGAACTTTACACCTAAGAGACACCTTTTTTATAACATCTAATAATCCAATTATAAAAGTCGATTCTTCAAAAATCTCTTTGTTTGATAAAGATACAATTTCTGTAGATTTTCAAATTTTATCATCTAAAAAAAGAAATAAAATTGGAGTTTTATTCGATAAAAAAGAAAAAAATAAATATTCTTTTACAGCCTTACCAAATGCATTTGAAGATATTTATAAAATACCAAATGACACTTTACAATATACCTTAACAACAAAAGAAATTGAAGATTATGGTAGAATTACATTAAATGTAAATAATGCCAATAACAAAGCTATAATTATAGATTTG
Organism: Polaribacter sp.; assembly: GCA_042091415.1. Classification (GTDB taxonomy): domain Bacteria; phylum Bacteroidota; class Bacteroidia; order Flavobacteriales; family Flavobacteriaceae; genus Polaribacter. Next base: position 17,368 of record JBELHK010000044.1, on the reverse strand, counting down.
CTTTCAGGTAGTAAACAAAATGAAATTGTAGAAAGAAGAATTATAAATTCTTCTTCTCAATTGATATTCGATTTACTCGAACCCAAAAAATATACTTTAAAAGCAATAATTGACGATAATAAAAATAAAAAGTGGGATACAGGAAATTATTTAAAAAAGGTATTCCCAGAAAAAATCATCTATCATAAAGCTATTAATAATTATCCTTTAAGAGCAAACTTTTTCTTAGAAGAAAACTTTATAATAGAATAAAAATCGATATAAATTTTAAGCATTTAATGCTTGCTCTAAATCAAATAAAAGATCGTCTATATCTTCGATACCAACACTTAGACGAATAAGTGAATCTGTAATTCCTGATTTTTCGAGTTCTTTTTTGGGTATTGATGCGTGCGACATGGTTACAGGATGATTTACCAGACTTTCTACACCTCCTAAAGACTCTGCCAATGTGAATATTTTAGTGTTTTCTAAAAATTTAAATGTAGCTTCTTTAGAATTGTCTTTTAATGTAAACGAAACCATTCCTCCGAAATCTTTCATTTGCTTTTTTGCGACTTCATAACTAGAATTGTTTTCAAAACCAGGATAATATACTTCTTCTACTTTTATATTATTTTTTAAAAAATTAGCTACTGCTCTTCCATTTTCACAATGTCGTTGCATTCTAATATGTAACGTTTTTATTCCTCTTAAAGCTAAAAAGGAATCCATAGGACTCGCAATTGCACCTGCAGCAAACTGAATAAAGTGTATTTCTTTAGCCAAACTTTCAGAGTTTACCATTAAAGCCCCCATTATTAAATCTGAATGACCTCCTAGATACTTTGTGGCAGAATGCATTACAATATCAGCGTCTAAATTTAAAGGTTGTTGTAAATATGGAGTAGCAAAGGTATTATCAACAGCAATTAAAATTTCAGAATTAATTGCTTTTACTGTTGATGAAATAGCTTGTATATCAGCAATTTTCATTAACGGATTTGTTGGACTTTCTATCCAAATTAACTTGGTTTTTGAAGTTATTGCATCAGTAATTTTATCTACTGAATTCATGTTTACAAAAGAAAAATGCAATCCGTATTTTTCGAATAATTTAGTAAACATTCTATGAGTTCCTCCATATAAATCATCTCCAGCAACAACCTCATCACCTGGTTTTAGCAAACGCAAAACACAATCTATTGCTGCCATTCCTGATGAAAAGGCAAAACCATGTGTTCCGTTTTCTAATGCTGCAAAACTTTTTTCTAAAGCAGTTCTTGTTGGGTTTGTTCCTCTTGCATAAGCATATCCTTTATGATTTCCTGGACTAGATTGTGCAAATGTTGATGTTAAAAAAACAGGAGGCATTACAGAACCCGTTGACTCTTCTGGCTTTTGACCTCCGTGAATTGTTTTGGTATTAAACTTCATTTTTTTAAATCTTTTCTGATGATAAACTTTTACTCAAAACTTATTTCAGCATCTATTTCACGAAAAATATATACATCAATTTAAAAATTAAAAGTAACTGAAAATAAAATACAAGAAATAAATCTATAAATACTTTTTGATAGACCTTATAACTCCATAATGAATTCCTTCATGAAAATTATTAAAAGAAATTGCACTCTCAATTGAAGTAATAACGTAGCCTGTACTTGTTGGGTATTCTGTATAATCTTTAAAAATATTGGAGTTAAAATCTTCTTCTAAAGTATCAGGTAAACCAATTAATAGATCTTTTACCTCTTCAAATTCATCATCAGTAAAAACTTTGTCAGGAAATGTTCCTTTTCTATAGCCTTCAATTAAATCATCTGAGCATAAACAGTCTAAACCAGATAATTTATAGTGCAATAACTGCTGAGTTACCACTAAATGCGCCACATTCCACGCTATATTATTTTTAAATCCTTCAGGTATTTTATGAATTTGCTCTAAAGATAACCCTTCTAATTCTCTTAAAACAAGCTCTCTAGATTTTCTTAAAATATTAAATTGAGTTTTCATTAATATTACTAATTTTGATATTGTAAATATAATTCATTAATATGAAGAAAGTCTATTTTTTAAAAACTTGTGATACTTGTAAAAGAATTTTAAAAGAGGTAAATACAGAAGGTTTTGAGATGCGAGAAATAAAATCAAAACCAATTTCGGCAACAGAATTAGAAGAGATGTATCAACTTTCAAATAGCTATGAGGCTTTATTTAACAAGCGAGCTAGATTGTATAAAGCAATGGATTTAAAAAATCAGGATTTATCTGAAATAGATTATAAAAACTACTTACTTGACGAATATACTTTTTTAAAAAGACCTGTTTTTATTGTTGATAATGAAATTTTTATTGGAAACAGTAAAAAAGAAATTGAAAAACTAAAAGAGAAACTTAATTAAGTTAATAATATTTTATCTTATTCTTTTTTTATCTTTGTTTCAAATTTACCAAAATATTGGAAATTTATTTAGTTCTAATTCTTAAATAAAACTTATGTTTTCTACTAAGGCAAATTCCATTTTTGACACTGTTATTAAAAACTATAAAATTATAAATAAAACTAGTCAACCTTTTATAAATATTTACGATAAAAATGAAGATTTTATATCGCATTTACTTTACAGAAAGTGTTGGATAGATACTGTACAGTGGGCTTATGAAGATATTATTAGAGATCCAAATATAAATGCAGAAGATGCACTTGTTCTAAAGAGAAAAATTGACGCTTCTAATCAAGATAGAACAGATACTGTTGAGTTTATAGACAGCTATTTTCTGGACCTATATAAAAACATTAAGGTCTCTAAAGATGCTAAAATAAATTCAGAAAGTCCTGCTTGGGCAATTGACAGATTATCTATTTTGGCTTTAAAGATATATCATATGAAGTTAGAAACCGAACGTTCTAATGCCTCTGAAAAACACAAATTAACTTGTAAAGAGAAGTTGGCTGTTCTGTATGAACAACGTAAAGACTTATCTATAGCAATAGATGACTTGCTTAAAGACATTAAAAATGGAGATAAGTCTATGAAAACTTACAAACAAATGAAAATGTATAATGATGACGAATTGAACCCAGTTTTAAGAGCTGCTAAATAGTTATCATTGTCTAAAATTGAAAAAAATATTTTAGTGATACGTCTTTCAGCAATGGGAGACGTAGCTATTTTGGTTCCTGTTTTAAATGCAATTATCAAACAAAATAATAACATTAAAATAACTGTATTAACTCAAAAACACTTTGCCCCTATTTTTAAAGATTTACAAGGGGTTAACATACATTTTTTTGATAAAAAAATTCATAAAGGTATTTCAGGTTTATTTGAACTTTACAAAGAACTTAAAATTTATCGTTTTAATAGCGTTGCTGATATTCACAACGTGATAAGAACTAAAATTTTAAAATTATTTTTTTTTGGAACAGAATTTGTTAAAATTGATAAAGGGAGAAAAGAAAAAAGAGCATTAATTTCTAAAAAAAGTTTTCATCAATTAAAAACAAGTGCAGAACGTTATGCTGATGTTTTTAGAAAGTTAGGCCTAAAAATAGATTTGTCAAATCCGATTTTTCCCGAAAAACAAAAACTCCCCAATTATATTACAAGCACTCTAAAAACCTCATCAACTCCAACTTTAATTGGTATTGCTCCTTTTGCAGCTCATAAAAGTAAAATGTATGGCTTAGATAAAATAAAACTTGTTATAGAAGCCTTATCTTTAAACTATAATATATTTCTTTTTGGAGGTAAAAATGACGCAAAAAAACTTGAAAGTTTTGAAACTAATAAAAATATAATCTCTTTAGCAGGTAAGCTTACTTTTTCTGAAGAATTGAATATAATTTCTAATTTAGATTGTATGGTTTCTATGGATTCTGGCAATGCTCATCTAGCTGCAATGTATGGTGTAAATGTAATTTCAATTTGGGGGATCACTCACCCTTTTGCAGGTTTTGCTCCATTTAACCAGCCTAATGACTTTTGCTTATTACCAAACTTAAATGACTACCCTAAAATACCAACTTCTGTATACGGTAATAAATATCCTAAAAATTATGAGAATGCTGCAAGTAGTATTCCTGTTGATGTAATT
>JBELHK010000044.1:4954-13188 GCA_042091415.1 Polaribacter sp. | reverse complement strand
ATTTCCATAAAACGGTTTTCTAAATCTTCGTATTCTAACCAGTTATAATCTGGTTTTACCATTTTATTTATAAATTTCTTTGCTTCCTTTTCTGTTTTAAAAGTATTCAATTGAGATATTACTCTATTGTAGTTTTCTTGATCTCCTTCAAATAAATTTTTCACAAAAATGATTCTATCATTTAAACCTATTTGTATGTTTGAAGTTAACCTATCATTTAAAGATTTTGGTTGCGTATTTTCAAAAAGGTCTGCCATAACATCAACAGATAAAGTATCTTGTAATTCTTCCTCTAAGGTTAGTGTTTTTTTATCAGCAACATCTTTTGTATCATTTTCTAAAATATCTGTACTCGAAGGGCCAAACATTAGTTCTTGTAACTCATCAAAAGGTTGTTCTAAAATTTCTTCAGATTTCACTTCGTCTTTATTTTCAAGAACTTTTTCTTTGTTTTCATCCTCTGAAACCTCATCAACTATATCTAGTTTATCATCAACCAAATTTAAAGTAACTTGTTCTTTAGAATTGTTAATATTTTCTTGTATATCATCAACCTTAGCCTCTACTTCATCAGATGTTTTATTGATTTTTGCTTCGAATGCATCTTCAACTTTATTTAATAACTCTTCTTTTGTTTTTTCTAAGTTTGGGGTTGTATTTACAAACTCTTCAACAAATGCTAACATTGATAATTTTTCAAAGACATCTCTCGAAATTTCTTTCAAAGCAAAAACATCTTCTTTATTTTTCATTTTTAAAATTCGATGTGCTAAACTGATTAAATCTGACTCTAATTTTTTGTGCATAAGTTGTCTGTTGATGTTAATTTTTACTGGTAAATATTTATAAATTTGTAAGCATCAAAATTCATAAAAAAATATAACACTTAAAAGCCTAAAATTACAAAATGTTTCTTGAAAATACGGTAAATCATACAGAACAATTTGGTTGGATAGAGGTAATTTGCGGATCTATGTTTTCAGGAAAAACAGAAGAATTAATTAGACGCCTAAAAAGAGCTCAATTTGCAAAACAAAGAGTAGAAATCTTTAAACCTTCTGTTGACACTCGTTATGATGACAATGAAGTTGTTTCTCATAACGATTCTAGAATACGATCAACACCTGTTCCTGCTTCTTCAAATATTCGATTATTAGCAAACAATGTAGATGTTGTTGGTATTGACGAAGCTCAGTTTTTTGATGATGAAATTGTAGCTGTTTGTAATGATTTAGCCAATAGAGGAATAAGAGTAGTTGTTGCTGGCTTAGATATGGATTTTAAAGGAAATCCTTTTGGGCCTATGCCTGCACTCATGGCTACTGCAGAGTATGTTACAAAAGTACATGCTGTTTGTACACATACAGGTAATTTAGCTCATTATAGTTTTAGAAAAGCACAAAATGATGATTTAGTTTTATTAGGTGAAACGCAAGAATACGAACCTTTAAGTAGAGCAGCCTATTACAAAGCCATAAAAAAGCAACAAGAAATCGCGGCTTCAAAAAACACGAATGATGATCAATAATCATGTTACTTTTCTAGAAATTAATGGACAAGCTATTGAGCATAATTTAAAGTATTTTAAACAAAAATTAAACTCTACAACAAAAATATTAGCGGTTGTAAAGGCTTTTGGATACGGGAGTGATGGTGTTGAAATCGCTAAATTTCTTGAAAATAAAGTTGATTATTTTGCGGTTGCATATGCTCACGAAGGAATTGCTATTAGAAATGCAGATGTAAAAACTCCTATTTTAGTATTACATCCTCAAATACAAAATCTAAAAAGTATTATTGAATATAAACTAGAACCTAATTTATATAATTTTAAGATTTTTGATGCTTTTTTGGAATTGGCAGATAAAAAAATCTTATTAAACTATCCTGTTCATTTAAAATTTAATACCGGCTTAAATAGGCTAGGTTTTTGGCATAATGATATTCCAAAAATAATATCAAGTATAAAAACCAATAAACATGTAAAAATTCAGTCTTTATTTTCTCATTTGGCAGCAAGTGAAGACTTAGAAGAAAGAGAATTCACAAACAACCAATTAAATAATTTCGCTTATATAGCTAAGCAATTTTACAAACATCTAGATTACAAACCAATACTTCACACGTTAAATACATCTGGAGTAGTAAATTATTCAGAAGCCCAGTTTGATATGGTTAGAATTGGCATTGGTTTATACGGATTTGGAAATGATGCAAAAGAAACATCTTTTTTAAAAAATACACATAATTTAAAATCTATCATCTCACAAATACATCTTATTGAGCCTGGAGAAACTGTGGGTTACAATAGAGCTTTTAAAGCAGAAATAAAATCAAAAACAGCAACGATTCCTATTGGTCATGCAGACGGTTTGTCTAGAAAATTAGGGAATGAAAATGGATATGTTTTAATAAATGATAAAAAAGCTAAAATTATTGGTAATGTTTGTATGGATATGATAATGGTTGATGTCACCAATATAGATTGTAATGAAGGTGATGAAGTTATTATATTTAATAATCAAGAAATGATTATTAATAATTCAAAAATATCTGAAACAATCGTTTACGAAACCCTAACTGCTATTTCACAACGAATAAAGAAAACATTGAAAAAATAAACATCCGTTTCTATCGTTTTAAACTGATTTTAGTAAGCTTAAAAATATATTTCTGTCAATTTCTTTAGCCCCTAAACTTTCAAGATGCGAATTGTGAACTTGGCAATCAATCAATTTGTATTTATCACTCTTTACTAAATGGATAAAAGCCAATTTAGAAGTATTAGAAACTTTACTAAACATACTTTCTCCGCAAAAAACATTGTTAATTTCTAATCCATACAAACCTCCAACTAAATGTTCATCCTTCCAAACCTCTATTGATTTTGCAATACCTTTATGATGTAAATTAATATATGCTTTTTCCATATCGTTTGTAATCCAAGTACCAAAAGCATCTTTTCTATCAATATTTTTACAATTATATATCACCTCTTCAAAAGCTTTATTTTCAGTAATTGTAAAATCATTTTTTCGAATGATTTTTTTCATTGATTTTGAAACCTTTAAATCATCAGGAAATAAAACCATTCTTTTATGAGGACAATACCATATAATAGGATCTCCTTCTGAAAACCATGGGAAAATTCCGTTTTTATATGCATGATTTAAACGTTCTTCAGACAAATCGCCTCCTAAAGCAATAATACCGTCTTTAGATGTAAATTCATACGGTGGAAACTCTATTTTATCTGTAAGCCAAATCATATTAAACTAATAATAATCCGAATATATATATTACAGAACCTATAAGCATTGCAATTAAAGTATAAGGTAAAATTTCTTTTGCTTTTAATTTAGTAATTCCTAAAAGCGGTAAAGCCCAAAAAGGTTGTAACATATTGGTAATTTGATCTCCATAAGCTAATGCCATAATTGCCTTTGGCAAAGGTACTCCTAATTTTAAAGCAGACTCAACAACAACTGGTCCTTGAACAACCCATTGTCCTCCTCCACTTGGAACAAATATATTTACCAAACCTGCACTAAAAAATGTAAAAATTGGTAATGTTGTAGCATTAGAAATAGATACAAAAAAATCAGAAATTATGTTTACCATACCAGATTGATTCATAATTCCCATAATACCAAAATACAAAGGAAATTGGATTAATATTCCTGAAATATCAGAAATTGATTCGCCAATAGCATTTGTAAAACTTTTAAAATTACCATGAAGGATTAAACCCAGACCAAGCATAAAAAAGTTTATCAAATTAGGAGTGATTTTTAGTTGTTTTACATCTTCTAAATAACTAAACATAAAAGTGATAATTATAGTAACCCCTAAAATAATAGCTAAAATTTTAGAATTATCTAGCTTTTCTGCTTTAGTTCTAATTTCTTGTTCTTTATCAGATTTATATATCGGAAGATTGATTTCTGTTGGTTGAGATTTCTTTCCTAAAAAATAAAAAAGTGATGTTATTGTAATTAAAACGGTTAGAAAAATGAGTAAATTCCAAAAACTAAAAACAGTTTCTGAGTAATTTATACTTACAGGTATTTGATTTAAAATTTCATTAGAAGAAACATCTTTCATTATAGAATATAAATGAGCATCTTCATTTATTTTTATTGGAGCAGAACCAGAAATACCACCATGCCAAACCATTAAGCCCAAATAACCTGAAGCACCAATAATGGGATAATTAATTTTAAAATTATTTTTTTGCGCATTTTCAGCCACTTTTCTAGCAAGTAATGCACCAAATATTAAACCTAAACCCCAATTAAAAAAAGCAACCAACATTGTTAAAGAAGAAACAATTGCAGCACTATTTGCTGTATTTGTACAATATTTTGTAATTTTTAAGATGGCTTTATTCATTGGTTTACTCAACACCAAAACATGACCTAATACTAGAATTAGCATCATTTGATAAGCAAATACCAACAAACTATTATTCCAAATACCATTCTCCCAAAACAATAAAATATCTTTTGAATATTCTATTCCAGATATTGTTATTGGTTTAGTAAAAATTAAAGCTAAAATTATTGTAGAAAAAGTAAGAAGAATTGCAATTGTAAAAGGGGAAGGCAAATAATTTTTAAATATGTTTTCTATAATTTTTGTGGCCTTCATTAGTGTAAATAATATACGCTAAAATACTAAATTCTTAAAAAAGAGTTAATGTGATTTTATATAGTGGATAATAGTACTATTAGCCTTATTTTTGTAAATTATTTTTTTGAGAAGATGTCGGTAAAGAAAAAAGAGAAATCAAAAAAACAGAAAGTAAAATTAGTTCATAAGTATTACGAAAGAACTGGCTTTTATTTATTTGTTTGGCAGAATATAAAAAAAGCAATAATACCTATTATCGTTTTTATTACAGCAGTTTATCTATTTAATAAACATGTTTATAATATAAATGATGGTTTACGTCAATTTACTGAAACATTTTCTAAAACTAGTATTTTATCTGTTTTCTTAATTTCTGAAAGTATTTTAGGCTTAATCCCTCCAGAAATTTTTATTGCTTGGGCAAAGAAGACAAGTAGTCCAATTTTAAATGCGTCAATTTTAGCATTACTTTCTTATACTGGCGGATTGATCTCGTATTTTTTAGGTAGAATCACATTAAAAATAACATCTGTAAAAAACTATTTGGAAGTTAAAATGGCAGATAGTATTAAAAAAACAAAAAAATGGGGAGGTATTTTAATTTTAGTTGGGGCGCTTTTACCTCTTCCTTTTTCAATGGCTTGTACAACTGCAGGCATTATTAAATATCCCTTTAAAAATGTTGTTTTACTAGGGTTATTTAGGTTTGTAAGATTTACAATTTATGCTTGGGCAATTTTTAAAGTAGTAAATTAAAAACAGCTACCTTTGTTTTATGGGATTAACAAACAATGATATTTTTAAAAAGCTAAGAGTAGCTCATAAACTAAGAGATACCGATATTATTGAAATTTGTGCTTTGGTAGATTTCAAAGTAACAAAAGGCGAACTTGGAGCTATTTTTAGAAAAGAAGATCATCCAAAATATATGGAATGTGGAGATCAATTTTTACGTAATTTTTTAAACGGATTGATTATTCATCTTCGAGGTCCAATGCCTCAAAAAAAAGAATAAAAAAAGAGAGTTTATAATAAACTCTCTTTTTTTAAACATTTAGTTGATTTTAGAATGGTAAATCATCTGGCTCATCATTAGAGATATTCGATGCAGGCTGAAATTGATCTACTGGAGGTAAATTTTGACCTTGTGAAGCTTGGCTTAAATTTTCTACTCTCCATCCTTGTATAGAGTTAAAATACTTTGCTTCGCCTTGAGGGTTTATCCATTCTCTTCCTCGTAAATTAATCGATACTTTTACGTCTTGCCCAACTGAATAACTATTAAGTAAATCTGTTTTATCTTGAACAAATTCAATCATTATCATTTGAGGATACTGCTCATCTGTAGTAACTACTAATTCTCTTTTTCTAAATCCATTAGACCCAAAAGTTTGCACCTCTCCAATTAATTTAATCTTACCTATAACTTCCATAATATTTATTTTAACAAAAGTACATTCCAAGCACTTTCAACATCATTATTTTTTAAAAACTGTTGGGCAAATGTATGTTTTTTTGTTATTTCTAACCCAATAAATTCAGGATGATCTTTACCAAAGTTATCAACACTATCCTGTAATGGAAGACGTGCTACATTACCCAACATACCTAAATCATTACCTGTTAAAATGTTGCTATTCCTAATGTTTTCTGGAATAGCATCAACACCAATACCTAAGTTAGATAACGGTTTCGGAATTTCAAAAAAACCATCTCTTGCTCTCGAATAATAACTCCCTCCTGCTCTTGCAACTAAATCTATTTTATATTGATCTATGCTTCCATCATCAGCTAAAACATCATCAGAAATATGAATTTTTACAACCTCGCAAACAATTAAATTTCCAGCTCCACCTTCTTTTCCAGTATATATAATATCTGTAACCTTACACTCAAATTGAACTGGCGATTCAGCAACTCTATATGGCTTTACAAGCTCAGAATTTAGCATTGTAAGCCCAGATTTTTCAAATTCATTTATTCCTTTCGGATACATTGTACTGCTTAAAGACATTTGTTGTACAATGGAATAATTCACCACATTTATAACCACTTCTTTAGTTTCTTCAGCGTTATCTAAACTATGTTTTGTGGTGTTGTTTCTTACACTTCTTGCAGGAGAAAAAATTAATGTAGGAGGATTAGAACCAAACACATTAAAAAAAGAGAACGGCGATAAATTAGGGTTTCCATCTTTATCAATAGTACTAGCAAAAGCAATTGGTCTTGGAGCAATTGCACCTAGTAAATAGCCATGTAATTTTCCTGTAGAAATTTCTTTTGGATCAATAGAAAGCATAATAAAAATTTTATGTAAAGATACTATCAAAACCTGAAATGAGTTATATATAAGAAATCATATATTTGTTTTAATGAATCTTTTCTCAAATACACTTCTCTTTAAAAGGCTTACAATTTTCGTATCTATTATAATTGTTACTTTAATTCTTTGGAATACTTACATTTTTTTCCAAAAATTCAAATATGAAGAACGAGTTAAAATGGAAATTTTAGCTGAAGCACAGAAAGAAATAGGCACAAATACAGATTTAAATGCAAGTGTAACTCTACCACTAAAAATCATTGAAAATAATAGTAATATTCCTATGATTCTGGTTGATGATTTGGGTGAAGTATTATACACTCAAAATTTGGATTCTGTAAAATCATTAAACCCCAATTATATTAAAAAACAATTGGCTCTTATGAAATCTCAAAATAAGCCAATTATAATTTCTTATGATGGAAAAAACAAGCAATACATATATTATAAAGATTCTGATTTACTTAGAAAACTTACCTACTACCCTATTGCACTAGTCTTAATTTTATTACTTTTTATAACAGTCATATATTTATTTTACAGCTCTACAAAAGCCGCAGAAACCAATAAACTTTGGACAGGTATGGCTAAAGAAACAGCCCATCAAATTGGCACACCACTTTCCTCGCTTTTAGGATGGATTTCTATTTTAAAAATGGAAAAAGTTGATGAAACTTATATAAATGAAATTGAAAAAGATGTGTATCGCTTAAACACAATTGCGAACCGCTTTTCTAAAATAGGATCTATACCAGAGCTAAAAAAAGAAAATATAGTTGATGTTACAAAACAAGCTTTTGATTACTTAGAATCTAGAAGTTCAAAACAAATTTCTTTTTCATTTTCTAAAGAAAAAAATGAACTTTTAACAAATTTAAACATTGAACTTTTCGGTTGGGTTATTGAGAACCTAATTAAAAATGCGGTGGATGCTATGCAAGGAAAAGGCTCATTAAATATACATATTAAACAGACAAAAAAACATATTGAAATTACAGTTTCTGATTCTGGAAGAGGAATTCCTAAAAAATTATATCAACAAATATTTAAACCCGGTTTCACCACAAAAAAACGAGGATGGGGACTTGGTCTATCACTATCAAAAAGAATCGTAGAAGATTACCACAAAGGAAAAATATTTGTGAAAAAATCTGAATTAGGAAAAGGAACTACTTTTCAAATTTTATTAAATAAAGTTTCTTGATATTTTTGATGAAATCTCGATAAATTCATCATTGCTTAATTTAACTTTCTTTTGAAACTGCATATCTTCCATTGA
>JBELHK010000044.1:0-4854 GCA_042091415.1 Polaribacter sp. | reverse complement strand
CCATTAATAATTTTTGTAAATATACTCATGACCAACTGTTTTTGTAAAAATAAAAAACGCTTTGCAAATGCAAAGCGTTTTAAAATTATCTTTTAAAAAATTTATCTAGAAATTTCTACAATTTCAAATTTCATAATACCATTTGGCACTTTTATCTCCGCAATTTCTCCAACTTTTTTCCCTAATAATCCTTTACCTATTGGAGAGTTTACAGAAAGTTTACCATTTCTTACGTCAGTTTCAGAATCTGCAACTAAAGTATAAGTAAACTCCATTCCATTTGCTGCATTTTTTATCTTTACGTTAGAATGTATTAAAATCTTAGACAAATCTAATTGACTCTCGTCTAAAATTCTTGCATTTGCAACCACATTTTTCAACTTTGCGATTTTAGTTTCTAAATGCGATTGTTCTTCTTTTGCTGCATGGTATTCTGCATTTTCACTCAAATCTCCTTTATCTCTTGCATCTGCAATTTCTTGAGTTACTCTTGGTCTTTCAACTTGTTCTAATTGTGTTAATTCGTCCTTTAACTTCTTTAATCCTTCTGACGAATAATAAGATATGTTACTCATAATACTTCTATTTAAAATAAAAATCTCATTGCCGAATATGGAATGAGATTACATCACAAATGTACAAAATATTTGTAAATTGCCATCGTTTTTTAGTTAAACTAAACATTCTCATGGTTAAAAAAATAATCACTTTTATTTTATTTGTTTCGTTTATCTGTTGTTCTTCTAGAGAGAATTTATCAAACTGCATTCAATCTCTATCTATTAGCATTAGTACAGATTTAAACAATCCTGAACTTATTAATGCACAAGTTCCTGGTGGTTTTGCAGAAATAAATGGAGGTAACAAAGGTATTTTATTGTTTAATAAAAACGGATCTGACTTTGTCGCTTTTGATAAATTATGCCCCGCAACTGATTGCAATGAACCTATGACTTTTGAAAATAGACTCTTAAAATGCACTTGCGACGGAAGTACTTATAGTGTAGATTTTGGTGGAGCTCCTCAAACAAACGGGTTTGAATGCCCAGCAATAGAATACAGAGTTATTAAAAATGGAAGCTCATTAAGAATTACAAATTTTTAGTGAAACTTGTGTATTTTTACCAAAAATAAAATTAAAAAAAAGTGAAAAATTATTTTTCTTCAAATTTTAAATTAGGTGTTTTAGGAGGAGGGCAATTAGGCAGAATGTTACTCGCTGAAACACAGAAATTTGACATTCATACTTCTATTTTAGACAATAATGAAAATGCTCCTTGCGCTGAAATTTGTAATCGCTTTGTAAAAGGAGATTTATTAGATTTTGATGCTGTTTACAACTTTGGTAAAGCGGTAGATTTATTAACGATAGAAATTGAAAATGTTAATTTAGATGCGCTCGATAAATTAGAAGAAGAAGGATTAAATATTTTTCCAAAACCAAAAGATTTACGAGTTATACAAAGTAAAGCTAGGCAAAAGCATTTTTATTTTGATAATAAAATTCCGACGGCTCCTTTTTCTCACTTCGCTTTTTTAGAGGAATTACATCATAATATAGAAAATAATATCATTAAATTTCCTTTCGTTTGGAAAGCAGCACGTTTTGGTTATGATGGAAATGGAGTAAAAATTGTAAGAAATTATTCAGATTTAGAATCTCTGCCAAATGTAGAGTGCATAACAGAAGAATTAATTCCTTTTAAGAATGAATTGGCTGTAATTGTTGCGAGAAATCTAGATGGAGAAATGACTACATACCCAGTTGTAGAAATGGAATTTCATCCGGAAGCAAATCAAGTTGAGTATGTTATTTGTCCTGCTAGAGTTGAGAATTCTGTTGCAAAAAAAGCAAGAGAAACTGCTTTGAAAGTTGTTGAAAAATTAGACTTTATTGGTTTATTGGCAGTTGAAATGTTTCAAACAGAAACCAATGATATTTTAGTGAATGAAGTTGCTCCAAGACCTCATAATTCAGGACATTATTCAATAGAAGCAAGCTACACGAATCAATTTGAACAACACTTACGTTCTATTTTAAATCTTCCTTTAGGAAACACAGAAAGTAAGGTTGCAGGTATTATGGTGAATTTAGTAGGCGAAGAAAACTATTCTGGTGATGTAGTTTATGAAAATCTAGAAAACATCTTAAAAATAGATGGCGTAACTCCTCATATTTATGGTAAAAAAGAAACACGTCCTTTTCGAAAAATGGGGCATGTAACTATAGTAAATAAGGATATTAATAAGGCTAGAGAAATAGCACAACAAGTAAAAGAAACAATAAAAGTAATTAGCAAATAATTATGGTAGGTATAATAATGGGAAGCGATTCAGATCTTCCAATAATGCAAGATGCAATTGATGTTTTAGAAAGTATGGATATTCAAATTGAAGTAGATATTGTTTCTGCTCATAGAACTCCTGAAAAATTATTTGACTATTCTAAAAACGCCCATAAAAGAGGTATAAAAGTAATTATTGCTGGCGCTGGAGGCGCAGCTCATTTACCAGGTATGGTTGCAAGTATGAGTCCTTTACCTGTAATTGGAGTTCCTGTAAAAAGTAGAAACTCAATAGATGGTTGGGATTCTGTTCTATCTATATTACAAATGCCTGGAGGCGTACCTGTTGCTACAGTTGCTTTAGATGGTGCAAAAAATGCAGGAATTTTAGCAGCTCAAATTATTGGTGCATCAGATAAATGTGTACTAGATAAAATTATTACTTACAAAGAAGGCTTAAAATTAAAAGTTGAAAAAGCTTCAGAAAAAGTAAAAAAATAAATCTCTTTTATTTTCAATTAAAATTTAATCTCACAATTATAAATGAACCCACTTTTAAAAGATTTTAATACAGCTCCGTTTTCGAAAATTTCTGTTGAAAATTACAAACCAGCAATTAAAAAAGCAATTGAAATTGCAAAAAAAGAAATTGATGATATTGTAAAAAATAGTGATGAAGTAACGTTCGAAAATACAACTGTAGCATTAGATTTTAGTGGTTCAAAATTAAATAGGACTACCGCTATATTTTTTAATTTAAATTCTGCTGAAACTAACGCTGATATTCAGAGAATTGCGCAAGAAATATCTCCTTGGCTAAGTGATTTTAAAAATGACATTACGTTAAACAAAGCCCTATTTGAAAGGATTAGAGCTGTATACAATAAAAAAGAAAATCTAAATTTAACTTCTGAGCAACAGATGTTGTTAGAAAAACAATATAAAAGTTTCGCAAGAAATGGAGCAAATTTAAACGAGGAAGAAAAACTAAAACTTCGTGAAATTGACACCAATCTTTCTAAACTGTCTTTAACGTTTGGAGAAAATGTTCTTGCTGAAACAAATGCTTATGAGTTGCATATTAAAGATGAAAAAGATTTAGCTGGTTTACCAGAGTATTCGAAAGAATCTGCTAAAGAAACTGCAAAATCTAAAGAAAAAGAAGGATGGATTTTCACTTTAGATTACCCAAGCTACATCCCTTTTATGACCTATGCTGACAATAGAAATTTACGAAAAGAAATGGCAATTGCTTTTGGTAAAAAAGGATTTCAGGATAATGAATATAATAATGAAAAAATTGTATTAGATATTGTAAATCTTCGTCATAAAAGAGCAAATTTATTAGGCTATGCTACGCATGCACATTTTGTTTTAGAAGAGAGAATGGCAGAAACACCTAATAAAGTAATAGAATTTTCAAATAATTTATTAGAAAAAGCCAAACCAGCAGCTTTAAAAGAGTTTGAAAATCTAGAAAATTACGCTAAAAATTTAGATGATATTGAGCAACTTCAAAAATGGGATGGTGCCTATTATTCAGAAAAATTAAAAAAAGACTTATTTGATTTAGACCAAGAAATACTCAAGCCTTATTTTAAATTAGAAAATGTGATTGACGGTGCTTTTAGAATTGCAAACACTCTTTTTGACTTAAATTTTGAAGAAACTTTTGATGTAGAAAAATATCACGATGATGTAAAAACATATCACGTTACTGATAATAAAGGCAATTATGTCGCATTATTTTATGCTGATTTTCATCCTAGAGAAGGAAAAAGAAACGGAGCTTGGATGACATCATATAAATCACAATATATTAAGAATGATGTAAACGAAAGGCCTCATGTTTCTATCGTTTGCAACTTTACAAAACCCACTCCAACAAAACCCTCTTTATTAACTTTTAATGAGGTTACGACTTTGTTTCATGAATTCGGTCACGCATTACATGGTATGTTAGCAAACACAACTTATACTAGTTTATCTGGCACTTCAGTTTCATGGGATTTTGTTGAATTACCTAGTCAGATTTTAGAAAATTGGTGTTACGAAAAAGAGGCGCTAGAATTATTTGCCAAACATTATGAAACCGACGAGGTTTTACCAATGAAATATATTAAAAAGATAAAAGAATCTGCAAGTTTTCATGAAGGTATGCAAACTCTTCGCCAATTGAGTTTTGGCATTTTAGATATGGATTGGCATAGTCAAGATCCTTCAAACATTTCATCTATTAAAAATTTTGAAAACAGAGCTTTTTCGGGAACAAAATTATATCCTGATGTTACTGAGAATTGTATGAGCACTTCTTTTTCTCACATATTTCAGGGAGGCTATTCTGCTGGATATTATTCTTATAAATGGGCAGAAGTTTTAGATGCAGATGCATTCGAATACTTCTTAGAAAAAGGTATTTTCAATAAAGAAGTAGCTTCAAAATTTAAAGACAATATCTTATCTCAAGGAGGTACAGAAAAACCAATGACACTCTACAAGCGTTTCCGAGGAAAAGAACCAAAACCAGATGCATTATTGAAAAGAGCAGGATTATTGAAAGACTAATACT
>JBELHK010000043.1:5455-19698 GCA_042091415.1 Polaribacter sp. | reverse complement strand
AAATTTAAATTATAGTAGCTTTAATTTGTTTAATTACACTAATATTTTTGCAGGGATTAATTATGTAAAAACGATTGATCAAATTGCTTCTGAGGCAGATTTCATCCAAGGGACTGTTATTTCATCAAGAACAAACTTGAATCTTCCATATGATACTGAAGTTCTATCAGGTTATGGAGGTATTACAAAAACATATGGTAAGGTTAGAGTTGGTTTAAACGGAAATATTTCAGATAGTAAGTTTTATCAACTATTTGGTTCAAATACAAATGAAATAAAGACTCTTAACTATAGTATTAGACCTAGAATAAATACAAACTTTATTAAAGCGCCAAACGTAAGTTTAAGTTATAGAGCTTCTTTTACAGATCAAGATAATACAATAATAATTGGAGATGGAAGAGGAACCACAAATTTCAAAACAATAACACATGCTCCTTCCATAGATTTTGATGCTTATATATGGAACTCCTTAACCGTAAGGTCCAATTTTGCATACAATGAAGTTAGGCAAGCTGGAGAGGTTCAAAATTCTTTTAACATCTGGAACTTTTCAATGTCTTATAGAAAAGATAGAGATGCTAAACTAGAATATGAATTTGCAGCAAATAATATTTTAGGAGAAGAGTCTAGAGTATCTGTTAATTCAGGAAATATTTCAAATTCTATTAATGAAACATTTATTCTACCAAGACTACTTACCTTCAAAGTTAGATATCAACTATAATGAATTTAATCTAAGAAAAAAGGCTCTTTTAAAGAGCCTTTTTTTATTTTGATTAAGTATTTTCGTCGCATGAGTTTGTTAGCATCTAAATCTCCATTATACGCCGCGTCTAAAAGCTTAGGATTATTATTTTTCTTTCTTTTAACAGGTTTGTATTTAGATAGTTATTTGTTTTTAAAAGTTACTGAACATGCACAATGGTATGCAAATATTGTAATGTTTGTTGTTGTATTTATTGTGTTTTTGCAGGTAACAAAACGAGCTAAAGAACAAATGATAACGGCCATTCTAATTGCAATTATTGGAGAGTATTTATTTTCAATTGTAATGGGTATGTATACCTACAGACTCGAAAATATACCACATTACGTACCTCCAGGTCACGCATTAGTATATATTGCAGTACTATACTTTTCTAAGGCAAGTTCAATTATTAAGTTTAGAATTCATTTAGAGAAGTTCTTTACAATTTTTATTTTATTTTATGCATCCATTTTTTTGATTTTTAAAAGTGATTTGTTCGGATTTGTGATGACTGCAGTAACTTTATTACTATTAAGAAATAAACCTAGAGAACGTTTATTTTATCTAACAATGTATATTACAGTTGCTTTCTTAGAAATCGTTGGAACTACCTATTTATGTTGGGAATGGCCTTCCACAGCTTGGGGAGTTTTTGATTTTTTACCAAGTCATAATCCGCCAAGCGGAATCAGTTTTTTTTATTTTGGATTAGATTTAGGCTCTTTATGGTTGTATAAACAGCGTCATAAATTAGCATGGAAACGAATGAAAAGTATTAGATTATTAAAAGAAAGTAAAAAGGTTTTAGTAAATTAGAAAATATATTTTTTAAAAAAATTATGTCAATTAAAGTTTTATCAGCAACTAAAATATACAAAACACAGAAGGCCCTAAATAATATTTCTTTTTCTGCAAAAAAAGGAGAGATTATTGGTTTTTTAGGGCCAAATGGAGCAGGAAAATCAACTATGATGAAAATTTTGACAGGCTATATAAAACCTGATGAAGGAGAGGTTTTTGTGAATGATATAGATGTTTTAAAAGATAGTTTAGAGGCTCAAAAGAATATAGGATATTTACCAGAACACAATCCTTTATATGCAGATATGTATGTTCGAGAGTATCTCCATTTTCAAGCTTCCATATATAAAGTTGATAATAAAATAATTGAAACGTGCATTGAGAAAGTTGGTTTAAAGCCTGAAGCTCATAAAAGAATTCATCAATTGTCTAAAGGATATCAACAGAGAGTTGGTATCGCTGCTGCAATTTTACATAATCCATCAGTTTTGATTTTAGACGAACCAACTACAGGTTTAGATCCAAATCAATTGGTCGAAATTCGAGAATTAATTAAGGAATTGGGTAAAGATAAAACAGTTTTATTTTCTACTCATATAATGCAGGAAGTTGAAGCTGTTTGTGATAGAGTGATCATTATTAAAAAAGGAGAGTTAGTTATAGATAAAAAATTAAATGAACTTCAAAATAACAATCAACAAATTATAAAAGTTACGTTTGATAAATTAATAACCCAAGAGCTACTTTCGGTAATAAAATTAATAGATACAATTACAAGTTTAAAAGAAAATACTTGGCAATTGACTTTTACTTCATCTGAAGATATGCGTTCACAGATATTCGACTTTGCTAAAGAAAATCATCTAAAAATATTAGAACTAACTGCACAAAACAAAAATTTGGAGACTCTTTTTAAAGAGTTAACAAATTAATTTTTACCTAAAATTAGTTTTCGCAAAGATACTTCTAAGTTTGTTCTTTAAGTCTTTACCTGTATCATAAATCATCTGTTCATTGCTAGGAAAAGGAACTTCCTTATTATTTGTAATTTCAATAAATTCTTTATTTAAGGCTCTTTTGTCTCCACGATAATTTCCATAAACATGTGTAAATGTATATCCACTCACTAATTGGAAATTTTCAATAATTTGATTATTGTCTCTTAAATTTATAACGTTTACATTTCCTCTAATATCACATGTTTTTGATTGTGTTATTTGATAAATAGTACAAGTAGCATTTACTATTTCTACAGACTCTATTTTTTTACCTAAACTATCTTTAACATAAACAATTTCTTCTACTTCTTTTTCTTTAATTATTTCTTTTTCATTAACTCTTTCAGGAGAAATATTAATGTTTCTAAAGTTAAATTGTAGTTCATAATCATAGTTTTCATTATTATCTTTTTTAACATGATATGTTGTCCAAAAATCATTTAATCGATAGGTGTCAAAATTCAGTAAATCTTCTTCTAACCTTTTTGGAATTACTTTGTTTGTCTCATTTTTTAAGCTAACATACACTAAATCTATCCCTTTTTTATGACTAATATTTAATAAATTGATGACATCTTTATAGTTAGGAGATAATTGTTGAATGTAATTTAAATCACTGTAAATTGTTCTGTAATTTAATTTTGATAAATTTTTTAGTTTAAGGTTTGATGTTGCTTTACTATATAAATGAGCCACTAGCTTTTGTTTAGTCTTTATAATATTTTCTTGATAATTTATAAAGTTAAAATAGACCTCTTTATTTGTTTTTAGTAATGTTAATGGTAAAAGTGGTTGTATTTTATTTTGTCTGTCAGAAAGATTTAAATATAAATTATACACTTCTTCTATCCTTTCTATGTTATTTTCTTTTTTTAAAAATGTAATTTTCGCATTATCATTAATAACAGCTTTATCAAAAGCTTCTTTTAACATTAAAATGTAAGGTTGATTACCTTTCTTAGATTTATTATTTTGTAATTTTTTAACAGCTAAATTTATAGCATCCTCATAATTTCCTTCATTAATAGATTGTCTCGTTTGTTTTACACTACTACAACCAATCTGTAATACAATTATAAATAAGAAAAGTAATTTTTTGTTCATGTTAATAGTTTTTAAAACTGCAAGTATGTCAATTTTTATGCCAGAATAATTTAGTTTAATTTATAGTCAAATTGTTGTTCTTCTAGAATTGCCAGTAATTCAGATGAAATTTTAATCTTTGTATTTCTACTCGGTAAACTTACTTCAATTTTTTCTTTTGCATCCCAGATTGTGAATTTTAAGGATTGTTTACCAATACTATTTTTTAAAATACTTTCTAGGTTTAAAATAGTTTCTGCATTAACCTGATGAACAGGTATTTTTATGGTTAACTTTTTACAAAGTTCATCCATAATATCGTGTAATAATTTAAAGTCGGTAAACTTTATTCTAGGTTCACCGGTTACTCCTTCTTTATTTGTCCAGCCAGGCTGAACAGCTGCTCTTATATATAAAAATGAATTTGGGACTAAAAAGTGTTTGTACTTTAAATATTCTTCGCCAAAAATTCGAAATTCATTACTCTCACCATAATCTTCTATAGTAAATGCAGCCCATCCTTTACCTGCTTTAGAAACTCTGTGTTGTACGTCTGTAATAATACCAGCAAAGGCTAAATTATTACCAACTATCTTTTTTAAATCGCCCTTAAGGTCTTTAATCTTTGCGTTACAAAAAATCATTTCATTTTTAAAATCATCTAAAGGATGCGCAGATATATACATGCCTATTACTTCTTTTTCTTGAGAAAGTAATTCCATGGTTCCCCAAGTTTCGCACTCAGGAATATCAGGTTCAGGGAATTGAACTGTTGAAGCCTCTCCAAACAAAGATACCTGAGCCGAGTTTAGATTTTCTTGATATTTACTGCCAAACTTCATAGCACGTTCTAAAAACGTGATTCCCTTTTCGTCTAAAGCGAAATATTGGGCTCTATGTGTATCTTTAAAAGAATCAAAAGCGCCAGCTTTTACCAAACTATCAAAAGATTTTTTGTTAGCGGCTCTCAAATCAACTCGTTTTGCCAAGTCAAAAATGGAATTATAATTTCCGTTTTCTTTTCGTTCTTTAATAATTGCTTTTACTGCAGCAGCTCCAACACCTTTAACAGCTGCCATACCAAAACGGACTGCGCCTAAAGGATTTACTGAGAATTTTAAATACGATTCATTCAAATCTGGACCTAATACTTCCAATCCCATTCGCTTACATTCTTCCATAAAGAATGAAACTGATTTAATATCATTCATATTATTAGAAAGTACAGAAGCCATATATTCTGCAGGATAATGGGCTTTTAAATATGCAGTTTGATAAGCAATCCAAGCATAGCAAGTAGAGTGACTTTTATTAAAAGCGTAACTCGCAAAAGCTTCCCAATCTTTCCAGATTTTTTCTAATTTTTCTTCATCATGTCCATTGGCTGAAGCTTGTTCAATAAATTTAGGTTTCATTTTAGCAAGAACAGCTGCTTGCTTTTTACCCATTGCCTTTCTTAAAACATCGGCTTCACCTTTTGTAAAATCTGCTAATTTTTGAGAAAGTAACATAACTTGCTCTTGATAGACAGTAATTCCATAGGTTTCAGAAAGATATTCCTCCATTGCAGGTAAGTCGTATTCTATTTCCTCAGTACCGTGTTTTCTATTAATAAAACTAGGGATATATTCCATTGGTCCTGGTCTATATAAAGCATTCATAGCAATTAAATCGCCAAAAACAGTTGGTTTTAAAGAACGCATATGTTTTTGCATTCCAGGAGATTCATATTGAAATATACCTACTGTTTCTCCTCTTTGGAAAAGCTCGTATGTTTTTTCATCATCTAAAGGAAAGTTTTCAGGATCTAATTCAACGCCATGTCTTGCTTTTACAATCTTAACTGTGTCTTTTATTAAAGTTAAAGTTTTTAATCCTAAGAAATCCATTTTTAACAATCCTGCAGATTCTACTACAGAATTGTCAAACTGCGTGACATACATGTCAGAATCTTTTGCTAACGCAACAGGTACATAATTTGTAATGTCACCAGGTGTTATAATAACTCCACAAGCATGAATTCCCGTATTTCTAACAGATCCTTCTAAAATTGCTGCTTTATTTACAGTTTCTGAAGCCAAATCATTACCTAAAGCAATGGTTTGTAATTCTTCTACCATTACTTTTTCTTCAGCTCTTAATCCTGCAATTTTACCTTTACTTTTCGGGTCATCTCCAAAAATGTTTTTCAGTTTTACACCAGGAATTAATTTTGCAATTCTATCTGCTTCAAATAATGGTAAATCTAAAACTCTAGCCGTATCTCTTATAGATGATTTTGCAGCCATTGTTCCGTAAGTAATAATTTGTGCTACTTGATTTGCACCATATTTATCGATTACATAATCCATAACTCGTCCTCGGCCTTCATCATCAAAATCAATATCAATATCGGGCATTGAAACACGTTCAGGATTCAGAAAACGCTCAAAAAGTAAATCGTACTTTATAGGATCTATATTGGTAATCCACAAACAATATGCAACTACAGAACCTGCGGCAGAACCTCTTCCAGGACCCACAGCTACATTCATATTTCTTGCCTCTCTAATGAAATCTTCAACAATTAAAAAATATCCAGGATACCCCGTTTTTGCAATAACGTCTAATTCAAAATCTAACCGCTCTTTAATCGCTTCTGTAATTTCTCCATAACGTTTTTTTGCCCCTTCGTAGGTTAAATGTTTTAAGAAGTTGTTTTCTCCTCTTTTACCTCCGTCTTCATTGTCTTTACTATCTTTAAATTCATCAGGAATATCAAAGGCAGGTAATAAAACATCTCTTGCCAAAGTAAAGATTTCAATTTTATCTACAATTTCTTGAATGTTGATAATGGCTTCAGGAAGATCTGCAAATAGTTGCTTCATTTCATCTGAAGATTTGAAATAATATTCATTATTTGGTAAGCCATATCTATAGCCACGTCCTTTACCTTTTGGAGTTGCTTGTTTTTCTCCGTCTTTTACACAAAGTAGAATGTCATGAGCATTTGCATCCTCTTTATTTATGTAAAAAGTATTGTTTGTTGCTACAATTTTAATATTGTGCTTTTGTGAAAATTTGAGAAGTGTATCATTAACAATATCCTCATCTTGTTGATTGTGTCTCATCAACTCAATGTAAAAATCATCTTTAAATTCTTCTTTCCACCAAAGCAAAGCTTCTTCAGCTTGTTTCTCTCCAGTATTTAAAATTTTACTAGGTACTTCACCATATAAATTTCCGGTAAGGACAATTATATCTTCTTTGTATTTTTTTATGACTTCTTTATCGATTCTAGGGACGTAGTAAAATCCATCAACAAAAGCTATAGAAGACATTTTTGCTAAGTTATGATACCCATTTTTGTTTTTTGCTAATAAAACAACTTGATAACCATTGTCTTTTTGTGATTTGTTAGTATGATCATCGCAGATATTAAATTCACAACCAATAATTGGTTTGATGGGTGTTTCTGCAGATTTATTATGATTTAAAACAGAACTTACAAAATGGAAAGCAGCCATCATATTTCCAGTATCTGTCATTGCTATCGCAGACATATTGTCTTTAGCAGCAGCGTCTACAATTTTTCCAATTTGAATTGTAGATTGTAAAACAGAAAATTGGGTATGATTATGTAAGTGAGCAAATTGAACATCTTTTAACTCTTCTAAACCTACTGAAGTCGATTTTGTTTCTTGAACGTCTTTTAACTTTTCAAGTCGCTTTCTTATTTTATCACTCTCTTTTTTTAGGTTGATGTGTTGCAAACCTATAACCTGAATTGGTTTTGGATTTGCTTCTGAATAGTTTTTAAAATATTCGACATCTACATCTAACTCTTCTTTGGTAAATTCTCGTAAACGGATTAGCTCTAAAAAACAACGAGTTGTAGCTTCAACATCGGCTGTTGCATTATGAGCTTCTGCGAAATCGACACCAAATAAATGTTTGTGCAATTCTGTTAAAGTAGGAAGCTTAAATTTTCCTCCACGACCTCCAGGAATTTGACACATTAAAGCTGTCTTTTCTGTACATGTATCTAAAACAGGTAGCTCTGTTAAGGTGTTTTGTACTCCTAATCTGTAAAACTCACATCCCATAATATTGACATCAAAACCTACATTTTGACCAACAATAAACGTCGTTTTTTTAAGTGCTTCGTTAAAAAGTTGTAATCCTTCGTCTAAAGAAATACCTTGTTCACTCGCTAAATCAGTAGAAATTCCGTGTATTCTTTCTGCATCATAAGGAATGTTAAAACCTTCTGGTTTAATTAAAAAGTCATTCTTTTCAAGTAAGTTCCCCATTTTATCATGTAGTTGCCATGCAATTTGTATACATCTTGGCCAATTATTTGTGTCAGTAATTGGGGCGTTCCAACTTTTAGGTAAACCTGTAGTTTCAGTATCAAAAATTAAATACATAAATGAGTTTTATGGAGTGAAATTTGGGGAGTTAAAAGTACAAAATCATCTAATATTTACGATTAAATAATTGAATTGATTTATCAACAAATAATATGAAATTAACTCTCTGAAAATAAGTCATTTTAAAATGTCATCAATTAAAATAAATTGTATATTTGCATCCGCTTATCACGAGATGATAAGAATATTAATAACAAAGGTCGAGCACCTTAAAAAATTAACAATTATGCCAGTAAAAATTAGATTACAAAGACACGGTAAAAAAGGAAAACCATTCTATTGGATTGTAGCTGCAGATTCTCGTTCTAAGAGAGACGGACGTTACTTAGAGAAAATAGGAACTTATAACCCAAATGTAAACCCAGCTGAAATTAACTTAGATGTTGATGGCGCTGTAAAATGGTTACAAAACGGAGCACAACCAACTGATACTGCTAAAGCAATTTTATCTTATAAAGGAGCTTTATTAAAGAATCATTTAGCAGGTGGTGTAAGAAAAGGAGCTTTAACTGAAGAGCAAGCTGAAGAGAAATTTAAAGCTTGGTTAGAAGAAAAAGAAGGAAAAGTTTCTAGCAAAGAAGAAAATTTAGCAAAAGCTCAGGCTGATGCAAAAGCGAAAGCTTTAGAAGCTGAAAAAGCTGTTAATGAAGCAAGAATTGCTGCTGCACAACCAGAAGAGGTAGTAGAAGAAACTACTGAAGAATCTGCTGCTGAAGAAACAGAAAACACAGAAGAAAAAGCTGCTGAATAAATTTTAAACCGATAATGCGTAAAGAAGATTGTTTTTATTTAGGCAAAATCGTTAGAAAGCACAGTTTCAAGGGCGAAGTTGTTATCAAATTAGATACAGATGAACCCAACTTATATAAAAATATGGAATCAGTTTATGTCGAATTCGGCACTAATCTGGTTCCATTTTTTATTGAAAAGAGTTCTCTTCATAAGGGAAATCAATTACGTGTTCAATTTGAAGATGTCTATTCTGAGGAAGAGGCAGATTCTATTTTGAAATCAGATATTTATTTGCCGCTAAGTTTATTGCCAAAACTTGAAGGTGATAAGTTTTATTATCATGAGGTTATTGGCTTTAAAGTTATAGACTTAAATTTTGGAGAAGTAGGAGTTATTACCTATATAAATGATAAAGCTGCGCAACCTCTTTTTGAAATTGATAGAGAAGGTAAAGAGATTTTTATCCCCATGATTGATGACTTTATAAAAAGAGTAGATAGAAAAAATAAAACAATACATGTAGAAACCCCAGAAGGGTTAATTGAATTGTATTTGTAATAGAGAGGTGGCCGAGTGGTCGAAGGCGCACGCCTGGAAAGTGTGTATACTCCAAAAGGGTATCGAGGGTTCGAATCCCTTCCTCTCTGCTAATAGATTTTATAAAAAATATCAAATCCTTTAAAACTTAAGTTTTAAAGGATTTTTACTTCTAATAAGCTTGCAAAATATTTTATTAATTATACATTTTTAGATTGAAATTTTAATAAATTATTTTTCAAAAATTATGTAGCTTTTATTTACCGTTTAATCAGTCTTAAATTCCTTCAGAATTGGTAATGCTTCATTTTGAAAATTAAATAATGCTTGATTTTCCCAAGGAGAAGCATCTGAAGCTTGGTTGCCTTTCCAAGAAATTAATTCAGCTCCCCAATAACAAAATCCAACTCCATTTTCTAACTCTTTAATTAGTTGTTTGATATTTTTAATGAACTGACGTTGCCCCTCATTTGAGGCAGGGAAATCGGGTAAAATTAATTGATCTTCTAAGCCTACGATATTATTTGTCCAATCATTCCAGCTAAGCGTAAAAGGATAAGCTGTTTCAGCTATTAAAATTTTCTTTTGATGAGTTTCACTTAAAACTTGCATTTTATTTTTAAGATTACTTAAAGATTTTCCATGCCATATTGGGTAATATGATAAGCCTATAATATCATAATCTAATTGTTTAACTTGATTAAAAAACCACTCAGAATTTTCAATTCCAGCGAAATGGATGATAATTTTAGTTTCGTTTGTGTTTTCTCGAACTGCTGCAATTCCTGATTGCATTAGTTCAATAAATTGTTCATAATTATTATTTAAATGACCAAAAGGATGAAGAAACCCGGTGTTAATTTCATTCCCGATTTGAATAAAATTTGGATTTAATTCATCGATTACTTTTTTAGTATATACATAAACACTGTCTTTTAAAGAAGAAATATCTAATCCTTGCCATTGTTCAGGTGTTTTTTGTTGACCTGGATCTGCCCAAGAATCTGAATAATGCAATGTTAACAATGTTTTGAAACCTATTGTTTGTAAGGTTTTCGAAAATTCTTTTACTTCTCTAAAACTTGAATGCTCATTATCAGGGTTTACCCAAATTCTTAACCTAACAGTATTTACTCCATTTTCTTTGAGTATTGTTAGTAATTCACTTTCATTTCCATTTAAATCATAGAATTTAGGGTTTGCCATTGATATTTCAGGATAGCTAGAAAGATCAACACCTGAAATAAACTCCATACTATTATCATCAGGAATTGGAGAGGCTATTTCATTGTCATTACAAGAAATTAAAAAGAAAAGTAATATTACTATTTGTGTTAGTTTAATCATTTATCAAATTATTTTTTCATTTTACAAAATAGCTAAAATCATTTGGCTTTATTCAGAATTAATTATGAGTGTATGTTGCCTTTTATGATTTGTAATTTAGGTGCATAAATTTATATCAACAAAGGTAAATACAATTATAATATTTTAGGTGATTTTGTAAAATAAGCTTTTACTAATGATTAAATTAAGAGCTTTTTTTAATTGATTTTTCTTTTTATAGAATGTTTACTTTGTGTATTGTTTAAAATCTACTGAAGGATCGTAATCATTTTTTGTCTTGATAGAATGCAGTTCACTCCTAACATCTTTCGAGTTTATAATTGGAAAAAATAGTTGAACGTACCATGGTTCTTTTATTTGATTCCAGGCACCAAATTTTGTTGGATATTTACGTGTTATTTTAGATGTACCAAATATAATATCCCAAATAAAAAGTAGATTTCCATAATTACCATTTGGATGCGAAACACCATCTTCTGCTGTTAAACCATGATGAGCAAAATGGGTGCTTGGTGTTGAAATTGTTCGTTCGATAATCCATGCTAATGGACTTAAAATTTTATAACGATACAGAAATCTATCCCATTTAGTATCACTATGAGCTAGTAAAATAACAATTAATTTTATTGGTAAATAAAATAGATAAACATAACCCATTCCTAAATAAATTAAAATGGCTGAAAACCATATTCCTGGCATTAATGCGTAGTATAATGCCGCATTTCTGTATGTAACAAGTACTCCCATTTCTTCAACTACATGATGAGGTCTATGAAGTTTCCACATACTTCTGTTTACATGAGAGAGTCTGTGCCACCAATATTGAGTCATATCATCTAAAACAAGAAAAGCCAAAATATGCCACCAAAATGAAGTATCTATAAAATAATCTTCAAGTCCAGGTAAAATAGTTCCCATCAACCATAATACGAACACAAATATTCCAGGTTGTATTAAAGTAGGCAATGTTATAAGGCTTATTAATTCAATTGTGAAGTCGTTTTTTGTTCTTTTATCATCAAAATACATTCCTCCAATCGATTCGATTATTCCTAAAATTAGCAATGCTGTAGTCGGAATTAGTTTACTTATGGTTTCTTCTTGCATAATTATGATACTCCTTTATTTAAATAATAGTGTTTCTTTAGTTTTGAATTTTAATTTTCTACAACGTTTTCGATTAAGGTAAATTTTTGACGCTTAAAGTAATACATTTCTAATAAAGTTGAACTTAAATTTTATTTTTTCTTGTAAATACGTATTAAAATTGATGATGTTATGTTATTCTAAAATCATAAAAGTTTTTTTTCTGTTCCCAGAACTCATCATAATAAATTTATCTGCTTCAAAAGATCCGTAATATGGAAGATAATAAGTATTTGAATTATTGTTTTGTATTTTGTTGTATGAAACTTCGCCTTTTGTGTTGTATTCAAAGTCATATAAAGATGAAGATTCAAACCATCCTTGAGATACTTTTGTTCTTCCATCTTTTTTTTCGGTTAAGTTTTTACCAGAGTTTAAAATGATGTGAAGTTTTTCATCTTTTAAAAAGGCATTGTATGAAGGAGTTACAGATCTTTTAAAAATACTTCTTCCCCAAATTAAATTACCTTCAGGATTTATTTTTAAAATTAAAATATCATCATAGTGATAAACGGTTTGTGTATAGCCTCCAACAGTTCCTGTTTGAACATATGTTTGAGTAATGTAAAATTCTTCTGCAATTAAATAGGTTTCACCATTAGCATCTGTTAAGATATAGTCTATTTCGAAATTACGGAGTTCTTTTTTCTTTTTGTTTTTGCGCGCTGCTTTTCGGTAACCATATAAATCTTCATAAACTTGTTTAGGTAATATTTGGTTTCTTTTTGATTTAATACTAAAATTATCAGTATCAATTATAAAGTTACATCCTCCTTTTATTCTGCCAACATCTAGTTTTGAATAAAACCCAATTAAATGTAACTGATTTTTGATTTTAGAAATTTTTAAAGATTGTATATGTTCTTCCTTTAAGTCGATTAGCAATTCTTTATTATCATCTTTAGTTATTTTATTTAATGTAAATTGATAATTAGCCTCTCCGTTATCCTTTTTATTAGATTTACCATTTAAAAATAATTTACCTAACGAATACACTACTGCATTATCATCTATGTATAAATCGTTGTGAACGTAGCTGTGTTTTTCATTTTCTTGGTAAGCTTTTTTGTAAACTAATTCTTCCGTTTTGCTGTCGAAAACCCTTATTGTATAAGAGTTTTTATTTTTTCTAACATTATCGGTTGCAATAGCATAATACTTATTGTTCGGTGATAATGCGAAATTGGTAATATGTTTATTTCTTGAGCCAAATAAACTTTGCTTTTTTTCAACAGTAGTTTTAAAAATTGTAGTTTTCTCGTACGATTTTAAAGATAAATTAAGTGTATGGCAATAAAGAATTCGTTCGTCTTTTTTAGGGCTATATACAGTGAATATTTTAAGTTGATTGTTATAAAATAAATCACCAACATATTCTTCTTTTTTACTAATTTTAATAGTCTTAGTAAAACTTTTACTAAATTCTGCATCAAAAATATCGAACAAAAAGTTTTTTTTACTACTTCTAACTATGGCTGTTTCTCCTGATTTTGAAGTGTGTATGGTAAGAATATTTTTAGTTTTAACTTCATCTTTGTATTCAGGAGTTTCGCTAATATTTAGTGATGTAGTAGATTGCGCTTTGACTAAATTTGTTAGAGAAATTAAGCAAAGAAATAGTATTTTTTTCATAGTGTTTTTAGAAAAAGGTTTGTTAAACGACGAATTTAACAAATACAATGAAAATACAAAACTCGTAAAGTTTTTTGTGAGGGAATTTTTTAATTACTTTTTTTTCTATAACTCAATATTGCCCATGTATTTGAAAATATTACCATGCCAATTAACCACTTTAATTGAGGTAATAATTCATGAATAGAAGCTCCTTTTATAAAAATAGCTCTTACTGCTTGCATAATATATTTAAGAGGAGAAATATTACTAAATGCTTGTGCCCAGTGAGGCATATTTTCAGTAGGAGTAAAAAGACCACTCATAAAAACAAAGGTTAATACAAAAAAGAACATCATAAACATTGCTTGTTGAATGGTTTTCGCATAGTTTGATAAAACTAAACCAAAACCACTGTATGCAAGAATAAAAAGAGTGGCAAAAAGATATACTAAAAATAAAGAACCTTGTGGAATTAATCCATAGGCTAAACGACCAACAATTATGCATATTGTTAAAACAATGTAACCTATAATCCAATATGGAATAAGTTTGGCAAGAATAAAGGTTGATTTTTTTAAAGGAGTTACATTTAGCTGTTCCATAGTCCCTTTTTGTTTTTCTTCAACAATATTTAAAGCGGGTAAAAAACCAGTTATCATCGATAAAACCATAATCATTAATGCAGGAATCATAAATATCTGATATGCTAATTCTGGGTTGTATTTATAGGATGTTACCATCTCAATTTTGCCTCCATTTAATTGTCTACGATAATCTGTTTCAAATTGATTTAATATAGCATTTAGATACGATGCTCCAATA
>JBELHK010000043.1:1655-5355 GCA_042091415.1 Polaribacter sp. | reverse complement strand
ACGATAATCTGTTTCAAATTGATTTAATATAGCATTTAGATACGATGCTCCAATATTTCCTCTTACACCATTTACGGCATTTACACTCATCAATATTTGTGTAGATTTATTTTTACTGATTTGACTACTAAATTTTGGAGGAATTTCAAGAATTATATCACTATTCCCACTTTCTACATCATCAAAAGCTAATTTATTTGAATTTGTTTCAGCATTAATTAAAAAGTAATTTGACGAAGTTATCTTTTGAATTAATTCCATACTTGCCTTAGATTTGTCTAAATCTACAAGGGTTATTTTAATGTTTTTTACATCAAAAGTTGCCACTAAAGGAAAAATTAGTGTTGCCATAAGTGGAATAACCATTACTAATTTAGGCAAGAAACTATTTCGAAGAAACTGTTTGAATTCTTTTTCAATTAAATATCGTAACATATTACTCTAGTCTTTTTTTAAACAGTTTAAAACTAATTGAAATCAAAGCAATACACATAAAACAAAGAATAAGGAACTCTTTTGCCACATCAGTTAAATCGAGTCCCATAATCATTACTTTTTTTAAAGCACTAATAAACCATTTTGCAGGTATTATATGCGAAACTCCTTGCAGTATTATTGGCATATTTTCAATAGGAAATATCAAACCAGATAACATTACTACAGGCAGAATTAAACCCATACCTGAAGCAAGAAGTGCAACGAGTTGTGTATTTGCTACTGATGATATAAGTAATCCTAAGGCTAAACAAAGAAAAAGATAGACTTCACAAAGAATATAAATATCGATTAAAGAACCGTTGATTGGTACTTCAAACATAAAATGACCTAACAGTAAAATTGTAATTAAATTGATATTTAGTAAAATAAAATAGGGGAATACTTTTGATAAAATTAGAATGATGGGTTTTAATGGAGATACAAGTAATAATTCCATAGATCCTTGTTCTTTTTCCCTAGCAATTGAAACAGAAGTCATTATTGCAGAAATTAATAACAAAATCATTCCTACAATTCCAGGAACAGTGTTATAAGTCCCTTTTAAAGTCGGATTGTATAAGAATTTTATTTCTGATTTAATTAATGGAGACGCATTAACTCCCATATTTTCGCTTTTGTTTTTAAAGAGTTGCATAATTATTCCAGAAGCATAATTTATCATTGTAGTTGCTGAATTTGGATCGCTACCGTCAGCTATAAATGTAATTTTTGCATTATCGCCTTTTGCTAATTTACGTTCTATTTGAGTTGATGGTAAAAGGATGCCAAATCTTAATTCCCCTTTTCTAAAGTCAGATTCTAGTTCTTCAATATTTTTGTAGTAAGCTTTGAAATTAAAAAATTCACTTTGATTTAGTTTTGTAATAATTTCATTATGTAGTGGCCCAGAATTACCTCTAATTACACCAAATGAAGTTTCTTTCATTTCAGTTGAAATACCAAAACCAAATAAAAGTAACATCACTATTGGGAGAATCAAAACAATAATTGTTGTCCAGCGATCTCTCAAAATATGGAGAAACTCTTTTTTTACAAATATTTTAAACTGATTCATTAAGTTCTTTTTGCTGATTTTGCAACACGTTCAAATACACTATTCATATCATCAACATTAAAATCTTTTTTAAGTTGTTTTGGGCTGTTTAACGCTACAATTTTTCCGTCTACCATAATAGAAACACGATCACAATATTCTGCTTCATCCATATAATGAGTTGTAACAAAAATGGTAATTCCTCTATCAGCAGCTTTATAAATCATCTCCCAAAACTGTCTTCTAGTTATTGGGTCTACACCACCTGTAGGTTCATCTAAAAATACGATTTTAGGTTCGTGAATTATTGCGGCAATGAACGCTATTTTTTGTTTCCAACCTAAAGGTAACGAATCAACCATAGTATTATAATTGGTGTCTAAATTTAGGTCTTGTAATAAATTTATTATACGTGGTTTTATTTCGCTGTTTTTTAATCCGTAAATTCCGGCATATAAACGTAAATTTTCATAAACAGTTAGGTCGTTGTAGAGTGCAAATTTTTGACTCATGTAACCTATGTTTTTTTTGATGTTTTCTGAGTCTGATGCTACTGAAAATCCGGCAACATTTGCTTCGCCGCTAGTAGGTTTAAGTAATCCGCATAACATTCTCATGGCCGTTGTTTTTCCAGCTCCATTTGCACCTAAAAAACCAAATATTTCTCCTTTTTTAACATCAAAGCTAATTTGATCTACAGCAATAAAATTGCCAAATCGTTTTTCAAGATTTTTTACATCAATTACTACATCCATATTAACGACTTAAATACATAAAACAATCTTCTATTTTAGCATTAATCTTTTCAACTTTTACTTCTTCAAACCCAATATTATTCAATTCATTAATTAGATTTTCAGTATGAAAGCCTTTTTCGGAAGCTTTTTTAGAAAGTTCAAAATGATGACTATCTCCAAAAGGAAAACACGATGCTGCTTGTGGGTGTTTCTTTAAATATTGAAGTAATTGAAACATATTTTTTGCACTCACTTTAAAAAGTTCTGCAGGATATTCAGATTCAATTATATCAGGTGTATTTACAGTTAAAATTTTTCCATTTTGGATAAGTGCAATTCTATCGCATTTACTAGCTTCATCCATATAAGGAGTACTTACAATAATTGTTATTCCTTCTCTTTTTAGATTGGCTAAAATTTCCCAAAACTCTTTTCTAGACATTGGGTCAACTCCAGTTGTAGGTTCATCTAAAAAAAGTATTTTAGGTTTGTGGATTAGAGCGCAACAGAGTGCTAGTTTTTGTTTCATTCCTCCTGAGAGGTCTTCAGCATACCTATTTTCAAAAGGAGCTAATTGATTATATATACCTTTAACAATATCAATATTTTCGTCCATTTTAGTATTAAATAAACTTGCAAATATTTCTATATTTTCTTTAACGGTTAAATCTTTGTAAAGAGAAAATTTCCCAGGCATATATCCTACAATTTCTCTTATTTTCTGATAATCAATTTTCGTATCATAATCAAGAATTGAAATTGAACCATTTGATGGTAATAGTAGAGTTGTCATCAATCTAAAAAGGGTAGTTTTACCAGCACCATCTGGTCCAATAAGTCCAAATAATTCTCCTTGATTAATTTTCAAGTTGATATCAATTAGCGCTTTTACATCTTTGTAAGATTTGTTAACATTTTCTATTAAAACCATTTTTACTTACTTTAGATTAAACCCACCATACATTCCGATTTTAAGAGAATTATTTGAATTTGGAACTTTAATTTTTACAGCATAAACAAGAGTTGCACGTTCGTCTTGAGTTTGAATCGTTTTGGGTGTAAATTCGCTAGTACTCGAAATCCAAGTAATTGTCCCCGAAAAATCTTTACGTTCGCTAACTCCATATTCTGCATAAACAGCTACCTTTTGATTTAGTTTTAAATCTTTAAGATTTTCAGCGTTAACATAAGCTTTAAGAGTCATATTTGTTAAATCAGCTATCTTTACAATTGGTCTTCCTGGAGTTATAAATTCATTTTCTTCTGAATAATTAAGAAGTATTGTTCCAGATATAGGAGATTTAATCGAGGTTTTTCCTATCTGATAATCCATAAGAGCACGCTGACTCTCTAATGCCTCTATTTGACTTAAGAGAGCATTAGAACTATTGTTTAATAGTTTCTTTTTAGAAAGATAGTTGCGTTCGGTAAT
>JBELHK010000043.1:0-1555 GCA_042091415.1 Polaribacter sp. | reverse complement strand
TTCATTGAAGATAAATTAATTTCGGTAGCTTCAAATACACCTGATCCCAAAGAGTTGTCTTCTTCTTTAGAGCATGAAATATTAATGAATAGTATAAATATGGTTATAAATAAAAGTCTTAATCTTAACATATTATTTTATTTTCCGGTTATATAATTATAATTAAATATGGCTTTATAAAAAGAAATCTTTTGGGTACTTACCTCTATTTGAGCTGTTTTAAGATCTTCTAACTTTCTAATTAACTCTGCTATTGTAATAATTCCTTGATTATACTGAGATTGATAGCTTTTAAACAGTTTCTGTTGCAGATTTAGAGATTGTTTAGATAAATCAACTTGTTTTTGATACGTATATACGTTTCGACGTTCCATACGCTCTGCTATTGATAAATTAAAGTCTAGTTGATTTTTTTCAACCTGAATTTGTTCTTTATTAATAGCAATGATTTCTTTGTTTGTTTTGTTCTTGTAAAGAGCATCAATATTCCACGCTAAACTTAATCCACCAAAAAGAATAGCATCTGTTGAAGCAGGTCCAATACCAATTTCAGGACTAAAACCCAAAGCGATTCCTTTGATACCGATTTTTGGTGTTAAGCTCGATTGTTGTAAATTTTCTTGTGCGTCTAAAGCAGCTATTCTGCTATTTAAAGTTTTATATTCAGGACGATTAAATGAGCTCGTATTTTCAGTAAAAGTATATTCCGGAATTACTAAAGTTGCATTTTTAAGATCTTGATTCATATATAAACCTAAAATACTAGAAAATGTTTCACGATGAGATTGAAGTGCTACTTCCTTTTTTTCAATATTTAATTCAGCAATTTGAATTTCGGTTAAGTCTGAAGCGGGGAGTAGTCCATTTTTAATTCCTGAAGAAACTTGTTTTTTTTGAGCTTTTATTTTTGTTTTGTAAGTTTGTAATGCTTCAATTTTTAGATCAATTAATAACAGTCCAAAAAAGATATCTGATACTTTTTGTTCAAGTAAATAGAGTTGATTATTTAGTTGAGAAATTTTAACTTCATTTTCTGCTTCAATCAATTTCTTTTTATTTTTTGTAATGCCTCCATCCCAAATTACCTGATCTAGTTGCGCAAGGCCTATGAGTTCTGTTTTTGTATCATTATTGTTGTTTGTAGATGGTAATCCATTAATAAATCCACCGATTAGAGTGGCGCTAAATTTGGGGTAATAATTCTTCTTTACATTATCTAATGAATATGATTTTGTTTTTTCAATAAGGTCAAAAGAAGCAATAAGAGGATAATTTTCTTTAGATATTTTTATGCAATCTTCTAATTTTAATTCATTTTGAGCATAGCCATTTGTAAATAACATAGAGAAAAATACAAATATGAGTAACCTGTTTATCATACTTAAATTTTTAATAGAGATAACCATTAATTATTCTAATTTTTAAAATAAAAATTGAGATTATGTTAAGAAAATTATTTGATAAAGGGATAGAACATATTCGCTAAATCAATATTATCACAATTTAATCAATTAACATAAAGATAGATAAATATCTTTTAAATTGAAAATACAGT
>JBELHK010000042.1:0-19704 GCA_042091415.1 Polaribacter sp. | reverse complement strand
AGCTCTTTTTCTACTTTTAAATTTTCGCCTTTACCAGCAGGAAGTTTTACAATAAATAGTGTCGTTTCAAAAACTTTTGATGGAAGTAGTTTAATTTTAGTTTTAAATGATAAAAATGATATTACAGTAACTAGTGAAAGATGTGATCCACCAGAAATAGATTGTGGTTTAGCAAATGCAGAAGGTGTAAGTGTTCTTTTTGAAGATATGTTTGAGACTCAAAGTACAAATAGTCCAATTTCTGGAAATGGTTGGACTAATTATCAAGAAGCAGGAACAGAAACCTGGGAAGCATACAGAGCAAGTGGTGCTAACGCTTCTCAAGGTATTTCAGCAAGAGTAGGCGCATTTCGTTCAGGAGACGATAGAACAGTAGCTTGGTTAATTTCTCCCGAAATAGATTTAGATGCTAATAGTAATGTAAAATTATCTTTTGAAACTTCAAATAGTTTTGCAGATGCAAGTAATTTAGATGTCATGTTTTCTAATGATTGGGATGGCACAACAGACGGTGTATTATCTGCTACTTGGGGTGTTTTACCAGCAGCTTACGTTGTTCAAGATTCTGATTCTTTCTCATCTTGGTTTGAATCTGGAATCGTAGATTTATCTTGCGGTTCAGGTAAAATTCATATCGCATTTAAATATACTGGAAGTGGAGATTCAGCCAATGATGGTACTTATGAACTAGATAATTTTAAAATCACTAAAGATTAAACTATTTTAAACGATAATAAACAAACCAGTAGATATTATTCTGCTGGTTTTTTATTTTTACATCATGAATAAAATTGAACACATAGGAATTGCAGTTAAAGATTTAGAAAAATCAAATCAATTATTCGCGTCACTTTTTGGTAAACCACATTATAAAATAGAAGAAGTTATTTCTGAAGGAGTGAAAACTTCATTTTTTAAGTCAGGGCCGAATAAGATTGAATTATTAGAGGCAACAAAAAAAGATAGTCCTATTGCAAAATTTATTGAGAAAAAAGGAGAAGGTATTCATCATATCGCTTTTGCCGTAGAAGATATTAATTCCGAAATTCAAAGGTTAAAAAATGAAGGCTTTATTGTTTTAAATGAAATCCCTAAAAAAGGAGCAGACAATAAATTAGTTGCTTTTCTCCATCCAAAAACTACTAATGGAGTTCTTGTAGAGTTATGTCAAGAAATTGAACCGTTAAAATAGTATTAACTTTAAGCCTTTAATTCAACCGAATTACTATATTGCAAAAAAAAAGAAATGTCATCTAAGTTCGATACATATCAAAAAAGAAGGTTACAATCTTCTTATTTCTCAGTTGTAATTAGTATTGCATTAGTACTTTTTATGGTAGGTATTTTAGGGCTTATTTTATTAAATTCTTCTAAAGTTGCAAATCGAGTAAAGGAAAAAGTTGCAATTTCACTTTTTTTAAAAGATGATGTAACTCAAAGTCAAATTAAAAAATTCAAAGATTTTATCGAAAAAGAGGATTATTCAAGACGAGTAATTTATATAAGTAAAAAACAAGCTGCAAAAAATTACAGTAAAGAAATTGGAGAAGATTTTTTAGAATTTTTGGGTAAAAACCCTCTTAAAAATGGAATTGATATTTATTTAAACGCAGAATTTGTAACTCCTGAAAAAATTGAACTTTTAGAAGGTAAGTTTAACAAGAATGCTTTTGTAGCAGATGTTTCTTATGATAAGCCACTTGTGAATCTTATTACTAAAAATATAAAAAATATAAGTTTTTGGCTTGCCATTATTAGCGGATTTTTTGTCTTAGTAGCAATCATACTTATTAATAGTTCTATCAGATTGTCTATTTATTCAAAACGATTTAATATTAAAACCATGCAAATGGTTGGTGCTACTAAAGGATTTATAAGAAAGCCATTTATAATTCAAAGTATAAAACTTGGTTTTATTGGAGCTTTAGTTGCTTTGTTAGGCTTAAGTTTTGTAATTTACTATTTAGATAAATTTATGCCGAGTTTAGTTTTGTTGACAGATTATACTTCTTTAATTTATTTAACCGTTGCGGTTTTATTATCCTCATTTATAATAACATGGTTAAGTACATTTTTTGCTACTCAACGCTTCTTAAATTTACAAACAAATGAATTGTATTATTAAATTATGAATATGAAAAAACAAGAAAAACCTGCTTTTTTATTTGGTAAAAAAAACTACACCATTATGTTCATAGGCATAGCCTTTATATCTCTTGGCTTTATTTTAATGATTGGCGGTGGAAGTGACAATCCTGAAGTTTTTAATGAAGAAATATATAATTGGCAACGTATAAGATTGGCGCCTACTTTAGTTCTTATAGGTTTGGCAATTGAAATTTATGCAATATTAGCCAACCCTAAAAAATAAGTATGAATTTTTTTGAAGCACTTCTGCTAGGAGTTATACAAGGTTTAACAGAGTTTTTGCCTGTTTCTTCAAGCGGTCATTTAGAGTTGGTAAAAGCTATTTTAGGAGATACTTCTGTGCCAGAAGAAAGCTTAACGTTTACTGTTATTTTACATTTTGCAACCGCATTAAGTACAATAGTTATTTTTAGGAAAGAAGTTTATGAGATTTTTAAAGGATTGTTTCAATTTAAATGGAATGATGAATTAAAATTTTCATTAAAAATTATTTTATCAATGATTCCTGCTGTAATAGTAGGCTTGTTATTTGAAGAACAATTAGAAGCTTTTTTTGGAGGTAAAATACTTTTGGTAGGCTCAATGTTACTTATTACTGCATTACTATTATTACTTGCTGATAAAGCAAAAAATACAAATAAAGAAGTGTCTTTTTTAAGTTCAGTTATTATTGGAATTTCTCAAGCAATAGCTATGTTGCCAGGTATTTCTAGATCTGGAGCAACAATATCAACATCTGTATTGTTGGGAATTGATAGAACTAGAGCAGCCCGTTTTTCTTTTTTGATGGTAGTTCCTTTGATTTTTGGAAAAATTGGAAAAGATGTGTTAAGTGGTGATTTAAATTTTCAATCATCAGAAATCCTTCCAATTATTGTTGGTTTTGTTGCTGCTTTTATTTCGGGTTTATTAGCTTGTAAATGGATGATTGCACTAGTGAAAAAAAGCAAGTTATCGTATTTTTCTATTTATTGTGCAGTTGTTGGTCTAATTGCTATTGGCTATTCATTGATTTCTTAATCTTATAAAAAGAATGGATAAAGATGATTTTTTAAGTGGCAAGGTTTTGTTAATTGATAAGCCTTTAAATTGGACTTCGTTTCAAGTTGTAAATAAAATTCGTTGGCATATTAAACAAAAGTTTGATTTAAAAAAAATTAAAGTTGGTCATGCAGGAACTTTAGATCCGTTAGCAACAGGCTTGTTAATTATTTGTTGTGGTAAGAAAACTAAAAATATTAATGATTATCAAGCATTAGTTAAAGAATACACAGGTACAATCACTTTAGGAGCTACAACACCAAGTTACGATTTAGAGACAGAAATTGATAAAACCTATCCAATAGACCATATAACGGAAACTCTTTTAAGAAAAACAGCGCAAGATTTTATTGGTTCTATTCAGCAGAAACCGCCTATTTTTTCAGCTATAAAAAAAGACGGTAAAAGATTATATGAATTAGCAAGAAAAGGAGAAACCACAGAGATAAAATCAAGATTAGTTACCATTTCAGAATTTGAATTAACAAAAATAGATTTCCCTAATATAAGTTTTAGAGTAGTATGCAGTAAAGGCACTTACATTCGTTCTTTGGCTTATGATTTTGGAAAAGCTCTAAATTCTGGAGCCCATCTTTCTAAATTAAGAAGAACGAAAATAGGTGACTTTACAGTTGAGAAATCAAAGACTGTAGAAGAATTTATTTCTTATTTACAATAAATTAAATTTTAATCGTAAGCATTGGTTTTAAAGCATCTTTCGATAAGTTTTTTGTAACACTTGCAGAAAATAAATGTGATAAACCACTTCTTCCATGAGTGCACATAGCAATTAAATCAGCTTCAATATCTCGAGCAAAATTTAAAATCCCACTTTTTACAGACGAATCATTGTAGATGTTTATTGTATGTTTTGGTAAATCAAATTCTTCAGTAAAATTTGCTATTTTTTCTTTAGCTTCTTGAGTGCTTTCAAAGTTAGAAGGCGTATTAATTTTAACTAAATGCACTTTGCTTTTAAAAGAATTTGCAAAATCTAAAAATTTAGAAAAAGGTTCTTTGTCTGCTTCGTCTTTAAAATTAGATGCAAAAACTAAGTTTTTCATTTTAAACTTTTCAGAATCTCTCTTTACAACAAGAACAGGGGCTTTTGAAGATCTTACTACTTTTTCTGTGTTAGAACCAATTAAAATCTCTTCAAATTCTGAATGACCTTTAGAGCCCATTACTATTAGGTCTGCTTCAATTTTTTCTGCATATTTTAAAATCCCTTCATACGGATTTTGAAATCGTATAGAGTGATGAACGAGTTCGTTTTCGTGAAAAAATTGTTCTTTAAATTCTAAGATACGTTCTTTTACTTTTCTTAAGTAAAGCATGCTTTCAGGAATACTAAAATTAGTGCCAGCACCCATATCAACAATACCTGTTGGCAATTCAATCATATGCAATAGAAAAACCTCGCTGTTAGATTTTTTGGCAATTGCATTAGCCATTTTTGATGCGAATTCAGAACTTTGTGAAAAATCGATAGGAACTAATATTTTATTCATTTTAAATAGCTTTTTATTGATAACTATCGTAAATCTACAAAAAAATATGAACGATTACAACTTTGTTAATTCCTAAAATTGTTTTACATTTGCAAACGAAAAATCAGAATAAAGAAGAAATGAAGGGGCTTTAAAAGCCCCTCTTTTTATATTTTAAGTTAAGATTTTTTTTGATATGGATGTAGACAAGGTAAAAGATTTAGTTGATGAAGCTTTATTAGAAAACGAATCATTGTTTTTAATAGACTTGTCAATTTCATCTAATAATAAAATTCAAGTTACTGTTGATGGAGACAATGGTGTTGCTTTAAGTGAGTGTATTAGAATAAGTAGAAATGTAGAGCATAACTTAGATAGAGAAGAGGAAGATTTTTCTCTAGAAGTTACAACTCCAGATATTTCTCACCCTCTAAAAGTAAAGAGGCAATACAAAAAGAACATCAATAGAATCTTAAAAGTTAAAACACAAGAAGATAGTTTTGAAGGAACTCTTACGAGTGTTAATGAAACAGAAATTGAACTAAGCTGGAAAGCGAGAGAACCAAAACCAATCGGTAAAGGAAAGGTGACAGTTGAAAAAAATGCTGTTATAGCCTATAAAGATATTAAAGAAGCAAAAGTGAAAATTGTATTTTAAGTAAAGATGTAATGGAGAATATAGCGTTAATCGAATCATTTTCGGAATTTAAAGATAATAAAAGTATAGATAGAGTAACATTAATGTCTATCTTAGAAGAGGTTTTTAGATCGGCACTAAAACGTAAGTTTGGATCTGATGATAATTTTGATATTATTATAAATCCAGACAAAGGAGATTTAGAAATTTGGAGAAATAGAGTTGTTGTTGCAGACGGTATGTCCGAAGATGATAATGAAGAAATTGAGCTAGCAGAAGCAAGAAAAATTGAGCCAGATTTTGAAATTGGTGAAGACGTATCTGAAGAAGTGAAATTAATTGATTTAGGTAGAAGAGCTATTCTTGCATTGCGTCAGAATCTTATTTCGAAAATTTACGAACATGATAGTACAAATATCTTTAAGCAGTTTAAAGATTTAGAAGGTGAAATTTACAATGCAGAAGTACATCATATCAGACATAATGCAATTATTTTATTAGATGATGAAGGCAACGAAATTGTATTACCAAAAAGCGAGCAGATTCGTTCAGATTTTTTTAGAAAAGGAGATTCTGTAAGAGGTGTAATTAAATCAGTTGAATTAAGAGGTAATAAACCAGCAATTATATTATCTAGAACATCACCTGCCTTTTTAAATAAATTATTTGAGCAAGAGATTCCAGAGGTTTTTGATGGATTAAT
Organism: Polaribacter sp.; assembly: GCA_042091415.1. Classification (GTDB taxonomy): domain Bacteria; phylum Bacteroidota; class Bacteroidia; order Flavobacteriales; family Flavobacteriaceae; genus Polaribacter. The sequence continues at coordinate 13,685 of JBELHK010000042.1, read as the reverse complement.
AACTGTTGAAGGTGTTGCAAGAATTCCAGGAGAAAAAGCAAAAGTAGCAGTAGATTCTTATGATGATAGAATAGATCCTGTAGGAGCTTGTGTTGGTGTAAAAGGTTCAAGAATTCATGGTGTTGTTCGTGAATTAGGAAACGAAAATATTGATGTAATAAACTATACTAAAAACGAGCAACTTTATATATCAAGAGCCTTAAGTCCTGCAAAAGTCACTTCAATGGAAATTGAAACTTATGAGGAATTAAAAAATGGTAAAAAAGGACGAGTAAATGTTTTACTAAAACCAGAAGAAGTATCAAAAGCAATTGGTAGAGGTGGTGTAAACATTCGTTTAGCTAGTGAGTTAACGGGTTATGAAATTGATGTTCAAAGAGAAGGACTTGAAGAAGAAGATGTTGAGTTAACAGAATTTGTTGATGAAATAGAAGATTGGATAATTGCAGAATTCAAAAATATAGGATTAGATACAGCAAGAAGTGTCTTAGAAACAAGTGTTGTTGAGTTGGTAAAAAGAACCGATTTAGAAGAAGAAACAATTATTGATGTTCAGAGAATTTTAAAAGAAGAGTTCGAAGAATAGAAAATATAACATTAAAGTAACGTAAAAAGTATATTTTTACAAGTATAAAGTTAAAAGAATTATATGTCTGTAGGCAAAACAATGAGGCTTAATAAGGTTTTAAGAGAGTTAAATATCTCTTTAGATAGAGCTGTAGAACATTTAGCAAACAACGATTTTCAAATCGAAGCTAGACCAACTACAAAAATTTCATCTGAAGAATACCAAATTCTATTAGATGGCTTTCAAACTGATGCAAGTAAGAAAGCGGCGTCTAAGGAGGTTGGTGAAGAAAAGAGAAAAGAGAAGGAAGCCATTCGTTTAGAGCTTGAAGCGAAGCAAGAAAAAAAACGAGCAGAAGAAAAAAAGAAAGAAGAAATTCTAAAAGCCAAAGCTGAAAAGTTAGAGTTTAAAACTGTAGGTAAAATAGATATTGATAACTTGGGTAAAAAACCTGTATCAAAATCTGAAGAAACTCCTAAAGTTGAAGAAACTCCAAAACCAGTGGAAGTTTCTAAACCAGAAGAGCCTAAGCAAGAAGAGGTTGTTGCTCCAGAGAAAATACAAGAACCTGTTGTAGATAAGCCTACAGAGAAGGTACAGGAAGAAACCAAAGAAGCACCTAAGGTAGAAGCAAAAAAGCAACCTGAAGTGAAAGAAAAGGTTGAAGAAAAAGAAGCAGAGCCTAAGGTTGAAATTACTCCTGAGAATGCTGAGAAAATAAAAACTCAGTATAAAAAATTAGAAGGACCAAACTTTACAGGTAAGAAAATTGACTTAAAGCAATTTGAAAAGCCAAAGAAGAAGAAGCCAGAAAAAGATGCTAAGAAAACTGACTCTAATTCAGAAACAAAAAGAAAACGTAAGCGTATAAATAAGCCTACGACTTCTAAAACTAATAATAGCAGTAGAGGGCCTCAAAACAGAGGTACTCAAAATAACAGAGGTAATAATAAAGGTTTCAAAGGAAGAGGTAATCAAAGACCTGTTCAAAAGAAAGAAGAGCTTACAGAAGAAGAAATACAAAAACAAGTAAGAGAAACACTAGAGAAACTTCAAGGTAGATCTTCTAAAGGTAAAGGAGCTAAGTATAGAAGAAGTAAAAGAGATGCTCACAGAGAGCAATCTGAAGCAGAATTAGAAGCACAAGTATTAGAGAGTAAAGTTCTAAAAGTAACAGAATTTGTTACTGTTAGTGAGGTTGCTACCATGATGAGTGTTGCAGTTACAGATATCATATCTGCCTGTATGTCTCTTGGTATGATGGTTACCATGAATCAACGTTTAGACGCTGAAACTTTAGTCATAGTAGCTGAAGAGTTCAATTATAAAGTTGAGTTTGTTGGTGCAGAAGTAGAAGAATCTATTGAAGAAGTAGAAGATAAACAAGAAGACCTTCAGAAAAGAGCTCCGATAATCACGGTTATGGGGCATGTAGATCATGGTAAAACATCTTTATTAGATTATATAAGAAAAGCAAACATTGTAGATGGTGAAAGTGGTGGAATTACCCAACATATTGGAGCGTATTCTGTTAATGTTGGTGATGAAAAAATAGCATTCTTAGATACTCCTGGTCACGAAGCATTTACAGCAATGCGTGCGAGAGGAGCTCAAGTAACTGATTTGGTAATTATTGTAGTTGCTGCAGATGATGATGTGATGCCACAGACAAAAGAAGCAATTTCACATGCACAAGCAGCAGGTGTTCCTATTGTATTTGCAATCAATAAAATTGATAAGCCAAATGCAAACCCAGATAATGTAAAGACTCAATTGTCTGCTATGAACTTGCTAATTGAAGAATGGGGAGGTAATATTCAGTCTCAAGATATCTCTGCAAAAACTGGTCAAGGAATTGATGAATTGTTAGAGAAAGTTTTATTAGAAGCCGAAGTTTTAGAATTAAAGGCAAACCCAGATAAAAATGCCGTAGGTGCTGTTGTAGAAGCTCAGCTTGATAAAGGTAGAGGATATGTTACAACCATTTTAGTGCAAGCAGGAACCCTTAAGATTGGTGACTATATTTTAGCGGGTAAAAATAGTGGTAAAGTAAAAGCAATGTTCGATGACAAAGGCACTAAACTAAAAGTTGCTGGCCCTTCTACACCGGTTTCAATTCTTGGTTTAGATGGTGCACCTCAAGCAGGGGATAAGTTTATTGTTTTTGATGATGAAAGAGAGGCTAAACAAATTGCTACAAAACGTTCTCAATTACAACGAGAGCAATCAGTTAGAACTCAAAAAACATTGACTCTTGATGAGATTGGAAGAAGAATTGCTTTAGGAGACTTTAAAGAGTTAAATATTATACTTAAAGGAGATGTTGATGGTTCTGTTGAGGCTTTAACAAATTCTTTCCAGAAATTATCAACAGAAGAGATACAAGTTAATATTTTACATAAAGGAGTTGGTGCAATTACCGAAAGTGATGTATTGTTAGCAACTGCTTCCGATGCTATTATTGTTGGGTTTAACGTAAGACCTCAAGGTAATGCAAGAGCTGTTGCCGAAAGGGAAGAGGTAGATATCAGAACATACTCAATTATTTATGATGCAATCAACGACTTAAAAGACGCTATGGAGGGAATGCTTTCTCCAGAGATGAAAGAAGAAGTTACTGGTAATGTTGAAATTAGAGAGGTTTATAAGATTTCTAAAGTTGGTAATATTGCAGGATGTATGGTTATGAATGGTAAGGTTTTTAGAGATTCTAAAATAAGAATCATAAGAGACGGTATTGTTGTGCATGATGGCTTACTTGCTTCTTTAAAACGTTTTAAAGACGATGTAAAAGAAGTTGCTAAAGGGTATGATTGTGGTTTACAGATTAAAAACTATAATGATATACAAGAAGGCGATAATATCGAGGCATATAAAGAAGTAGCAGTTAAGAAGAAGTTATAATCTTAACTCTAAAATAAAAAAGGCGAAATTCATTTGAATTTCGCCTTTTTTATTTTAATCAATATTATTTTCCAAGAGGAACAACAATAAGTCCAGAAAACTCTTTTGAAAACTTCAATAATGCTCTATCAGCTTCAAGTTTTGTTTTGTAGTTTCCAACCTGTGTTTTCCAATAAGGTTCATCGTAATTTAAATTTGTGGCAACCTCAGGAAAAGAGATTTTAAATTTCTTTTCTATACTTCTTGCTTTTGTTTCGTTGCCGTAGTAAATTTGAATTCGGTATCCAAAGCCATATTCTTCGTTAAAAGCCCTTTTTTTGTCAATTAATATTTTAATTTCTTCACTACTATTGGTGTTGTTTTGAGCGCTAAAATTAGTTGTTCCTGCAAAAACAGCGATTAAAAAAAATGTAAAAAAGATCTTGTTTTTCATGTTTAAATTTCTTGTTACAAAAGTAACAAGTTAAACAAAATTATTTTTCAATTATTTTTATTTAGAATTGTTATAAATTAATATTTAACAAACCTTTCCTTTTTCAAAATTTAGCAATATGTAGTACTTTTGTCCAACTGTTCAAATATCGATAATTTGGGCATTTTTAAACGATACTAAAATAGTTTGTATATATGAAAAGTGTATCATTACACAATAGGCTAAGTAGAGTACTTTTTAAGGGTTTTTCACTAATTCTTTTTTTTGCATTTAGTTTATCTTCTTATTCTCAAGAAGTCGATGAGGCGCGTCAAAAAGATGGAAGGAAATTATTCAAGTCTTTATGTGCATCGTGTCACAAATTAGACAAAAAATTAATTGGTCCTGCACTTGGTGGTGTTGAAGAAAGAAGAGAGAATGAGTGGTTGAAAGCTTGGATTAAAAACAATGCTGAATTGAGAGCTTCAGGTGATAGAGATGCTATTGCTATTTTTGAAGAGTATAATGGTTCGGTAATGTCTGCTTTTCCACAGTTATCAGATCAGCAAATAGATGATATTTTATATTATACTACTGTTGGTGATCCTCAAAAAAACCAAGTAGTTTCTGCAGGTGGAGAGGTTGTTGTTTTGTCTCAAGGAAGTGCTCCGGAATGGATAATCTATATTCTTGCTGCTGCAATAATTGTTGCTTTTTTAATGATTGCGAGTCTGTTGAAGCAGGTAAATGAATTAAAAGGAAATGCTGGTGTTGAAAAATCTTCTGATTTAAGAAGAGATTTGAATGAACTTTGGCAAGGTCTTAAAAGAAATACTTTCTTGCAGGTTACTTCTACAATATTGTTGCTTTTAATTGCTGCTTATGTCGGATTTGGAACCATTTTTAAAGTCGGTGTTGATGAGGGTTATATGCCTTTACAGCCAATCGCTTTTTCACATAAGATACACTCAGGTGAAAATAAAATAGAATGTCAATATTGTCATTCTTCAGCAAAACATAGTAAGCATTCAGGAATACCTTCTGTTAATGTTTGTATGAACTGTCACAAAAATATTGCTGAGGTTGCAGAAGGAACTAAAGTTGAGTGGGATGGTATTACATATGGAAAAGCTGAATTAGACAAGGAAATTGCAAAAGTTTATGATGCTGCTGGTTGGGATGCTGAAAATTTAGAATATACTGGGCAAGAGAAGCCTATTAAATGGATTCGAATTCATAACTTACCAGACTTTGCATATTTTAATCACTCACAACACGTTACAGTTGCTGGTTTAGAATGTCAAAAATGTCACGGTCCTGTTGAAGAGTATGATGAAATGCGTCAATATTCACCTTTAACAATGGGTTGGTGTATCAATTGTCACAGAGAAACAGGTGTTGATACAAAAGGCAATGAGTATTATGAGAAAATTCATAAAGAGTTGGCTGAGAAATACAATGTAGATAAGGTTACAATTTCTCAATTAGGTGGATTAGAGTGTGGTAAGTGCCACTATTAAAAAAGAATTAAATAGTTTATTTAGTTAAACTTAAAATTTATAATAACAAATAAATGGCTTCAAACAAAAAATACTGGAAAAGTGTTGAAGAACTTACAAATAGTTCTGTTGTTGAAACGATAAGTAAGAATGAATTTGTAGGAGAAATACCAACTGATGAGTTCTTGGGAGACAAAGAGGTTTTAGAGAGTTCTTCTACTTCTCGTAGAGATTTTTTAAAGTATATAGGTTTCACCACTGCTGCTGCTTCTTTAGCTGCATGTGAAGGCCCTGTTAGAAAGTCTATTCCTTATGTTGTAAAACCAAACGATTTTATACCTGGTGTTGCAGATTGGTATGCCTCTTCTATAGCTGATGGTTATGATTTTGCAAATGTGTTAGTTAAAACTAGGGAAGGTCGTCCTATTTTAATTATGCCTAACAAGCAAGCAAATGGTTCTACTTCAGCGAGGGTTCAAGCTTCTGTCTTGTCTTTATATGATGAGAAATTACGTTTGAAAGAGCCAACTAGCAAAGGAGAAGTAATTTCTTGGGATGCTGCCGATAAGGCAATTGGAGCTAAGTTGACTAGTTTGAAGGAGGCTAATAAACCAGTTGTTTTGTTAACGGGTTCTATGGCTAGCCCTTCTACAGATAAAATAATTTCTGAATTTATAGCTGCTTATCCGAATGTAAAACATGTTGTATATGATGCTGTTTCAGAATCTGGGGCTGCTGATGCTATGTTAGAAATGTTTGGTAAACGAGCGTTGCCAAATTACCATTTAGATAAAGCAAAAACAATTGTTTCTTTTGGGGCTGATTTTCTAGGGGATTTTCATGGTGGTTTTGAAAAGAAATTCGTAGATGGTAGAAAGCCTGAAACAGGTTCAATGTCTTATCATGTTCAGTTTGAAAGTAACATGTCTTTAACGGGTGCAAATTCCGATAAGAGAGTTGTTGTAAAGCCTTCAGATCAAGTTTTTGCATTAATCAATCTTTATAATAAATTAACGAATAGTAATATTTCATCAAAATCAACTCCTGTTGATGCTCAAGTTAATGAAATGGCTAAAGAGCTTAAGAAATCAGGTTCTAAAGGTGTTGTTTTAACAGGATTGAATGATAAAAATGCACAATTAGTTGCTTTTGCAATTAATCAAGCTTTAAATAGCGAGATTTTTGATGTAAATAACACATTAAATATCAGACAAGGAAACGATACAGAGGTTTTTCAGTTGGTTTCTGATATGAAAGCTGGTAAAATAGGAGGTTTGTTAACTTACAATGTAGATCCTATTTATTCATTACCAAATTCTAAAGATTTTGTTACTGGCTTAGAAAAAGTATCTTTGAAAGTGGCATTATCACTAGAAAACAATGAATCTGTAAATGTGATGGATTATACTTTGCCTACTCCACACTTTTTAGAATCTTGGGGAGATACTCAGTTTGATGAGCTTACTTATGGTTTAGCTCAACCAACGATTCAACCATTATTTAATACACGTCAATTACAAGATACATTATTATTGTGGTCTGGTAATTCATTGAAATATTATGATTATTTAAAATCATTTGCATCAGAAAATATACTTTTAGAAAGTTCTTGGAACGAAGCTTTACATAATGGTTTTTATACTAAGAAATTAGCTGATAATCTAGATTTTACATCAAATGTAAATATTGCATCAGCTGCAAATTCTTTATCAAATTCAGCTAAAAAAGCTACAGGTTTCGAGCTGAATCTTTATACAAAAACAGGTTTAGGAGACGGAAAGCAAGCAAATAATCCTTGGTTACAAGAATTCCCTGATCCTATAACAAGAGTCTCTTGGGATAATTACTTAGCTATGTCTATTGCAGATGCAAATGAGTTAGGTTTTTCAAATCCTGTAAAAGACAACGGTGCTATTGATGGTGATTATGCTAAAGTTACTATTAATAATACAGATATTACCTTACCAGTTATTATCCAGCCAGGTCAAGCTAAAGGTTCTTTTGGTTTATCTCTTGGTTATGGAAGAACTTTTGGATTGAAGGAAGAAATGCAAGTCGGTGTAAATGCCTATCCATTGTATGTTAATTCTAGTAATATTCAATATAACGTGTCAATAGAGAAAGTTTCTGGGAATCATGAGTTTGCATGTCCTCAGGTTCAAAAAACTATTGCAGGTCGTCATGATATTTTAAAAGTAGCCTCTTTAAAAGATTATAAAACAGTTGATCCAAAAGATCATCACCATGGTTGGAATAAACCATCTTATGTTTCTTATGATCACCAAGAAGTTGAAGCGAATACAATTAACATTTGGGATGAACATAATAGAGAATTAGGTCATCATTTCAAACTTTCTATAGACTTAACTTCATGTACAGGTTGTGGTGCTTGTGTAATTGCATGTCATGCTGAAAATAATGTGCCAGTTGTTGGTAAGAAAGAAGTTAGAGTAGGAAGAGATATGCACTGGTTGCGTATTGATAGATATTATTCTTCTGAGGTTGAAACTAGAGAAGATGCTAAAGAGTTAGGTTTAAGTAGAGGAGAAATGTATAGGGCTTTAGAGACCGAAGCAGAGAATCCTGAGGTTACTTTTCAACCTATGATGTGTCAGCATTGTAATCATGCTCCTTGTGAAACTGTTTGTCCGGTTGCTGCAACATCTCATGGTCGTCAAGGTCAAAACCAAATGGCATATAATAGATGTGTAGGTACAAGATATTGTGCTAATAACTGTCCTTATAGAGTTCGTCGTTTTAATTGGTTTGAGTATGCTAACAATGATGAATTTGATTTCAATATGAATAATGCTTACGGTAAAATGGTGTTAAATCCGGATGTAACTGTAAGAGGAAGAGGAGTAATGGAAAAATGTTCTTTTTGTATTCAAACAACACAGGCAACTATTTTAAAAGCTAAGAGAGAAGGTAGAGATGTAAATAAAGATGAATTCGAAACAGCATGTTCTTCTTCTTGTACTACAGGATCCATGGTGTTTGGAGATGTTAATAATGAAGAGGATTCGATTACCCCTTTAATCTCAGATAAAAGAGCTTACAATGTATTAGATTACTTACAAACAAAACCGAATGTAATCTATCAAGTAAAAATAAAAAACACAAACGAAGCGTAATTAAAAATTAAGATATAGAATATGTCTCATTACGAAGCACCCATTAGGGAACCTTTAGTATTAGGTGATAAAAGCTATCACGATATTACTGAAGATATTGCAAAACCTATTGAAGGTAAAGCAAATAAAAATTGGTACATCGCATTTTATATTTCTTTAGCAGCCATGCTTTGGGGATTTGGATGTATTTTTTACACAGTTGGAACTGGAATCGGAGTATGGGGTTTAAGCAAGAATATTGGTTGGGCCTGGGACATTACTAACTTTGTATGGTGGGTTGGTATCGGTCACGCAGGAACACTTATTTCTGCTGTATTACTTTTATTCCGCCAAAAATGGAGAATGGCAATTAACCGTTCTGCAGAAGCGATGACAATTTTTGCTGTATTTCAAGCAGGATTGTTTCCAATTATTCACATGGGACGTCCTTGGAATGGTTATTGGGTATTGCCTATACCAAATCAATTTGGTTCTTTATGGGTAAACTTTAACTCACCTTTACTTTGGGATGTATTTGCAATATCAACATATTTATCCGTTTCATTAGTTTTTTGGTGGACAGGTTTATTACCAGATTTTGCAATGATTCGTGACAGAGCTGTAAAACCTTTCCAAAAGAAAATTTATGCACTATTAAGTTTTGGTTGGTCAGGAAGAGCAAAAGATTGGCAACGTTTTGAAGAAGTATCTTTAGTCTTAGCAGGTTTAGCTACTCCATTAGTACTTTCTGTACATACAATAGTATCTATGGACTTTGCTACATCAATCAATCCTGGTTGGCATTCAACAATTTTTCCTCCATACTTCGTGGCTGGAGCGATTTTTTCAGGATTTGCAATGGTACAAACCTTATTAGGAATTATGCGTAAGGTGACTAATTTAGAAGATTATATTACTCGTATACATATTGAGTATATGAACATAGTAATCATTTTAACTGGTGGAATTGTAGCTGTAGCTTATGCAACTGAATTTTTCATTGCATGGTATACAGGTTCTCCTTATGAAAATTATACATATTTATCTGTAGGTGCAGCAACAGGGCCTTATGCTTGGGCATTCTATTCGTTATTATTCTTTAATATTTTAACACCTCAGTTATTATGGTTTAAGAAAATAAGAAGAAGTTTTATTTGGACCTTTATTATATCAATATTTATTAATATTGGTATGTGGTTTGAACGTTTTGATATTATTGCAATTGTTTTAAGTAAAGGTCATTTGCCATCAACATGGTGGAGATTTGAACCAACTTTTGTAGACGTAGGAATATTTATTGGTACAATCGGATTCTTCTTTGTTTTATTTTTACTGTATGCAAGAACTTTCCCTGTTATTGCTCAAGCAGAAGTAAAAACAATTTTGAAATCTTCTGGGGAACATTTTAAAATTAGAAGAGAAAAAGGAATACCAACTAAACCTGAATTAGTATTACAAAATACAGGTTCTAAGGAAATAGATCAATCTGATAAAAAAGATAAAGAATAAATATGGAATCATCTAAAGTTATACATGCATTTTATAATGATGACGAAATTTTGCTAGATGCAGTAAAAGCAGTAAAAGCAGAACACCATCACATAGAAGAGGTATTTTGTCCTTTTCCAGTTCATGGTTTAGACAAAGCCATGGGTTTAGCTCCAACAAAGTTGGCAATTACGGCTTTCTTTTATGGAATAACTGGTTTATCTGTTGCAATTTGGATGACGAATTATATGATGATTCAAGATTGGCCTCAAGATATTGGTGGTAAGCCTAGTTTTTCATGGTTAGAAAATATGCCTGCTTTTGTGCCAATTATGTTTGAATTAACAGTTTTCTTTGCAGCACACTTAATGGTTATCACTTTTTATATGAGAAGTAGAATATGGCCTTTTAAAGATGCAGAGAACCCTGATCCTAGAACAACTGATGATCATTTTTTAATGGAAATACCTGTAGGAGATAATGTAGAGGAATTAACTACTTTATTACAAAATACAGGTGCTGTAGAAATTAATGTAGTAGATAAGCACTAATCAATAACAAATGAAAAATATTAGATCAATTATTGCTTTAGTTTTTGTTGTAAGTATTTTTACTTCTTGCAACAATAGAAGAGAACGCCAATTACAATATATGCCAGACATGTATGAATCTGTGCCTTATGATGCTAATGGCGCTAATGGGATAAATAATGCTCCTGTAAATATCAAACCTGTTGCAGGAACAATTCCAAGAGGAGGTCAACCTTCTTATGACATTCCTGATACAGCTGAAGGTTATGATATTGCAAAAGAAGAATTAAAAAATCCTTTAAATGCGAATGAAGAAAACTTAGCAAAAGGGAAACAGCTATACGGTATTTATTGTGTCTCTTGTCATGGTAAAAAAGGAGATGGTAATGGATATTTAGTTCAGGCTGAAAAATTCCTAGGAATCCCTAATTATGCAGATAGAGATATTAACGGTGGTTCAATTTATCATGTAATTATGCATGGTAAAAATTTAATGGGTTCTCATTCTTCTCAACTAACTTATAAAGAACGTTGGCAAGTAGTTCATTATGTTGAAGAATTACGTAAAGATTTAGTAAAATAATTACAAAAAGATAGAATACTAAAAATATGTATCAATTCTCAGGTAAATTAAAATTAGCATCACTTATACTAATTGTAGTAGGTGCTTTAGGTATTGGTTACGGTTTCTGGAAAGCTCCGAGTACGATCGACGAAGCTAAAGAAATAATAACACATCAATCTTCTCATGGTGATAATCATGGGACTGTTCATTCAGATAACCACGAAGACTCTCATCATGAAACAGCTTCTAATCATTCAGATAATAAAGAAGAAGCTCATGGAGAACATCATGCAGACAATCATGCAGAACATGTTTTTCATCAGTTGAAAAACAAACCATGGTCAGCGATATATGTTTCTTTATTTTTCTTTTTAGGAATATCTCTCTTGGTTTTAGCTTTTTATGCTGCTCAAAGAGTTGCGCAATCAGGTTGGTCTGTTGTTCTTTTTAGAGTAATGGAAGCAATTTCAGCAAACCTTGTTCCAACATCAATTATTATGTTGTTGATTATTTTATCTGCTTCAGTTTTACATGCTAACCATATGTTCCCATGGATGGCTGAAGGAACTTTTGATCCTTCAAGTGAAAATTATGATGCTATCGTTGCTGGTAAATCTTGGTGGATGAATATTCCTGGTTGGACAATTAGAAGTATTGTTTATTTACTTTTATGGAATGCCTATAGATGGTTTATTAGAAAAAGTTCTATAGCAGAAGATACTGCAAATGATGGACTCAAAACTTATAAGAAAAATTATAATGTTTCCGTTGTATTCATATTTATATTCATGATTACTGAGTCTATGATGTCTTGGGATTGGATTATGGGGTTAGATCCTCACTGGTTTTCTACATTATTTGGTTGGTATGTGTTAGCAAGTTTATTGGTAAGTGCATTAACTGTTATTGCGTTTGTAACTATTTATTTGCGTTCTAAAAATGCATTACCTGCTGTAAATGATAGTCACATTCATGATTTAGCTAAGTTTATGTTTGGTTTCTCTGTATTTTGGACTTATTTATGGTTTGCTCAATTCATGTTAATATGGTATGCAAACATTCCTGAAGAAACAACATATTTTATGGCTAGGTTTAATGAATACAAGTTGCCTTTCTTATCAATGTTAGTTATGAACTTTGTTTTTCCAGTATTACTACTAATCAATAGTGATTTTAAAAGTATTCCTTGGTTTGTTGTTTTGGGAGGAGTTGTTATATTAACAGGCCATTATATTGATATTTTTGTGATGATTATGCCTGGAACTGTTGGAGCTCAATGGTCTTTCGGAATCCCTGAATTAGGTGCGTTTTTGTTTTTCTTAGGAATTTTCATTTACACTGTATTTAGTTCTTTCCAAAAAGCTAATCCGATTCCAAAAGGAAACCCATTTTTAGAAGAAAGTGAACATTTTCATTACTATAATATAGAACATAGAGGTGAAGGATCAGGTGATCATCATTAATAAATTAAGATTAAAACAATTAAGAAAAGATAATATATGTTAGCTCTATTTTATATTTTTATTGGTGTTGCAATAGGTGTAAGTATTTGGCAAATTACTAGAATTTTAAATTTTAGAGGTGTTATTGCAAATGATGCAGATAATGCTAAGCAAGGTAAAAATGCTATTTACTTCATGGTTTTTTTATATGCAATTATGATTTACTGTTTAATTGCATTAAATGTGATTATGTTGCCAGAATCAGCTTCTATTGAAGGAGAACATGATGACCGATTGTTTAATATAACTTTCTGGTTAATTGGTATTGTGCAATTCATCATGCAATTTTTAATATTTTATTTTACCTTTAAGTATAAAGGAAATAAAAATAAAAAAGCTAAATTTTATGCAGATAGTCATAAATTAGAAGCAATATGGACGATTACTCCCGCAGTTGTATTAGTCGTTTTAATAGGTTATGGTTTATGGCAATGGAATAATGTAATGGACTTATCTGATGTTGAAGATCCTTTAGTTATTGAAGTTTATTCTCAACAATTCAGATGGGATGCAAGGTACGCAGGCCAAGACAAAACCTTAGGTTTAGGGAATGTTAATTTCATAAAAGGAATTAATACAATGGGTGTTGATATGAATGATACAAATTCTCAAGATGACATTCAAGTAACTGAACTCTATTTGCCAAAGGGAAAAAAAGTTCATTTTAAGTTTCGTTCACAAGATGTTTTACACTCAGCTTATATGCCTCATTTTAGAGCTCAAATGAATTGTGTTCCTGGTATGGTAACTGAATTTGGTTTTACACCAAAATACACTACTGAAGAAATGAGAGAACGTCCTGAGGTTGTTAAAAAAACAAAAGGGATAAATAAAATAAGAAGTGCCAAAGGAGAAGAACTTTATGAATTTGATTATTTACTTTTATGTAATAAAATTTGTGGAGCATCGCATTATAACATGCAAATGAAGATTACTGTCGTAGAACAGGACGTATTTGAAGATTGGATTTCTAAACAACCAACTTTAGCTCAAGTATTAAAATAATTAATTAAATACACTACAAATAAACAAGATCATGTCAGAACATCATCATAAAGAAACATTTGTAACAAAATATATTTTTAGTCAAGATCATAAAATGAT
>JBELHK010000041.1:7276-19933 GCA_042091415.1 Polaribacter sp. | reverse complement strand
AAAGAAAATGGATGGGAGATTTTATAAATAGCGGATTTATAGATAGTTTTCGTTATTTAAATCAAGGTATTCAAGAATTTTCTTGGTGGAGTTACAGAGCAAATGCTAGAGCCAATAATAAAGGATGGCGTTTAGACTATGCAATGATTACGGAGCCCTTAAAAGATAAAATCAAAAGAGCATATATTTTACCAGAAGCTAAGCATTCAGATCATTGTCCTATCGCTTTAGAATTAGATATATAATTTTATGAAACATTTTTTAATACTCTTCTTTTTTACTGTTGTTTCATTTTCTCAAAATCAAAAAGATAGCTTAATAAATCAGCAAAAAGATACTTTATTTATTGTTCAAGATTCAACAAAAAAGAAATTAAGAACAGATCTTTTTACAGATAAAGATTTAAAACTAATTGATAGTTTACTAGTTTTTGAAAAATTTAATTCCCCTCTTTTAGATACCATTCAATATGTAATTGATGACAAAGACATTACTCTCAATCCAAATTTGGTATTAACTACAGATTTATTAAAAGAAAGGCTCACAAAACTAAATGAAAATACTCCGTTTAATTTGGCGTATAATCCTTCTTTAGAAAAAGTAATAAACAGTTATTTACGATATCGAAAAAAGTATTATCCAGCTCTTATGGCTAAAGCAAAATACTACTTTCCTGTTTTTGAACAATTTTTAGGCCAATATGATATTCCGTTAGAAATGAAATATTTGGCTATCGTAGAGTCTGCTTTAAAACCAAGAGCAAGGTCTAGAGTTGGTGCTTCAGGATTATGGCAGTTTATGTACGGTACAGGAAAACAGTTCGATTTAAAAGTAAGTTCTTATGTAGATGAGAGATATCATCCAGTAAAATCAACTATTGCAGCATGTAAATATTTAAGTCAATTATACAAAATTTTTGGTGATTGGGATTTGGCGTTAGCAGCCTATAATTCAGGGCCAGGAAACGTAACAAAAGCAATAAAACGTTCAGGAGGATATAGAAATTATTGGAATATTCGACCTTATTTACCAAGAGAAACAGCGGGCTATGTTCCTGCTTTTTACGCAACGATGTATATTTTTGAATATGCAGATGAACATAATATATATTCAAATTATCCAAAATATTTTAATTTTCAAACAGACACTATTCAAATTAAAAGAACCGTTTCGTTTGATCAGATTTCTGAAGTTATAGAAGTAGACGAAGAAGTACTTACATTTTTAAATCCTTCTTATAAATTAAATATTATACCTAACGTAAAAGGTCGAAATTACTCTTTACGATTGCCTTCAGATAAGATTATAGATTTTTTAGATAAAGAAAAAGATTTATATGCCCTTGCTGATGAAGATGATAAAAAAAGAGAAAAGCCATTGCCTAAATACTTTGAAATGGATAAAAGGATTCGCTACAAAGTTCGAAGTGGAGATTATTTAGGTAAAATTGCGAAAAAATTTGGAGTAAGAGTTAGTGACATAAAAAGATGGAATCGATTAAAAACTAGTAATTTAAGTGTTGGTCAAAGATTGTATATTTTCCCCAAAAGGATTCCTGTTGATATTAATAACTCAAGTGCAAATACTACTAAAAAAAATCAGACAAAAGGGTCTTATAATTTATATATCGTAAAGGAAGGAGACTCTTTATGGACTATTTCTCGAAAATTTAAAAATGTATCTATTGATGAATTAAAAAAATGGAACAATATTTGGAGTGTTAAAAGTTTAAAACCAGGAACTAAACTTAAAATTTATAAATCTTAAAAAAATCATGAAAAAATTTATTTCAATTTTCACTTTTGCAATTCTTTTAATCTCTTGCGTTGGTAATGATAAATTAATTCTCAGAGATTCAATAGGCAAAATAAATAAAGTAATGGTTGTTGCTAAAATTAGTGACTGGACAGGTGATGTTGGTCAAGAAATTAGAAATACATTTGGAGAGTTGCAAGTTGGTTTGCCTCAAGCAGAACCAATTCTATCAATATCTCAAGTTGCTCCAGAAGGTTTTAGTTCTATGATGAAATCAAGCAGAAATGTTTTAATAATTTTAGAAGGAGATAAAGAACAATTTTATGTAAAAAATAATGTGTATGCACAACCTCAAACCATTGTTTATCTTCAAGCAAAAGATGATAATGGAATCATAAATTTATTTAAAAAGAACAAAGAAAAGATTAAAAAAATATTTTTAGATGCAGATTTACAGTTTACTCAAAATATTTTTAAGAGAGATAAGGTAGACGATTCAAAATATAAAACTTTACAAAATTTAAGCCTTTCATTAACGATTCCTAGTAAATTTAATACTGTTGATGATACAGGCGATTTTCTATGGCTAAGAAATCATATAAAAAGTGGCATCGCAAAATCTGGTAGTAATAATATTTTGGTGTACTCTTTGCCATTAAAAGATGAATCGAAAGTAATGGATAGTATTGTTTCGGTAAGAAATAAAATTGGTAAAAAACATATACCAGGTTATAAAGAAGGGATGTATATGATAACTGAAAAAGCGTACACACCTTTTACTTTTGATGCAATTGTTGATGGTAAGAAAGCTTATGAAACTCGTGGGAAATGGGAGGTAAAAGGAGATTTTATGGCTGGTCCTTTTTTAAACTACACCATTTTAGATAAAGAAAATAATAGAATTGTTGTTGTAGAAGGTTTTACTTACGCTCCTTCTGTAAATAAAAGAGCCTTTTTATTTGAATTAGAAGCAATCGCGAAATCAATTAAAATTGATAAATAAAACATTTTTAGAATAAGAAAAAAGGACTAAATTTTTTCAATTTAGTCCTTTTTTTGTTTTTAATATCCAACTTTCTTACGAACTCTTTGCAGAACATCTTCAGCAACAACTGTAGCTTTTTTCGCTCCAAGAGCTAATGCTTCATCAATTTCATTTTTGTTTTGCATATAGTGGTTGTATTTTTCTCGAACTTCAGAGAATTCACTAATTATCAATTCAAATAAAGCTTGTTTTGCATGTCCGTAGCCATAATTTCCACCCTCATAATTTGCTCTCATTTCTTTAATTTGACTTTCAGAAGCTAGCAATTTATATATTGCAAAAACATTATCAGTATCTGGGTTTTTAGGCTCCTCAAGAGGAGTGCTGTCTGTTTTAATACCCATTATTTGCTTTCTGAGTTTTTTGTCCGGTAAAAAAATATTTATAATATTATTTCTAGACTTGCTCATTTTTTCACCATCAGTTCCCGTAACTAACTTTGTGTGTTCTTGTATTTTTGCCTGTGGTAAAATTAAAGTATCTCCGATTATATTATTTAACCTACTTGCTACATCTCTCGTCATTTCCAAATGTTGTAACTGGTCTTTACCAACAGGAACTATTTCTGCGTCGTACAATAAAATATCAGCAGCCATTAACATAGGATATG
Organism: Polaribacter sp.; assembly: GCA_042091415.1. GTDB lineage: Bacteria > Bacteroidota > Bacteroidia > Flavobacteriales > Flavobacteriaceae > Polaribacter. Next base: position 16,523 of record JBELHK010000041.1, on the reverse strand, counting down.
TAAACAACCCTGAATTTACATCGGCTAATCTATCAGCTTTATCTTTAAAACTATGCGCTAATGTTAAACGTTGATATGGAAAAAAACAACTTAAATACCAAGAAAGTTCAGTTACTTGAGGAATGTCACTCTGCTTGTAAAAACAAGTTTTTTCAATATCTAAACCACAAGCCAACCAAGTAGCAGCTGTACTATATGTATTTTCTCTTAAAATATTGCCCTCTTTTATTTGAGTTAAAGAATGCATATCTGCAATAAATAAAAAAGATTCATTATTAGGGTTGTTAGCCATTTCTATTGCTGGTAAAATAGCGCCTAATAAGTTTCCTAAGTGAGGAGTTCCCGTACTTTGTACACCTGTTAAAATTCTTGACATGAATTTTTGATTTATATAGTTTTTAAATGAAAGAGATAAATAATTTTCTCAGCCAACAAAAATAAGGTTTTGCATAAGAAAATCAATCAAACAAAAGAATATTAGTATTTTTGCGGCAAATGAAAATGTTAAAGATTCCTTTTTTACTTATTTGGCGTTTGTGGTTCTACATACTATTCATTATTACCATATTTTTAATGATTCCTTTTTTATTTGTTTTAACATCAAAAGAATCATATTACCCTACATTTTGGAAAATGGTAAGATTGTGGGCTAAAACTCTTATTTATGGAATGGGTTTTAGACTAGAAATTAATGAAGATGAAAAAATAGATAGTAATAAAAGTTATATGTTTTGCCCTAATCACGCATCATTAATGGATCCTTTTGTGATGATTTTATTGAGTAAAAATCCAATTATTTTTGTCGGTAAGCAAGAATTAGTTAAAATTCCGATTTTTGGTTTTTTTTACAAACGTGTTGTAATAATGGTTGATAGAAATAGTCCGAAAAGTAGAAAACGGGTTTATAAAATGGCAAAACGAAGATTAAAACAAGGGGCAAGTATGGCAATCTTTCCTGAAGGATTAGTTCCTACAGAGGATGTTGTTTTAGCTCCATTTAAAAACGGCGCATTCTCATTGGCAATAGAATTTAAGACCCCCATAGTTCCTCAAGTTTATTACGATGGTAAAAGGTTGTTTTCTTGGGATTTTTTAAAAGGTGGGCCAGGAGTTTTTAGAATCCATCAACATAAGTTTTTGCAAACAAATCATTTAGAAAAGTCTGATGTAGAGATTTTAAAACAAAAAACGTTTGATATCATCTATGACGATCTAATAAATGATGAGGAATATATGAAAGATACAAATAGACCTAATAATGAAAGAGAGTTTAAATCACCGTTATCCTAAAAAAGAAGAGAATCTAAATATAATTTCTCATGCTTTTGGTTTGTTGTTAAGCATCGTTGCTTTTCCTTTTTTGATGAAAAAAGGTTTTCAATATCCTGATTTTTGGAAATCGATAAGTTTTATAATTTATGGTTTAAGTATGATTATTTTATACGCAGCATCTACTTTTTATCATGCAGAAAAAAATCCACAGAAAAGAAGAAAATTAAATATTTTTGATCATGCAGCTATCTATGTTTTAATCGCAGGAAGTTATTCTCCTTTTTGCCTTGTTGCTTTAGATTCTCAGTTAGGTTGGTATATGTTCTTATTTGTTTGGGTTTTTGCAATTATTGGCGTGATTTTAAAACTTTTTTTTACAGGAAAATTCGATAAATTATCTACTGCTTTGTATTTAGTTATGGGTTGGCAAGTGGTGTTTTTTATCAAGCCTTTAATGAATAGTTTATCACCTGAAGGATTACAATATTTATTTGCAGGCGGAATTTTTTATACAATAGGAGCAGTGCTATATTCAATCAAAAAGTTACCATACAATCATGCTATATTTCATGTTTTTGTTTTATTGGGTAGTTTAAGTCATTATTTAGCGATTTATAACTTGTAAAAGTTACCAATTTTTAAACGGTTTTTTACTTAAAGAGGAGTTGTAATATTTGTTAATTCCTGTTACCTCTTCTCCGAGCCATTCGGGTTTTTCAAAAGATTCCTTTTCGTTATTTAATTCGATTTCGGCAAGAATTAATCCTTCATTATCTCCATAAAACTCATCAACTTCAAAAGTCAAATGTTTATTTTTAATGAAATATCGATGTTTTTCAATAATTGGTGTTTCGCATAATAAGATTAACTCTTCTCCTTCTGATTTAGGTATTTCTTTTTCCCATTCAAAACGAGTTGTGCCTGTTGAGTTAGATTCTCCTTTTATTGTTATAAAAGCTTTTTTATCTGTTATCCTTATTCTAACAGTTTTTTTCTTATCAGAATTTAAATACCCTTGTTTAAAGAACGATTTTTTGTGACTTTCTTTTTTAAAATTTAAGTTTTTCACCAAAAATTTTCTTTCAATTTCAATACTCATAAAACTATCTTTATTACTACTAATATACTTGTTTTTTGCCGTTTGTTTAGAATAATTAAATATCTTTGATTTTAGACAAACTAATTTATGAAAAGACTACTTTTTTTGTGTTTTTGTTTCGTTTATCAATTAGGATTCTCTCAAATTGATTACAGCGATAGTTGGGAAGATTTTTTCTCCTACAATAATGTTAAGGACTTTGTAAAAGTTGATAATATTATTTACGCTTTAGTAGATAATGCTGTATTTACTTTTAATGAAGATACTTCAGAAATAGAAAGATTTTCGTCAATCCAAGGGTTGTCAGGAGAAACAACTTCTACAATTCATTATAATAATACATTTAAAAGGCTTGTAATTGGGTACGAAAATGGTTTAGTTGAAGTGATTGATGATGATGGAGAAATTACGATTTCATCAGACATTATAAATTTTAATCAATCTGGTTTTAAGGCAATAAAACATATTTCTGAATACAATAACACTTTGTATTTGTCTACACCTTTTGCAATAGTAGAATATAACATTGAAAAATTAGAATTCGGAGATACTTTTTTTATTGGTAATGCATCTTCATCATTAGAAATAAACAAAACAGTTATAAAGGATGATACAATTTTTGCAGTTACTGTAAATGGTCTTTTTTCAGCCGATGTAACAAGTCCTCTATTGATTGATTTTAATAATTGGAATCAAAATTTTACAGGAAGAAACCTTACGAATATTGATGTTTTTAATAATGAAATTTATATTTCTGAAGGTGCTATTTTATATCGATACAAAAACGGCCAACTGAATCAAGAGAAAAACTTTTCTAATACGATTAACAATATTGTAGCATCATCATCAAATTTAACAATATCTCTAGCCAAAAAAGCGATTGTTTTAGATCAGTTATTACTTCAAACCGCGGAATTTAATACAACACCAGATTTCGACTTTACACTTTCAAAAGCATTGTCAAACAATGAAAATATTTATTTAGCAACTACAGAATTTGGAATATTAAGAGCTTCTATTTCTTCTTTAAATAGCTATGATGAAATACATCCAGAAGGGCCTCTTTTTAATGAAGCGTTTAACATAGATGTATATAACAATAATTTGTGGGTGGTTTATGGTGGATATGATTTAACATATACCCCAAGAGGAATTAGAAAAGGATTTAGTCATTTTAATGGAGATAATTGGGCAAACACAAAATATAATCCAAATCGCCCGTTCAGAGATTTAAGCTATGTTACAATAGATCGAAACTCAGAAAACAAAGCATTTATAAGTTCATTTGGAGGTACCAATGATGCAAATAGTACAAATACTGGGGGGTTATTAGAGGTTGAGAATGATGAGATAATAAACTTTTATAATCAATTAAATAGTCCTTTAGAAGATATAGAAGCAAATAATCCAAATGTTGTTACAATTCGAATCAGTGGTACTGCTTTTGACGACGAAGGAAATCTTTGGGTAACAAATATTGGTGGCTCACGTGAGCTAAAAAAACTATCTCCTTCAGGACAATGGACAAGTTATGATGTTTCTGCTGCTAAAACGAGCGGTTCCTTTGGCTTAAGTGAAGTTGAAATAGATAGATCAGGTAATATTTGGTTTGGAACAAGAGGTAATGGAGTACTTTCTTTTAATGAAAACTCTAACACTGCAAAATCTTTAATAACTTCCCCAAATCTTGGTAGTTTACCAGATGCTAACGTAAATACAGTGGCAATAGATAGAAGTAATCGAGTTTGGTTAGGAACAAGATCTGGCATGGTTGTTTTCAGAAATGCATCAAGTATTTTTACGTCAGATGTATTAAATGCACAACCTGTAATTATTGAAGAAAATGGCGTTGGTGAGCGATTGTTAGGTGATCAGAAGATTAATTCGATAGAAATTGATGGTGCAGATAATAAATGGTTTGGTACAGAAAGCGGTGGAGTATTGTATACAAACCCTTCTGGATTAAAAACGATTGCCAACTTCAGTAAAGAAAATTCGCCTTTACCGTCTAACAGAATAATAAAAATAAAAGTAGATGATAGTACAGGGAAAGTCTATTTTGCTACAGATAAAGGTATTGTTGCTTATAATAGCAATGTAGCTCCTTTTGGAGATCGTTTAGGTGAAGTATATGCTTATCCAAATCCTGCTTTAAAAAATCATGAATTTATTACTATTGATGGTAGAAATGGTACTCATTTACCAAAAGGGACTAATGTGAAAATTTTAGATATTGCAGGAAATTTAGTTTACGAAACGAATGTGGTAGAAGGGCAAGAATTAAAGGGAGGAAAAGTAATTTGGAATAAAAAAAATCTTGCAGGAAGACGTGTAGTGTCGGGTGTATATATTGTTTTATTAACTAATGATGATGCTTCTGAAACAACAACTACAAAAATAGCTATAGTGAATTAATGTCTGTGGTAAATACAAAAGCAATAGTTTTAAGTTCACTAAAATATGGTGATACAAGCTTAATCGTAAAATGCTTTACAGAAAAAGAAGGTTTAAAAACATATTTGATTAGAGGAATTCTAAAGCCAAAAAAAAAGGGGATCAAAGCAGCTTATTTTCAGTCATTAAATCAGTTGCAAATTATTGCGAACCATAATCTAAAATCAACTTTAAATTCTCTCAAAGAAGTTCATATACTCAATCCTTATAAAACCATTCATCTTGATATTGTTAAGCAGTCTGTTGTTTTATTTTTAGCTGAAATCTTATGTAACTGTATTCAAGAAGAAGAACAAAACATAAAGCTATATGCATATTTAGAAAATGCACTTATTTGGTTAGATTTGCATGAAAGTATCGCAAATTTTCACCTACTTTTTTTATTGAATTTAACAAGTTTTTTGGGGTTTTATCCTGATTTGTCTGATTCGAATAGTATTGGGTTTAATTTACTTGAAGGAAATTTAACAAATGATGTTGTTAATAAAAATGTTATATCAGGCAATGAATTTTATCAATTTAAAAAGCTGTTAGGCATAAAGTTTGATGCAATAGAAAATGTCTCATTTAGTAAGAAAGAAAGGCAATTAGTCTTAAAGATTATAATTCAATATTTTAAATTACATTTGGGCAATTTTAGAAATCCGAAATCTTTACAAGTTTTAGAAACAATTTTTAGTTGATGATGAAGTTTTATACAATTTTGTTCCTTTGTTTAATGAGTAATCTCTCATTTAGTCAAAAAATTAAAATTTTAGATAATGAAACAGGTAAAAAAGTTAAAAATGTAACTATTTATAATGAAAAAAATACCATTTCATTAACTTCAAATATCTTTGGATCTGTAGATATTTCAAGTTTTAAAGAAACCGAAAATATTATTTTCTCACATGTATCATACGCCCTTTTAAAGGTTAAAAAGTCAAAATTAAGGAAGCAAAATTTTGTTGTTTATCTTACAAAAGAATCAGAACAATTAGATGAAGTTATTATCTCATCCTTTAAAAAAGAAGAAAAATCAAAAAGAATAGCAAAGCAAATCGCTTTGGTGACTAAAAAAGATATTTTAAAGATTTCTCCTCAAACATCTGCAGATTTATTAGCGACTATTCCAGGAATTAAAGTTCAGAAGTCTCAATTTGGAGGAGGTAGCCCAGTTATACGCGGAATGGAATCAAATAGAGTGTTGTTGGTTGTTGATGGCGTAAGAATGAATAATGCTATTTATAGAAAAGGACATCTGCAAAACTCCATCACATTATCTCCGAATATGTTAGATAAAACAGAGGTTATTTTTGGTTCTTCATCAGTAATTTATGGTTCAGATGCATTAGGAGGTGTTGTTCATTATTATACAAAAACTCCCAAGTTATCTGAAGAAACAGAAGTGGAAAGTCAGTTTTTTTCTAGATACTCAACTGTAAATAATGAGATTACAACAAATATTTCTGCTGAAGTTAGATTACAAAAATGGGCTTCGTTTACAAGTGTTTCTTATTCAGATTTTGGGTCTTTAAATGCAGGAAAAAACCGACGTCACGGATTTTCGGACTGGGGCAAGGTTTTCTATTATTCAGAAAATACAGAGGATTATTACAACCCAAACCCAACAAAAAACACAGATGTTAATTTGCTTAGAAATACAGGTTTTAATCAAACAGATGTCTTGCAAAAACTTTTTGTACCTCTATCAAAAAATACAGATTTAAAAATTAATTTTCAGTATTCGACTTCTTCAAATATTCCTAGATTTGATCGGTTAACTGAATTAAAAGACCTTTCAGACACATCATCGTTAAAGTTTGCAGAATGGCATTATGGTCCTCAAAACAGATTATTAATTTCACCTCAAATTATATTCGATTCTGATAAAAATTGGATTGAAACGGGGACATTAACTTTTGCTTATCAAAATATTAAAGAAAGTAGAATTCAAAGAAAATTCTCGAGTTTAGACCGCTCTTATCGAAAAGAATCTGTTAATATTTTTAGTCTAAATGGAGATTTTTCCGTGCCATTAACTACAGATAAAAAGAGAAATTTAACTTACGGATTTGAGTTTGCTTATAATGATGTAACTTCTCGATCTTATGGAAAAACATTAAATATAACTGATGGTCAAATCGACGGTTTTTCAGGAGATTTTAAGGTGCAATCTCGTTATCCTGATGGAGGTAGTAATTTTTTAACTTCTGCTGTATATGTTGGCTATAGACAAGATATAAACAGAAAATCTACTTTAAATACAGGTATAAGGTTTACGAATACCAATATAAATGCAACTTGGATTGATGAGACATTTTTAACTTTTCAAGATAAAAATCTTACAAATAATAATTCTGCCATAACGGCTAATATAGGTTATGTTTTTAGGCCAAATGTTAACTGGCAATTAAATACTGTTTTATCTTCAGGCTTTCGTTCACCTAATATAGATGATGTTGGTAGAGTAAGAGAAAAAGCAGGCAATGTTACTGTGCCAAATATTAATATTTCTCCTGAATATGCATATAATGCAGAAATTGGAGTACAGAAATATTTTAATAACAGAAGATTTAGAGTTGGGGGTAATTTCTATTATATGCTCTTAGATAATTATATTCAAAGAGATTATGTATATAATTCTGATTTATCAATTCAGCAAGTTGAGTTTGATGGGGAGTTTGGAAATGCTGTTAGCAATCAAAATAAAGGAAAAGCATTTGTATTAGGATATACATTAAACTATTTAGGTAAAATTTCGAAAGCGCTTAATACTTCTGGTTTTATAACGTATACAAAAGGAAAAACGTACGATACAGAAGAACCTATGTCTTCAATACCTCCTTTATTTGGTCAATTTGAAATTAATTACAAAAAAAATAAAATTGAATTTGGTTCTGTGTTGAGGTTTAATAGCAAAAAAGATATCGAGGATTTTAATTTTACAGAAGGAATAGATAATCACGATTTAACTCCAATTGTAAATCCGAATGCAATGAATGATATCGATAAATATTATGGTTCTCCAAGTTGGGTAACATTAGGGGTAAATGGTAGTTACCTTGTTAATGGTAATTTTTCTCTTCAAGCAAGAATCGACAATATTTTCGACGAACATTATATAGAATTTGCTTCAGGAGTTTCGTCTCCAGGAAGAAACTTATCGTTATCTCTTATGGCTAATTTTTAAGCTTTATTTACTTTCTTTTACCTTCGTCAGTAAAATTTTCGTTTAAAGATTTTTCGGTTTTAATAATACAAACTAAAATTGTTAATAGTACTAAAAGCATAGGCTGCCAACTTAATGCTACAGAAGATATTGTTGCCAAAACTAAACTTGCTAAAAAAGAAATGCCACTGTATTTAAAGAAACTCACATTAAAAGTTTGGTTTGCAAAATCCCAGACTTTTTTATTTTGCATCGTTCTATAAGTTCTATAACCATACCAATTGTTTATTTTTTTTGGAGGGAATTTTCTAAAAATAATACTCAAAAGAAATAACAACCCATTTGTTGTTAATACATAAATAAAAGGACTCATAATTTTTTTGTTTTGGGCCTCATTAAGCCTTCTTGGGCTATTGAAGCGACTAATTTTCCATCTCTTGTAAATATATTAGCTTTCACCAAACCTCTTGCCCCAAAAGCATTCGGAGATTCAGCAGAAAACAACATCCAATCATTAAAATCAAAATCTCTAAAGAACCACATAGAATGATCTAAGCTAGCCGTTCTTGTATTTGAAAAGTTATAACTTTTTGCATTAGGATTAAATGCGGCATTTAAAATATTATAATCAGAAATATATGTTAGAATTTCGTGTTTCGATCTAAGATTCATTGTAGGAACATCTCCTTTTAATTTAAACCAAATATTTTCTGTAGGAGGTAAATCTTTTAAATCTAAAGGATTTTGCAATCGAACAGGTTTAAAATCGATAGGTCTATCAACTGATAAAAAGTTTTTAAAAGTTTCTGGTATAAAATCGCCCATTTGTTCTGCAATATCCGTCCAACTAAATAATTCTTCAGGTTGTTTTAAATCAGAATTCATTAAAGATTGATGTTCAAATCCTTCTTCAATTTTATGAAAAGAAGCTGCTAAAATAAAAATAGTCTTTCCTTTTTGAGAGGCTGTAACTCTTCTTGTAGAAAAGCTGCCTCCGTTTCTCATTTCAGAAACATTATAGTGAATAGGGATTTCTAAATCGCCTGCTTCTAAAAAGTACGAATGTAATGAATGAATATAACGATCTTCAGGAATTGTTCTATATGCAGCGTTTACAGCTTGCGCGAGTACTTGGCCTCCAAATACAATTAAACTTCCGATAGTTTTACTTTCACCAGAAAAATTATGACTATCGATCTTTTTTAGATTAATTAAATTGATAAGATCTCGTGTTGTTTTCATTATTTATTAAGGAATGTTTTTGATAAAAA
>JBELHK010000041.1:0-7176 GCA_042091415.1 Polaribacter sp. | reverse complement strand
TTTTTTAATTTTATTTTGAGTTTGGTTTTTAATGAGCTTAGATAATTGTAAAATGAGCTCAATTTTTTAACTAATTGAAGAACTATTTTGGTTTTTTACCTCAAACAATAAGCATTATAACTTTTTTTTAACAAAGATGTTTCTCTAAAAAAGACTTTTGTAAATGTTAAAACTATCTTTGTGAAAATTTTCAGATAGAAAGTGTCTTTTGCTTTCAAGAGCAATATAATCAATCAAATATGAGAAAAATAATTTTAGCAGTAATAGGAGCTTTATTAATTGCAGGGGCAATATTACTAGGTAATTTTTTGATAGAAAAAAGTAAAAAACCAAAACCTAATTTTAAAAAAACTAAAAAAACTGTTTTTGTAGAGGAGGTCAAAAATGACGATATCCCAATTGTATTATCGGCAAATGGTAACTTAATTGCTGTAAATAAAATTGATATTTTTTCAGAAGTTCAGGGAATTCTAGAAAATTCAAACAAACTCTTTAAACCAGGAACAAAATATTACAAAGGACAAACTTTGTTAACAATAAACAGTGATGAATTTACAGCCTCTTTAAAATCTCAAAGAAGCAATTTATTCAATTTAATCACCTCTATTTTACCTGATGTTCGTTTAGATTTTACTTCTGAGTTTAAAAAATGGGAAAGCTATTTACAATCTTTTGATGTAAATTCTAATATACCTAAAATCCCAACTTTTTCAACCGATAAAGAAAAGTATTTCGTTTCTGGTAGAGGAATTTTAACGGCTTATTATAACGTAAAAAATTTAGAAGTTCGGTTGTCTAAACATCAAATTAAAGCGCCTTTTACTGGGGTTTTAACAGAAGCATTGGTAACTTCTGGAAGTTTAGTAAGAGCTGGCCAAAAATTAGGGGAGTTTATAGATACTAGTTTATATGAAATGGAAGTATCTGTTAATTCAGAGTTTGCAGATTTATTAAAAGTAGGGAATAGTGTTAATTTAACAAATTCATCTAAAACCAAAACATATGTTGGTAAAGTTGTAAGAGTTAATGCTAAGATAGACCAGACATCACAAACCATAAAAGCATATATAGATGTAAAACATCCAGATTTAAAAGAAGGTATGTTTTTAGAAGCAAATTTAGTGGCTAAATCTGTAAGTAACGCAATTGAAATTTCAAGAAAGTTATTGGTTGATAATCATTCAATTTATACTGTTAAGAATGATAGTATATTAACTTTAGTAAAAATAAATCCAGTTTATTTTGGTGCTGAAAAAGTAGTTGTTAAAGGCTTAAAAAATAATGATAAGGTTTTGACTCAAAATTTGCCAGGAGCTTTTAATGGAATGATTGTGAAAATCAATAAAAAGAAGTAGGCTATGAAAAAAATCATTACTTACTTTATCAAATATCCAGTTGCTGTAAATGTAGTTATCATTGCATTTATTGCTTTTGGAGTTGTGGGTGTTTTTAGTATGAAATCTTCTTTTTTTCCATTAGTAGATTCTCAACTAATTAGAATTTCACTAGCTTATCCTGGTGCATCACCAGCAGAAATGGAAGAAGGTGTTGTTTTAAAAATAGAAGATAATTTAAAAGGAATCGTTGGTGTAGAAAGAGTTACGTCAGTGTCTTTAGAAAACTCTGCTAGTATTAATGTAGAAGTCGAAAAAGGAAAAAATATTGATGTAGTTTTATCTGATGTAAAAAATGCAGTAGATAGAGTTCCTTCGTTTCCTTCAGGGATGGAGCCACCTGTAATCGCAAAGGTAGAAAGTATAAATTCTACTATTAGTTTTACTGTCAGCGGTAATAATGTTTCATTAAAATCTTTAAAGCAGTATGCAAGAGCAATCGAAAATGATATACGAGGCATTAATGGTATTTCTCAGGTAGAAATTTCAGGATTTCCAGAAGAGGAAATTGAAATTGCCATTCGAGAAAATGACTTACGCTCTTATAATTTATCTTTTACAGAAGTTTCGAACGCTATAAGAAATACTAATATTTTAATTACTGGAGGAAATATCAAAACCTCTGAAGAAGATTATTTAATTAGGGCAAGTAACAGAGCTTATTATGGTGTTGAACTTCAAAATTTAATTGTTAGAACAGAGCCATCAGGAAATATTATAAGATTAAAAGATATTGCATCGGTTAATGATACTTGGTCAGAGATTCCAGATAGATTATATTATAATGGTAATTTGGCAATAAATATTACAGTCAGTAACACAAATAATGAAGATCTAATTTCCTCTGCGGATAAAATTAAAGATTATATACACGAGTATAATCAAAAACAGCAAAATATTCAATTAAATGTTTCGAGTGATTCTTCTATAACACTAAATGGTAGAACAAAATTATTGTTAGAAAACGGATTTGTAGGAATACTTTTGGTATTGTTTTTTTTAGCATTGTTTTTAAATTTAAGATTGGCAATTTGGGTTGCTTTTGGCTTACCAGTTGCATTTTTAGGTATGTTTGTTTTTGCTGCTCAATTTGATGTAACTATTAATGTCTTATCTCTTTTCGGAATGATTATCGTTATAGGTATTTTAGTAGACGATGGAATTGTGATCGGAGAAAACATCTATCATCATTATTATGATTTAGGAAAATCTAAAATAAACGCGGCAATTGATGGTACTATAGAGGTTATTCCACCAATTATCTCTGCTATCTTAACAACTATCATTGCATTTTCAACATTCTTTTTTGTAGATGGTAGAATTGGTAGTTTTTTTGGTGAAGTTTCTACTGTTGTTTTATTAACATTAAGCGTTTCCTTAATTGAAGCTTTAATTATTTTACCCGCACATATTGCGCATTCAAAAGCTTTAGATAGAAAAAGATTAGAAAATGGTAAGCCTAAAAAAATAAATGGTATTGATAGTTTTTTTAAAAAAATAAACGCAACTGCAGATAAGTATTTAAGTATTTTTCGAGATAAATATTATGTGCCAGCTTTAAGGTTTTCTTTAAAAAATAAATTTTTTATTTTTTCTGTTTTTGTTGCAGCATTGCTAATAAGTTTTTCGGCCTTACAAGGTGGCGTAATTAAAAGTTCTTTCTTTCCAAGAATAGCAAGTGATAGAGTGCAAATCACTTTAAATATGCCACAAGGAACTAATGAAAAAATTACAGATTCAATTATTTCGTTCATAGAAGATAAGGTTTGGCTTACAAACAAAGAGTATACTCAAAAGCAAACAGGCGACGAACAAGTGGTTCAAAATGTAATAAAAAGAATTGGTCCTGGAAGTGCAAATGCTACTTTAACGGTGAATCTTCTTCCTGGAGAAGAACGCGATTTTTCATCACCAGAAATAACAAATTCTATAGAAGAAAAAGTAGGTAAAATTTATGGAGTAGAAAGTTTAACTTTTGGTTCTGGAGGTAATTTTGGTGGTAGCCCTGTTGCTGTTTCTTTATTGGGTAACAATATTGATGAGTTAAAGGCGGTTAAGAATGAATTAAAACTTGTTCTAGAAAATAACCCACAATTAAAAGATGTTGCAGATAATGATCCAACAGGAATTAAAGAGGTTCGAATTGAACTTAAAGACAAAGCATATTTGTTAGGTTTAAATCTTCAAACAATAATGTCTCAAGTTAGAGCAGGTTTTTTTGGGTTTCAAGCACAGCGTTTTCAACGTGGTCAAGATGAAATAAAAGTTTGGGTTCGTTACGATAAAAAAGATAGATCATCTATTAAAGATTTAGATGATATGAGAATAGTAGCTCCAAACGGAACTCGTATCCCTTTTTCAGAAATTGCAAATTATACTATTGAAAGAGGAGATATTGCTATCAATCATTTAGATGGTAAAAGAGAAATACAAATAACAGCAGATTTAAAAGATTTAAGCGCAAGTGAAACAGATATTCTTGATAATATAAAAAATAATATCATGCCAGAAATCTTATCTAAATACCCGACTGTTAAACCTCTTTATGAAGGGCAAAATAGAGAAGCAAATAAGACTACAGATTCAATTAATGTTGTTGGTCCAGTAATATTATTATTAATTTATATTGTTATTGCATTCACTTTTCGTTCATATAGTCAGCCGATTTTACTCATAATTATGATTCCTTTTAGTATGATTGGAGTAATTTGGGGGCATTATATTCATAACTTTTCTATTGGTATTTTATCGTTCTTAGGAATAATTGCATTAATAGGAATTATGGTGAATGATGGCTTAGTTTTAATTGGTAAATTCAATAGCTATTTAAAAGAAGGAATGAAATATGATGCTGCTTTAATTGCCGCAGGTCAATCTAGATTTAGAGCTATTGTTTTAACATCATTAACAACAATTGCAGGTTTAGCACCATTAATTTTCGAAAAAAGTAGACAAGCACAATTTTTAATACCTATGGCAATTGCAATTGCATACGGTATTGCTATAGCAACATTATTAACGTTAATTGTTTTACCTCTTTTATTGTCTACTTCAAACTATTTTAAAGTAAATATAAAATGGTTAAAGACAGGAAATAAAATTACCAAAGAAGAGGTTGAAAGAGCGGTTATTGATTCAAAATATGATGAAAATGAAATTTAAAAAATATATTTTAGTTGCGTTTTTATTCTTAGGATTTCATATCAATTCTCAAGAAATACTTACCAAAAAAGAAGCACTTGAAATTACTTTAAAGAATAATTTTGGAATTAAAATTGCCAAAAACAACTCAGAAGTTGCCAAAAACAATTCCAGTATTCTTAATAGTAGATTGTTGCCAACAGCTTCTCTAAACTCAGGGGCAAATTATACCAGAAACAACCAAAATCTTACCTTTACAGACAGAGATACTGGAATTGACTCTGAAACTTCAGGAAGCGGAATTGTATCAAAAACATACAATACATCTTTAGGGGTTAACTATTTAATTTTTGATGGTTTAGGTAGAAAATATAACTATCAACAATTGAAAGAAACGTATAATTTAACTGAATTACAGGCTAGAGAAACTATAGAAAATACCTATTTACAGCTGTTTACCTTTTACTTTCAAATTGCACGTCTATCAGAAAATACAAATAATCTTCAAGAAGCATTAAGTATTTCTAAAAAACGTCTAAAACGAGCAAAATATCAATATGATTTCGGGCAATCTACAAAGTTAGAATTTTTAAATGCTCAAGTAGATGTAAATAATGATAGTATTGCATATATCTCCGCAAAACAAGAGTTAAGTAATGCTAAAAGAGGTATGAATGTTGTTTTAGGAGTTGATAAAGAAACCAATTATAGTGTTGAAACAGATGTAGTTTATAACAAACTTTTAAATATTGATGAATTAGAGGAAAAAACAATGGCAAATAATTCTTTATTAAAACAAAACGAAAAGAATATTGCAATTAGTGAATTCAATATAAAAGTAAATAAGGCAAATTACTTCCCGACACTTAATTTTAACGCATCTTACGCTTTTAATAGAACAGTAAACGAGAAATTAATTAATCCATTTGGGGCTAAATTGATAACAACTGATGGATTAAATGCTGGGTTAAATTTGTCTTGGAATGTTTTTGATGGAGGCAGTAGAAAAACAAGAATCGCTAACGCTAAAATTGCACTTGATAACCAGCAAATTGCGCTAGATCAACAAAAAGTAAATATTAAAAACAACTTAAAAAATACTTGGGAAAACTATAAGAACCAATTATTCATTTTAAAAGCCCAAGAACAAAATGTTTTAAGTAATCAGAATAATTTTGATAGAACTCAAGAACGTTTTAATTTAGGGCAAATAACTTCTGTAGAGTTTAGACAAGCACAAATTAATTTAATTAATGCAAAAACGGCCTCAAATAATGCAAAGTTCGACGCCAAATTAATTGAATTACAATTATTGCAATTAAGTGGAGATATTTTAAATGTGCAGTTTTAAGATCAAATAATAACTACACGTAATTTTTAAAAAGTGAGTAAATTTTCTGAAATCATAAACCAAGAAAAACCAATTTTAGTTGATTTTTTTGCAACTTGGTGCGGTCCTTGTCAAACGATGTCTCCAATATTGAAACAAGTAAAGGATGAATTAGGCGATGCTGTAAAAATTATTAAAATTGATGTTGATAAAAACACTGCTTTAGCAAATAAATTTCAAGTAAGAGGCGTGCCAACTTTTATGTTGTTTAAAAACGGTAAAGAAATTTGGAGACAAGCTGGTATTATATCAAAAAGAGATTTAAAACAAAAACTTCTAAATGCCTAATATAGACTTATCAGCAAAAGCTTGGGATAATAGATACCAGAATAATGATATTGGTTGGGATTTAGGGCAGGTTTCGCCTCCTTTAAAGAAGTATTTCGATCAACTAGAAAATAAAGAATTAAAAATATTAATTCCAGGTGGAGGTAATTCTTACGAAGCTGAATATTTATTTAAAAATGGCTTTAAAAATGTTTTTGTAGTCGATTTATCAGAAACAGCACTTAAAAATATACAAAAAAGAGTTCCCGATTTTCCTGCTTCGCAACTACTAAATATTAATTTTTTTGATATAGATATAAAGTTCGATTTAATAATTGAGCAAACCTTTTTTTGTGCTATTCTTCCTTCATTAAGACAAAGCTATGCTAATAAATGTCATGAATTATTAAATGATAAAGGTAAAATAGTAGGGTTGTTATTTGATGCAGCATTATATAATAATAGACCTCCTTTTGGCGGTTCTAAAGCTGAATATTTAAAATACTTTAAAGATTTATATGATATAAAAATATTTGAAAAGTGTTATAATTCTGTATCTAATAGAAAAGGTAAAGAGTTATTTATTAACTTGTTAAAAAACAAATCTATTTTTATCTATTCTAAATAAAAGCTTACCTTTGCATCATTATTTTTGCAATGATAATTTTTTACAAAAAAAACATAAGACAAGTTCGAACTCTAAACTCAAATAAAACAGAGGTTAGTTGTAGCAAAAGCTTTTTGAAACCAAAAAGTAAATGTTGTCAAAAGTATAAGAAGAAAGGGGTAAATTGTAAAAGATGCCCATTACTTCATTTGAAAAAAGCTTGTTAAATTTATATAATTATGTCAGCTTTTAAAAACCTATTTAAAAGCATTTAATCCTGTTACATCGAATCCTGTTATTAATAAATGGATATCATGAGTT
Source organism: Polaribacter sp. (assembly GCA_042091415.1). Lineage (GTDB taxonomy): Bacteria > Bacteroidota > Bacteroidia > Flavobacteriales > Flavobacteriaceae > Polaribacter. The sequence continues at coordinate 56 of JBELHK010000041.1, read as the reverse complement.
CCTTCGTAAGTAATAACACTTTCAAGATTCATCATATGTCTCATAATAGAATATTC
>JBELHK010000040.1:16555-20299 GCA_042091415.1 Polaribacter sp. | reverse complement strand
GCTTTAAATCCTATAGTTATTAAAATTGGTGAAAAGATAAATAAGAATAGTAAAATCCCTAATCTTATTAAACCTTTTCTCAGTAAATTGAAATCTGTACTCATTTGTTATAATTTGCTATTGCATTTCTAACGTTACCAAATTCTGTTAGTAGCTGTTTTGCTTTCTTTTCGTCAATATTTAATTCCTTAATCAGCATTTTTTCACCTCTGTCTACTAACTTTTTGTTTGATAGTTGCATATCTACCATTTTATTCCCTTTTACTTTACCTAATTGAATCATTGTGGTAGTAGAAATCATATTTAAAACTAGTTTTTGTGCTGTGCCAGCTTTCATTCTTGAACTTCCTGTGATAAATTCTGGACCTACTACAACCTCAATAGGGTATTTTGCAACTTCACTTAAGGGACTTTTTTGGTTGCAAGTAATACAACCTGTAATAATTTTATTTTCATTACATGCTTTTAAAGCAGAAATTACATAAGGAGTTGTGCCAGAAGCGGCAATACCAATTACAACATCATTTTGTGAAATTTTATGCTTTTTTAGGTCTAACCAACCTTGAGTTTTTGAATCTTCGGCAAATTCAACTGCTTTTCGAATTGCAGAATCTCCTCCAGCAATTAAACCTTGAACTAAATCGAAGGAAACTCCGAATGTTGGAGGGCATTCAGAAGCGTCAACAATGCCTAATCTACCAGAAGTACCTGCTCCGATATAAAATAATTTACCTCCTTTTTTTAGTTGATTAACAACTTGTGTGGTCAATTTTTCTATTTGAGGTAATGCTTTTTCTACTGCTGTAGGTACTGTTTTATCTTCATTATTAATATTGGTTAATAACTCAGAAATACTCATCTCTTCAAGATGATTATATTTTGAATCTAGCTCTGTTGTTTTAATAAAAGTCATCATTCAAAAATACATTTTTTATGAATTTTTTAACGATGTTTTACTATAAAATTTAATCATTCTTATCCTCTAAAAATATTGTGTAAGTGTCAGTTTCAGAGATATGAAAATATCCAAGAGGAAAATTTTCTTGGTTAGTAGTGTTAATTATGTTTCCTAATAATGTTGAAGGTACTGTTTCGAAAGGTCCGCCTGAGCTTTGTCCACTCTGGCTGATAAGTACTCTAAAATAAGTGAAATATTCTTTAGTAATTCCAGACATTTTAATTTTAACAGCGGTAGGAACTTCTAAATCATCCTCACTATAAAAGTAAGAGAAATTATAATCTGAACCATTAAAAAAACGATCTTCAAGGGTTAAAAATAAGTTATTTGTTAGGTCGAAAAGGTAATAGTTTTCTTCATTAATATCATCTTTAAAACTGATTTTAAGTTCTGTTTCATTACCAGAAAATAGCGTTTCATCTCCTTGAGTAACCGAAGTAAAAGGTGTAGACCTAATTTTTCTAGCTGTAGCCTTATAGGTTTCGTTATCGTAGATTACCGTTAATTCGTAAGTAGTATTATCAAGAGGAATAAAGTCTGTTGTAGGTTCGTAATCTCCATCATTATTTGCATCAGAGAAATTGATAACATTGTTATTTGAAATATCTGTTAAGTAGACTGTTGCATTTGTTACTGTCGGAATTGAAGTCTCAAAATAATCTGCAGATAACCTAAGTTTTACAACTGTATTTGTTGTTACAGGGTTTTCATCAAAAAAGACTTCAAAAGATGCATCTATGATAAGTTTAGGTTCGATTGAAGGAACATCGATATCTACAACTTTTTCACAATTAAAGAAAAAGAATAAGAGTAAAATAGGTAGTATATATATCTTTTTCATTGTACTAAAATTTAAAATTATAAGTTACTGAAGGAACTACGCCAAAAATAGAAGTTTGAATTGCTTCGTTTCTTAAGGTTTCTCTGTTTTGTCTGAAATTTATAGAAGCGGCATTTTCTCTTCCATATAAATTATAGATGCCAAAAACCCATTCTGCTTGCCATTTTCTATTTTTATTTTTATCAGGTGTTAATGTTGCAGATATATCTAATCTATGATATGAAGGTAGTCGATCTGAATTACGTCTATTATCATCAAATATAGGAACATTCAATCCTTGTATTTCATATTGACCAACAGGATAATTTGTAGGTTGACCAGTTTGGAATAGGAAGTTTGCATTAAATGTCCATTTTTTAGATAATTCATAACTAGTATTTATTGATAAATCATGAGTTTTATCAAAAGGAGTACTATACCATTTACCTTGGTTGATACCGGGTTCAATTTCGTTTCTTCCAGGTGTTTGTTGTTCTGATTTAGATAGTGTATAAGCAACCCAGCCTTTAAAATTTCCTTCAATCTTTTTAAATAAAACTTCCAATCCGTAAGCTCTAGATTGTCCGTTTAAAATAATTGTTTCAATTTCGTTATTTGCGATAAGATTCGCTCCGTTTATATAATCTATTCTATTTTGAATATCTTTATAAAATACTTCTGTCTCTAAAGAATAATCTCCGTTTTTAATTGATTTGAAATAGCCTGCAGCATACTGATCTAATAACTGAGGTTTTATATATTTACCACTTGGCGTCCAAACATCTAATGGAGTAGGAGATGATGTGTTTGATAATAAATGTAAATATTGAGCCATTCTATTATAACTTACTTTAAATGAAGATTCATCATTAATTAAGTAAGACATTGAAAATCTTGGTTCAAAATTATTAAAAGTTGCTAATACATCACTTCTCTTATAATTTTCGGTTCCTATGGCAACCGCAGATTCATATATTCTGAATTGTTCGTTATAAATTACTGGTTGATCATTCTCATATACATTTAATTCATCTTGTCCTAAACGTGTAAAGTTGCTAAAACGAAAACCGTATTGTAAAGTAAGTTTATCATTGATTTTTTGTTCAGCCTCTATATAAGCAGCAAATTCATTTGCATATTTGTCTATTAGTTTTTCTGATTGAATTCCGGAGTCTTCTCTATTCGGAGTTATTTCTCCAGGATTGAATTTTATATAAATATTGTTTAAACCATATGTTAATTTAAAATTGTTATTTATATAATGTTTAAAATCATATTTTAAATTGAAGTTTGTAATGCCAGAATCCCATTCAAAACCAACAAAATCTAGTATTAATCCATAGAAATAATCAGAATAAATTAAAGATAAATTAGAAAATAGTTTATCAGAAAATAGGTGATTCCAGCGTAAATTAACAACGGTGTTTCCGTATTTATTTACGAAGTTTTCACTAACACCAAATATATCTTTACCAAAATATGTAGATAAAAACAGATTATTATTATCATTAAATCTATAGTTTACTTTACTATTTAAGTCGTAGAAATAAGCTTTATTATCATTATCAAAAAGAGGTAAAAATAAATGAGCATAAGAAGCTCTACCACCAACTAAAAAAGAACTTTTTTCTTCTTTAATAGGTCCTTCTGCTAATAATCTACTAGAAACTAAACCAATACCCCCTGTTACTTTAAAATCTTTACTGTTTCCTTCTTTTTGATAAATATCTAAAACAGAAGAAAGTCTTCCTCCAAAACGAGACGGAATTCCGCCTTTGTAAAGTTTAACATCTTTTATAACATCTGGATTAAAGACAGAGAAAAAGCCAAATACATGTGATGAGTTAAAAACAATAGCCTCGTCTAAAAGTATTAAATTTTGATCTGCTGCACCTCCTCTAACATTAAAACCAGAAGCTCCTTCGCCAGCGCTTGTAACTCCAGGAAGTAATATAATAGATTTTAT
>JBELHK010000040.1:11554-16455 GCA_042091415.1 Polaribacter sp. | reverse complement strand
AAACCATATTCATTTGTAGAAGTACCACTTTTTAGTTCAGGAAAATAAACAGATACACCTATTAGAGTTTCATTCGTATTGTTGTCATAAACAGTTCCGCTTATTGTAATTTTTTCTTGACTAAAAATAAATTGCGATACGAATAACGAAAGGAAAAAAATATACTTAAATTGATTCATTATTTTGTTTGATAAATCGAAGTTTTGTTCAAACAAAAGTACAATTATATACTTATAAGAAAACGTTAAAAAAGCCTAATTTTATTGATTTTTATTGGCTTAATTTGATTTGTTAAATAAAAAAAAGAGTGCAAAAAATGCACTCTTTAAATTTAATTTTATTCAATTCTTAACCTATAACCGAGTTTAAAATACTATTTGGTTTCATAGCTTTAACAACGAATTCTTCTTCTGGTAGATAATAACCATCTATATTTACTTTCGTTCCTTGTATTTCATTTAATTCTGAAGTTATAGAATTTTCATTTGCAGATAGTTTGTCAAATACTTGAGAAAATTCAGCGTTTAATTCTTCATCAGAATTCTGATTTGCTAATGCTTCAGACCAATATAATGCTAAATAAAAATGAGAACCTCTATTATCTAATTCTCCAACTTTTCTAGAAGGCGATTTTCTTTGATCTAAAAACTTATCAGTTGCTTGATCTAATGTCTCAGCTAAAACTAGCGCTTTAGAATTGTTAGTTACATTTCCTAAGTGCTCTAAAGAAACAGCTAAAGCTAAAAATTCACCTAAAGAATCCCAACGTAAATGATTTTCTTCTAAAAATTGCTCTACGTGTTTTGGAGCTGAACCTCCCGCACCAGTTTCAAATAAACCTCCACCATTCATTAAAGGAACAATTGATAACATTTTAGCAGATGTACCAACTTCTAAAATCGGAAATAAATCTGTTAAATAATCTCTTAATACATTTCCTGAAACAGAAATAGTATCTTCTCCCTTAATAATTCTTTCAAGAGTAAATTCTGTTGCCTTTATAGGTGATAATATTCTAAGATCCAAACCATCAGTATTGTGATTTGGTAGATATTTATTTACTTTTTTAATTACTTCAGCATCATGAGCTCTATTTTCATCTAGCCAAAAAACAGCAGGCGTATTAGAGGCTTTTGCTCTAGTAACTGCTAATTTAATCCAATCTTGAATTGGTAAATCTTTTGTTTGGCACATTCTCCAAATATCACCTTCTTCCACATTATGTTCGATAAGAGTAGAGCCATCAACATTGATTACTTCTACTGTACCGTTTGATGAAATTTCAAAAGTTTTATCATGTGAACCGTACTCTTCTGCTTTTTGAGCCATTAAACCAACATTAGGAACTGTACCCATTGTTTTTGGATCGAAAGCTCCATTTTTCTTGCAAAATTCAATTGTTGCTTTATACACACCTGAGTAAGAACTATCAGGTATAATTGCTTTTGTGTCTTGAAGTTTCCCTTCTTTATTCCACATTTTTCCTGAAGTTCTTATCATTGCAGGCATAGATGCATCAATAATAACGTCAGAAGGTACATGTAAGTTGGTAATCCCTTTATCTGAATTTACCATTGCAACATCAGCTTTGTTTTTAAAAGTATCATCTATATCTTTTAAAATTTCAGCTTTTTCTTCTGATGAAAGTTCATCTAAATTGCTTAATAAGTTTCCGAAACCACTCTTAACATCTACACCAATCTTTGTGAAAGTATCGTTGTATTTTTCAAAAACCTCTTTAAAGTATGTTTTTACTACATGACCAAAAATAATTGGATCTGAAACTTTCATCATTGTTGCTTTCATATGAAGAGAAAGTAAGATGTCTTTTTCTGTAGCATCTTTTATTTCTTTTTCTAAAAAGTCAATTAATGATTTTTTATTCAGTACTGAAGCATCAATAATTTCACCATCTAATAAAGAGATATTTTCTTTTAGAATAGTTTTTTCACCTGAATTTGAAGTGTGAACTATTTTTACTTCTGTTGCCTTATCTAAAGTTACTGATTTTTCGTTATGTGCAAAGTCTCCTTCAGACATTGTGGCAACATGCGTTTCAGAATCAGAACTCCATTCTCCCATCGAATGAGGGTTTTTACGAGCATAATTCTTAATTGCTTTAGGAGCTCTTCTATCAGAATTTCCTTCTCTTAAAACAGGATTTACTGCAGATCCTTTTACCTTATTATATAAAGCTAAAACAGCTTTATCTTCCTCGTTTTTTATTTCTTCAGGATAATCAGGAAGATTGTATCCTTTTGATTGTAATTCTTTAATTGCTCCTACTAACTGAGGAACTGAAGCACTAATATTAGGAAGTTTAATGATATTAGCTTCAGGCTTTTTTGCTAACTCTCCTAAATATGCTAATGCATCTTCAACTTTTTGATCATCATTTAAATAATCAGAAAAATTAGCTAAAATTCTACTTGCTAATGAAATATCCTTACTTTCTATTTCTATACCGGAAGATTTTGTAAATGCTTTTACAATTGGTAAAAAAGATCTAGTTGCCAAAGCAGGAGCTTCATCTGTTTTAGTATATATAATTTTAGCCATCTTAAATGTTTTTAAGTTTTTATCTGTGTTCTTAATAAATAATTATTATTTTAAAAAATAAGCGATTGCAAATGTAAGAATTAGACTCGAAAATACTATTGTAATTTCTGCTTAAATTACTCCTATTTATAACGAATTTTTAAAATGATACTTGTGTAACTCTTTGTTTTTAAAAATAAACGCGATATAAGTATAATATGATTTGTCTATAAAGCTGAAAACATGTGTTTTACCTGTTTTTTTAGAGGGGAAAATCAATTGGTAAATAGGTTGTTGTAGATTTTAATAGTAGTTTTTTTACGGTTTGTACATAAATTAATTATAAACTATAGTCTCAAAATTAGATATATAAAAAAAGCATTGTGATAATCACAATGCTTTTTTTTATTTTGGAAGAAAAAATTATCTAATTCTTTCTTTAATTCTTGCTTTTTTACCAGTAAGTTCTCTAAAGTAGAAAATACGAGCTCTACGTACTTTTCCTTTTTTATTAACTTCAATTTTTTGAATAGAAGGTAAGTTTAAAGGGAAAATTCTTTCTACACCAACAGTACCAGACATTTTTCTGATTGTAAATGTTTCAGAAGTACCACTTCCTCTTTTTTGAATTACAACTCCTCTAAAAAACTGAGTACGAGTTTTGTTTCCTTCCTTAATTTCGTAATAAACTGTAATAGTATCACCAGCTGCAAATTCTGGTAACTCATTTTTTGCTACAAATTCGTCTTGTACAAACTTTACTAAAGATTCCATATCTTAAAAATTATTGTTTAGCAAAAACAACGTTCACGTATTTCGTCAGAGGTTATTTTAGCGAGTGCAAATTTAGTGATTATTTTTAGTTGATAAAAATATTTTAATTAATTTTTATTTTGATGATTTTTACTGTAATACAACCAGAATTTTAACATCTTTTCAGCTATTCAATGTTAACCGAAATAAGAAAATCTAAATTTTGTCATTATGTAATATATGTTATTTGTAAATTAAATAATGATAAGTAATGTAAATTTTAAACGTTGTCTTGCTAAAACTATTTAGAAAAAATAATCATTTTTAAAAATCATTCATCACTGAATAAATCTGGTCTTATTTTTTTTGTTCTCTCAAAGGCTTTTTCACTTCTCCATTCTTCGATTTTCGGAAAATTACCAGAAAGTAATATATCTGGTACTTTCATTCCTTCGAAATCTGCAGGTCTAGTGTAAACAGGAGGCGATAATAAATTATCTTGAAAAGAATCTGTTAAAGCAGATTGTTCATCACCAATAACTCCAGGAATTAATCTTACAATAGAATCTACAAGAACAGCTGCAGCCAATTCTCCTCCAGTTAAAACATAATCTCCAATAGATATTTCTTTTGTAATATATTTATCTCTAATTCTTTGATCAATACCTTTGTAATGACCAGTTAAGATTATTATATTTTCTTTTAGTGATAATGAATTTGCAGTTGTTTGATTCAAGGTTTTCGCATCAGGAGTCATATATATAATTTCATCATATGCTCTTTCTGCTAAAAGTTTATTTATACAATTAGAAATCGGTTTAATCATTAATACCATTCCAGCACCACCACCAAATTGAGTGTCGTCTATTTGTTTGTAGTTTCCTAAACCATATTCACGTAAATTATGAATTTTAATATCTAAATAACCATTTTCTTTCGCTCTTTTAACAATTGAATGATTGAAAGGGCTTTCCAATAAATCAGGTACTGCAGATATAATATCGATTCGCATAATTATATAGTTTTAAGATTTATTTTAATCATGAAATCTTGTTGAACAATTCAAAGGTAATAATAAGAATTCACTTAATTATTTGTTGCTTTTAACATTCTGTAGTTTCCAAATAAATCTTTACGAAGTTCTATGTTGTTAAAAGATTTACGTTCAATTAGTTTTAAAGTTTCTTGACTCAAATATTGATTAATTTCAAAAAAAAGAAGTCCATTTTTAGAGAGATGCTTTTTTGCTAAATCGGCAATTTTATCATAAAAAATTAATGGATTTTCATCAGAAACAAAAAGAGCTTCATGGGGTTCGTTTTCTAATACGTTATTTTGAATTTCTGATTTTTCTAAATCTCTTACATAAGGCGGATTAGAAATTATAATATCGTACGTTTTTGTGAGTTTTTTTGTCTTTAAAATGTTTGATTCTAAAAAATCAATTTTTACATTATTATAAAATGCGTTTTTTTTAGCAACTTTTAGGGCTTGATGAGAAATATCTATCGCAGAATAATTATTGTCTTTTAAACTTTTTGCTAAAGATATTATAATGCAGCCAGAACCAGTTCCGATATCTAATATGGATAGATTTTTATTACTTAGTT
>JBELHK010000040.1:0-11454 GCA_042091415.1 Polaribacter sp. | reverse complement strand
TTCTTTATTGTTTTCAATTTCAGAGATAATCCATTCAACCAATTCTTCGGTTTCGGGTCTTGGTATTAAAGTGGTTTTGTTTACAATAAAAGGGAGTCCAAAAAACTCAGTTTTACCAACAATATATTGCAAAGGCTCTTCTTTTTCTAATCTTACAAGAGCATCATCAAGTTTTTTAAGATTTTCTTTATCAATTTCTTTATTAGGATTTAAACTAAAATCAATTCTTTCTAATTTCAAATATTCATCAATCAATAAAAAGAAAAACGAATCAATTTCTGTTTTCGGATAAAGAGGGTTTAAAACCTCAGTAAATTTAAATTTAAACTCTTTTAATGTCATATCTTTTTAATCATCCAAACATTACAATTATAATGTTGTGTATTGCCCATTGGTTTTGTTAAATTTTCAAAACCATATTTTTTATACAGTTTTACTGCTGCTTTCATATAAGGAAGTGTTTCTAAATAACAAGATTCAAAACCAAATGTTTGTGCTTTTTCAATACATTTTTTAATTAGTTTAAAACCTAAACCTTTTCCTCTAGCAATCGGTGAAAAATACATTTTTTGAAGCTCGCAAACATTCCCGTCATAGTTCGCTAGCTGAGCAATTCCAACACCGCCAACTACATTGTTTTGGTATTCTAAAACAAAATATGCAGCCTTGCTTTTTTGATACGTTTCAAACATTTCATCTGTTGCTCTATCTTCATAAGCTGTGCCAATTTTAGGTGCGCCCATTTCTAGAATTACATTTCTTATTATAGTAGCCATTTGAGCATTATCTTCCTCTCTAATTTCTCTTATAATAAAATCATCACTTGTCATTTATTAACTTTATTTTTGCACAAGCAATATATATTTTTAAAACTTAAATTGATGAAAAAGCTGTGTTATTTTTTTCTTTTGATTTTTATATCGTTTAGTTGTTCAGTAACAAAAAAACCAGTTTTTATTAAAGTTGATAATGTAAAAATAGTATCATTTTCCTCAGATACTATTCGTTTAAAAGCAGATGCTTTTTTTGAAAATCCGAATGATGTTTCTGGTAAAATTTCAACGGATGAAATAAAAGTAATTGTAAATGGTACTGAATTAGCTCAAGTTTCTTCAGATGAATTTAAAGTGCCAGCTAGAAAAGAATTTACTATTCCTTTAAATGTGGTTATTCCGTCGAAAAAAGTTTTTGACAACAATAAAAATGGTATTTTTAGTGGTTTAATAAATTCATTTTTGAATAAATCTATTAAGGTTCAGTTTATAGGTGATTTAACATATAAAGTTTTTGGTTATTTTAATAAATACTCAATTGATAAAACTGAAGAGATAAAAATTAAGTTTTAATGAAACAATGAATATTGATGAATATTACATAACAAGATGCTTGCAAATTGCTAAAAACGGAGTTGGTATTACAAGACCAAACCCATCAGTTGGTGCTGTTGTTGTTTATAAAGATAAAATTATTGGAGAAGGATTTACCTCTGAACCCGGAGGAAATCATGCAGAAGTAAATGCCATAAATGCAGTTAAAGATAAATCAATATTAAAAGAAGCAACTATTTATGTAACTCTAGAGCCTTGTTCTCATTACGGAAAAACTCCGCCTTGTGCAGATTTAATTGCAAAACATCAAATAAAAAAAGTAGTTATTGGCTGTTTAGATATAAATCCGGTTGTTGCTGGTAGAGGAGTTAAACGTTTAAAAGATGCTGGAGTTGAAGTAATTGTTGGAGTTTTAAAGGATGAATGTAAATTACATCATAAAAGATTTTTTACATTCCAAAGTAGAAAAAGACCTTATATTATTTTAAAGTGGGCACAAACTTTAAACGGTTTTATAGCTCCAAAACAACAAGAAAAGCAAGAACCTTTTTGGATATCAAATCAATATTCTCGTCAAATTACCCATAAATTAAGAGCAAAAGAGCATGCTATTTTAGTTGGTACAAATACTGTTTTAAAAGACAATCCTAAATTAAATATTAGAAGTTGGTTTGGTGAAAACCCAGTGAGAGTTATTTTAGATAAAGATTTGAAATTATCTAGAGATTTATCTGTTTTCGATGATGCTTCTAAAACGATTATAATCACTGAAAAAACTATTAATAATCAATATTCTGAAGAAGAAAATCTTTTTTTTGAGAAAATTGATTTTACAAAATCTATCCCTATTCAAGTTTGCGAAGTTTTACATAAATTTCAAATTCAATCTTTAATTGTTGAAGGAGGTTTAAAGACTTTACAAACTTTCATCAATGAAAATTTATGGGATGAAACTCATGTTTTTATCGGAAATTCAAATTTAAAAGAAGGGCTAAAAGCACCTGTTTTTGAAGCTGAACTTTTTTCTGAAGAGAAGATTTTTGAGGATGTTTTAATAAAATATATTAATGATTAAAAATATAATTTTTGACTTCGGAGATATTTTTATCAATCTAGATAAAGAAGCAATAGATAAAAACTTAAAGAATATTGGAATTGAAAGTTTGCCGGAAAATATGTTGTTAAATTGTAAAACTTTTGAAACTGGAGATATATCTACAGAAAATTTCATCAATAGTTTTGTTGAGCAATATCATTCTAAAATTTCAGGTCAAAACAAAAATGAGAAAAGTGTTGAATTTGTAAGAATTTGGAATTCAATCTTATTAGATTTTCCAATTCAAAGACTTGTTTTTTTAAAAGAATTAGCAAAATCAAAAAAATATCGATTATTCTTGCTTAGCAATACAAATGATTTACATATTTCATGGATAAAAAATGATTGGGGATCATCTTTATACAACGAGTTCAAAAATTGTTTTGAAAAATTCTATTTATCACACGAGATAAATTTAAGAAAACCAAATGCAAATATTTATCAATTTGTGCTAAATAATAATAATTTAAAAGCAGAAGAAACTCTTTTTATAGATGATACAAAAGAGAATACAGAAATTGCGAAATCGCTAAACATTCATGTTTGGAATTTGAAACCTAAAGAAGAAGATATTACTGAATTATTCACCAAAAACCATTTAAGTTGATTTTTATTTTATTAAGTATTTTATTTTCGTCAGGTCTATTTGTAATTTTTAAATATTTTGGAATTTATAAAGTAGATATTCTAAAGGCCATAGTTATAAATTATCTAGTTGCTTTTACAGTAGGGTTTATTAGTTCAGAGAAAACAGCTTCTGTGACAGAAATTTTACATAAAGATTGGATTTTTGGAGCTATAATTCTTGGAGCTATGTTTGTTAGTGTGTTTTTTTTAATGGCTAAAACATCGCAAGTAAATGGGGTTTCAGTAGCATCAGTTTCAGGGAAAATGTCTGTAGTAATTCCTGTTTTTTTTGGAGTTTTTTTATATAACGAAACATTATCTATTTTAAAGCTATTAGGTATTCTTATTGCATTAGTTGCTGTTTATTTAACTTCTAGTAAAAACGAAGTAAAATTAAAAAATCAAGCAAATTTATTTTATCCAATTCTTCTTTTTGTTGGTTCAGGGGCAATAGATACAGTGTTGAAATATATTGAAATCAATTTTGTAGCTACTGATGAAGTGGCAATTTTTTCAGGAACTTTATTTTTTATTGCAGCTATTTTCGGAATTATTATTTTCATTATAAGAAGCATAAAAAAACCAGAAAAATTTGGATTAAAAAATGTTTTAGCTGGTATCATTTTAGGAATTCCTAATTATTATTCAATCATCTTTTTAATAAAATCATTACAAGTAGAAGGCTTCGAAAGTTCAACATTATTTACTATTAACAATGTTGGTATTGTAATTTTTTCAACACTTTTAGGCTTGTTGCTATTTAAAGAAAAATTGAGTACAAAAAATCTATTGGGAATATTTCTTGCTATCTTAGGAATAACTTTAGTAACTTTTGCATAGCTAATGATTGATACATTTAAAACGATTAAAACTCCTTCGAAAGAAACCCTTTTCAAAGATAAAAACAGCAAGTTTTATGGTTTTGCCTTTCCTGTAACGAATGAAGAGAATGTAAAAATTATTTTAAATGATTTAAAAAAGAAACACCCAAATGCAGGTCATTATTGTTATGCATATAAGATTGGTTTAAGTAATTTTAAATATAGATTTAATGATGACGGAGAGCCAAATAATACTGCAGGATTACCAATTTATGGGCAAATTAAATCCTTTGATGTCACAAATATTTTAATTGTGTCTATTCGTTATTTTGGCGGAGTTAAATTAGGTGTTTCAGGTTTGATTAGTGCATATAGAAATTCTGCAAAAATAACTTTAGAAGAGTCCGATATTGTAGAAAATGTTATTGAAGTGTTTTTTCAGTTAAACTTCAAATATGAAGTTATGAATAGAGTAATGAAAATTATAAAAGAAAAGAATATTAAAATCGTAAATCAGAAATTAGAATTAGATTGCGAATATAAAATATCAGTTAGAAAAAATGATGCTGATAGTATTTTTAGAATTTTCAACACCTCTCATAAAATTGATATTTTAAAACTAGAATCCCATTTTGATTAAAATTTCATTTGGGCATCTCATCGGTTTTTTTGTTTTCATATTTATAAAAGCAAGTGTTGTACTTGCATCACATAAAATTTCATCATTTTGATTTTTAATAAGGTAGTCAAATTCTATTTTAACCAATGGTTTTTTCTTTAATGAAGTTTCAATTTTTAAGACATCATCATAAAAGGCAGATTTTAGAAAATTCAAATTTAAATTTATAACAGGAAGCATTATTCCGCTGTTTTCCATATCTTTGTAAGTAACCCCTAGTTTTCGAAGCCATTCAGTACGTCCTATCTCTAAATATTGAGCATAATTTCCGTGGTAAACGACTCCCATTTGGTCGGTTTCTCCGTAGCGTACTCTAATCGATGATATATGATTTTTCAAGCTAAATATTTTCTTTAGTTCCTTCGAATTTTACGGAAAAAAAATTTAATAATCAATAGCAATTTAATTTTTTTTTACTGAATTTTATTCACATTTTTGTAAAGCTTTTGAAAGAGAATTCTAACGCTAATGTTAGTTTTTATTAACCAAAGAAAAACCACTAGTTCGTAAATGAATTATACTGCTGAATCCGTTTGGAAAGATTGCTTGTCTTTTATAAAAGACAATATTAAACCGCAAGCATTTAAAACATGGTTTGAGCCAATTAAGCCAATTAAACTTTCAGGAGAGGCATTAACAATTCAGGTACCAAGTAAGTTTTTTTATGAGTGGTTAGAAGAGCATTATATTAAACTTTTAAGAGTTGCGTTAGTAAAATATTTAGGAACTGATGCTAAATTGATTTATGATGTTCGAATGGAGAACAATTACAGTAGTAATAGACCACAAACTGTAAAAATTCCTAGTTCTAACAGAAAACCTCTAAAAGCTCAAAAAATTACAGTTCCATTAGATTCTAGTAAAAGAGAATTACGAAACCCTTTTATAATTCCAGGATTAAAAAAAGTTAAGATAGAATCTCAATTAAATCCAAATTATAGTTTTGTAAATTTTGTTGAAGGAGATTCAAATAGATTAGCTAGATCTGCAGGTATGGCAGTTGCAAATAAGCCTGGAGGAACATCTTTTAATCCACTTTTAATTTATGGAGGAGTAGGTTTAGGTAAAACTCACATAGCTCATGCAATCGGAGTTGATATTAAAGATAAATATCCTGATAAAACAGTACTTTATATTTCTTCAGAAAAATTTACACAACAATTTATTGACTCAGTAAAATCAAATACTAGGAATGATTTTATTCATTTTTATCAGATGATTGATGTATTAATTATTGACGATGTTCAATTCTTATCTGGTAAAGCAGGTACTCAAGACGTGTTTTTTCATATTTTTAACCATTTACATCAAAATGGGAAGCAAGTAATTTTGACTTCAGATAAAGCTCCTGTTGATATGCAAGACATAGAACAGAGATTACTATCTCGTTTTAAATGGGGGTTATCTGCAGAGTTACAAGCGCCAGATTATGAAACTAGAATTTCAATTTTAGAGAATAAACTATTTAGAGATGGTGTGGATATGCCAGATCAAATTATTGAATATATTGCTAAAAATATCAAATCTAATGTTAGAGAATTAGAAGGTGTTATCATCTCTATGATTGCACAAGCGTCTTTTAATAGAAAAGAATTCTCTATTGAGTTAGCAAAACAAATAGTAGATAAGTTTGTAAAAAATACTAAGAAGGAAGTTTCAATAGATTTTATACAAAAAGAAGTTTCAAAGTATTTTGATATGGATGTGGCAACACTTCAATCAAAAACAAGAAAACGTCATATTGTTCAAGCACGTCAACTAGCAATGTATTTTGCAAAAAGATTAACAAAAACTTCTTTAGCAAGTATTGGTAATCAAATAGGGCAAAGAGATCATGCAACAGTTTTACATGCTTGTAAAACTGTAGATAACCTTTCTGAAACTGATAAGCAATTCAGAAGATATGTAGATGACTTAACTAAAAAGTTAACTTTCTAATTTTTTATAATGATTAAGATTCTTATGGTCTGTTTGGGGAATATATGTCGTTCTCCTTTGGCGCAGGGTATTTTAGAATCTAAAATAATTTCAGAAGATGTTTTTGTAGATTCTGCAGGAACAGCATCTTACCATGAAGGAAATTCTCCTGACAAACGTTCTATTGATGTAGCTTTTAGATATAATATTGATATTTCACATCAAAAGGCAAGAAAATTTAATATCAGCGATTTTGATACTTTCGATTATATTTATACTATGGATATGACTAATTATCAAAATGTTTTGATGTTGGCAAGAAATAAAAATGATGAGAAAAAGGTGAAGTTGATTTTAAATGAAGTTTATCCAGAAGAAAATAGATCAGTTCCTGATCCTTATTACGGAGGAGATGATGGTTTTGAGAATGTTTTTCAAATGTTAAATAAAGCTTGTGATGTTTTAGTTAAAAAATACAATAATGCAAATGCGAGGTAAACTATACTTAATTCCAACTACTTTAGGAGAAACTGAACCTTTAGAGGTGATGCCTTTATCTGTAAAAAAAGTCGTAGAACAAATTGATTGTTATATTGTTGAAAATGAAAAGTCAGCAAGAAGATTTATCAAAAAAATTACACCTAAAAAACAACAATCATCACTAACGATTCTAAATTTAGATAAATATGCTGATGAGCAAGAAACAAAAAAATATTTAGATGCTTGTGAACAAGGAGTTAACATTGGTTTACTATCTGAAGCAGGTGTGCCAGCGATTGCAGATCCAGGAGCAAGTATTGTTAAATTAGCACATAAAAAGAATATTCAAGTAGTTCCTTTAGTTGGGCCTTCCTCGATTATATTGGCAATGATGAGTTCAGGAATGAATGGTCAGAATTTTGCATTTAATGGTTATTTACCAATTGAAAAATCTGATAGAAAAAGAGCAATTAAAGAATTAGAGCGTTTATCTAAAGATAAAAATCAGGCTCAAATATTTATTGAAACTCCTTACAGAAATGAAAAGATGTTTTCTGATTTAAAATCTACACTTACACCTTTAACAAATTTATGTATTGCTGCAGATATTACTTTACCAACTGAGTTTATTAAGACTTTAACAGCAAAAGAGTGGAAGAGTCAAAACCCTGATCTGCATAAAAGACCAGCTATTTTTATCATTCAGAAATAAATTAAACAGTAGCTTTTCTATCAGGTATAATGTTCGAGACATTATAGTCGGCAAACTTTTTTAAATAGAGTGCTATCGATGTACCATAAGCATCTTTAAATTTTGTTTGCCCATTGCTTCGAAGATATTTCTTAACATTTCCTGCGCCACTTAAATGAGCTGCTGCTAAAATGCCAGATTCAGTAATTAAAGTATTGTTTATGGTTTTACCTACTGAACGTTTTATATCTTTTCGTAAAATCCATTTGTTAACTTTGCAGTATGCAATAAATGCTTTTTCTTGAAGTTCAGGGTTTTTAAGAAATGCTTGGGTGTCATATATTCTGAATCGCTCTAAAGTATTTTTTCCAAATTGATATTTTCCTAAATAACCAAGAGTATTTACAACACTATATTTTCCTTGAGATTCTTTAAAAGCTAATGCTTCTTTAAAAGCAACAAAATTCCTTTTTAGATATAGAATGTTGTAGTTAGTTGCTTTTGGGTAAATAACAAAATCTACTTTCTTTTCAATTAGCGAGTGTGGCTTTGTACTTAATAAAATACAGACTACTCCTAAAAATAAAACTTTTTTTAACATTACAAAACGATTTTATTTTGCCGTGCAAAGGTACATATTTTATTAAATAATTGATAATCAAAATTTTAATACTGTTTAAATTGTCATTTCTTTAAGGAAAGTAGCTATATCATCATTTATATGATGAATTATTGACTTTATTTTTCATTAAAACAAGTAAAAGGAACAATTTCGATTAAGATACTTGTAAGCTATTATCTGTTAATTCCTTTCCTATTCAACCAATTTTGATATTCGGCGGCATTTCTATTATGTTGTGCTAATGTTTTTGCAAATTTATGATATCCTATTTTAGAGATATCTGCACACATATAAAAATAATTATGCTTTTTAGAATTTAAAACAGCATCTATTGAGCTTATGTCTGGCATTGATATCTGAGAAGGAGGAAGTCCTCTATATTTATAAGTATTATAAGGAGAGTTTATTTCTAAATCTTTTCTTAATACTCTCTTTACAACATAATTTTCACCCTTAATTGATTTAATGCAGTAAATTATTGTAGGATCTGCCTGTAAAGGCCATCCTTTTCTTAATCTATTTAAGTATAAACCCGCAACAATTGGTCTTTCAATATTTTTTGTAGTTTCCTTTTGAACAATAGACGCTAGTACTATAACTTCATTTTTTGTTAAGTTCAGTTTTTTTGCTTTTGATAGTCTATTCTCATTCCAAAACTTTTTGTACTCTTTAAGCATTCTATTCCTAAATTCTTTTGCAGAAATATTCCAATAGAATTCATACGTATTGGGTAAACATATTTGTAAAATAGTTTTTTCTGTAAAATTATTTTTTTCTAAGAATATTTTATCAGTAAAAACTTCTCTTATTGTTAAAGAATCTATTTCTAATTGATTTGCAATTCTACTCGAAAAATCTGAAAGAGTATTTTGATTGTTAAAAGATAATTTAATAGGGGTTTGATTTCCGCTTCTCAATAAATTGACTAATTCATTATTAGACATATTTTCTTTTAAAATATATCTCCCAGCTTTTGGTTTGCTGAATTTTTTAAGTTCTGCAGTCCATTGAAAAGCCGATATATCTTTTACAAACGGAGTTAGATTTTTACTGAGCTCAGCGAAAGAAGTATTTGTTTTGATGAGAAAATCCCCTCCTTTTATTGTGTTTATACCTAAAATCTTACTATAAGTTTGAGTGATGAAAATTATAATTAGAATTATAACTATGAATAACAATATGTAAATATTCTTTTTTTTCAAAATGATTATTTATTTAGTTATATCAATCATTTATCAATTGATATAAAATTTCGTTTTTAAAATTCTTGTTAGAAAAAATCCAATCTTTTTTTACTCCAATTTTTTTGAACATACATTTTTCAAATAAGCGAATGCTATTTAAATTCTCTTCGGATATGTTTGCATAAAGTTGATGCAAATCAAGATGTGTAAAAGCAAAATCAATAATTAGTTTTAAAGACTCAAAAGCATATCCTTTTTTCTGAAATTCAGGAGCAATTAAAATACCAATTCCTGCTCTTTTATGTTTAGGATTAAAATCGAAAAGATCAATTAAACCAACTCTTTTAGTAGAACTTTGCTCTTCAATTAGTAATCTTAATTGTTGAGTTTTATAGATATCTAAATGAGAATTTTCTATATATAATCTTAAGCTATACTTAGAAAAAGGAGTTTGTGTGTGACTTACTTCCCAAAATAACTCGTTATTTTCTATTTGATATAAAAAATTTAAATCCTCTTGCTCTAAAGCCCTAAGTTTTATAGATTTTCCGTTAAGTGTTTGCATTATAGAGATATAGTTCCGCTAAATATGTATTGAGTAGGTCCTTTAAGAAATACATTATTGTAAGTATTGCTCTTTCTTGTAAATGTTACTTCTAGATTTCCCCCTTCAACAATTAAATAAATATGATTATCTGTTGTAACATTGGTTTTATGCATTGCAATAGCTACAGCAGTTACACCTGTTCCGCAAGCAAGAGTTTCATCTTCAACTCCTTTTTCATAAGTTCTTACTTTAAAAGTATTTGTGTTTATTTGTTCTACAAAATTTACATTACTTCCTGGAAATTTATAAGAATTTCTAATTATTTTTCCTTTTTCAAAAACAGGATAATTTTTTAAGTCTTCTACCATTTCAACATGATGTTGAGTTCCGGTAAATAAGTAAGCCGAGTTTTTATTTATTTTGATATCATCTACATCAATCATCTTTAATGAAACGACATTTTTAGTATCAATTTCGGCAAAATGCTCTCCATCAACTGCTGAAAAATGCGTTTTGTTTTTAATGATTTCCAGCTCTTTTGCAAAAGCTACGGCACATCTACCTCCGTTTCCACAGAATGTTTCACTACCATCAGAATTGTAGTAAATCATCTTAAAATCTAAAAGATTATCATCTTCTATTAAAATTACACCATCAGCCCCAATACCAAAATGTCTATCACATAAATGAGAAATTATGTCAGTTTGTCCTTTTGGAAAGGTTTTTGCTCTATTATCAATCATAATAAAGTCGTTACCTGTTCCTTGATATTTTTTAAACATAAGATTCATGCTCGCAAATGTAATGATTTTGGAAGAAAAAAAGTGCTGTTAAAATGTGGTTAAAAATCGTTAAAACCAAGTTAAACAGATTTTTTAAAATTGTTAAAATACTATATTTGGTTAGTTAAAATTATTAATTATGAAGAAATTTTTTGGATTATTAGGCGCATCAATATTAGGAGGAGCCTTAACATTAGTTGGCTATAAAGTTTTTATAGAAAATGAGGTTGTAGTTCAACGAAATTCTGTTGATACTTTACAACAAGTACAAACAAAATTTGAACCAATTTCAACTATCAATAAAGAAAAAACAACAGATGCTTTATCAATCGACTTTAGATTTGCTGCTGAAAAAACTGTAAATTCTGTTGTTCATGTAAAGAACACAGCAATAAGAACACAAACAAATCCTTTTGCGGATTTATTTTTTGGAGGAGGAGGTTCTCGAAAATTTGAGCAAGTTGGTACAGGTAGTGGAGTTATTATATCGCCAGATGGCTATATCGTTACAAATAATCATGTAATAGATTCAGCAAATGAAATTGAAATTACATTAAATAATAAAAAGAAATACGAGGCTGAACTTATAGGAGCAGATAAGAGTAATGATATCGCTTTATTAAAAATTCAAACAGAAGAAGAACTACCTTTTACATCTTTTGCAAATTCAGATAATATAA